>LCJG01000012.1 GCA_000998025.1 Candidatus Collierbacteria bacterium GW2011_GWB1_44_6
AATAAACTGTAAACAGTAAACCCGCTTCGGAAGCGAGGCGAGCAGGAGATTTTAGAGCTAGGTTTAATGTTTATAGTTTAAGGTTTCAAGTTCTATTAGAAAGGAAGTGTTTTTATGTTTGTCATTTAGAAGGAGGGGATGGCTATGTATTGGATGTTATTTTGGTAGGTGCCGGCTGCTTGAGAGCCGGGGATGTTAATTTTGTAGGTCACGGTGGCAGCAGAGGCAGTGGCGACGCCTGTACGGCTCATGATGGTAGCCGGATCGTCCGTGTTTTGTACCGGGAAGGGGCGGAAATAGGTATTGTCTACAAAATCGGCTGTATCTACGTCTGTTCCCTGAATACCGTAGCCAAAACCAAAACGGGTATTGTCTGTCCAGGCGGTGGCATCTGTCTGGGTACAGGGTGAGACAAGATCACAGGGGGTGTCGGGTATGGTTTCTGAGCCATTTACCAGTCTAAGTGGGTGATCCTCGATAGTTTTAACCGTATATCCAAAGGCGCTGCCGGTGGTGACCGTAAGAATGTTGGTCAGTAGACTGGGAGTACCGGGGACTAGACTGCCAAAATTTAGATCCAGATTGGAAATGGTGAATGTAAATGGAGTCAGCGGGTATATGTATTGGAACCCTGCTTTTACTACGAAGCCCGCAGAATCGAATTGACCTTGAAAGGTTTGGCCGGTGGTTTGGGTGACGTTGAATGAGGGGGAAGTGGCGCCACCGCCGGAGATATTTATGGTTCCCATATTGATTTCAAAGGTAGGTGAGGTGAGAGTATCAGCATTAACATCCGTGGAAAAAACCGCTGTGAAAAATGAACAAAGTATAACTATAGATATAAGATATTTAATTGCGAAAAGTCCATTTTGAGGTTGATTTTCAACTATATCAATTGGTTTTGTTGAAGCTGACATGATCTGTTTTGATATATTGAGTATGGTCATGGGGTGATTTACTGATACAGTACGTCTTTGTTCTTGAGAGGACTTAAAATACCCGAACATCTAAGCCATTATTTAACTTTATAACTTTACCTTATCGGCTTCTGCTTCGATGGTCTTTTCGAGAGAACTGGTGGAAGTATAGAGAGCGATCATGTCTTGTTGAATAGCTTTTAATTTGTCTAAGATGGGTGTGGGAAGAAGGAGATTTCTGCCTTTGGAATTGAAGTACATTACGAGGTCGGTGGTGGAGTTTAGGACAGAAGCGATAGATGGTTTTGTTTTGGAAATCCAAAGCAAACTATCGACTTCAGTTTCTTCCAGCGCTTCTTCGAGAATTTTTATCCGGCCTTTGGTTTGCAATATCTCCAAGTAGTTTCGGCTGAAGATGACGGCGACTGGTGTCATGAGGATGAGGGAAATAAGATTAATTATTTTGAAAGTATCTAGCTGGGAATAGTTCTGTAGCAAGAAAATGGAGACGATAAGAGAAGAGGCAATGACTGCTTGTATTGGTTCAAAAAGTAGGGCGAGGGCAAAGAAGAGTAAGTTCAGTAAAAAGAAAAGAGGGGATGAAATGCCTCCTGTAGAGAAGATTAGAAGAAGGCAGATGGTCGTTAGGATGAGCGTAGAGGTAAAATTAAAAGTTTTTTGATCACTAGACCGTGAGAAAAATTTGGAGGCGAAATAGACCAATGTGAGCACCCCGGTAAGCTGTAGATTGTACAGATTGAGACCTGGCTGACTACTCCACAGCCAAGAGAAGAGGATGGAAAGCGATAAAAAAACGGTATGCATGGTAACCCGTGACATACCTTGATAATATCAGAAATAAAAAATGAGCACGGTAAATTTCCGCAGGATATTTAAGAAAAGAACTACTCGATAAATCTCACAAATATGGTGCGGAAATATAATTACCAAGTGAAGATTATCTGATATGTTATGTAGTTGAATTATCAGTTTAATATTGCAAGTGATTAAGTAATTAGCCTTGGTTGTGCAGAGCTTCTACTTGACTTGTAGGGATGATTATCGGATAACTTGTCGCTCCTTAATTTGCGGTATTTATTGTTATGGTTGCGGAATATGTGTAGATAGGTGATAAGATTTCCTTGGTGAACAGATATGTAGACAGGTTTCTTCTGGGAATATTGGTACTTGGGCTGCTGATAAGCGCTGGAAGCCTTTTTAGAGGGATTTTAGGCAGTAACCAGGTTCAAGTGGAATATCTGAATGGTAGTGATGAGAAAGAAATTATGACTGGCGAGATATTTGTGGATATAGAAGGAGCGGTGGTTCGACCTGGGGTATATCAACTAGCAGAAAATGAACGGTTTAAAGACGCCCTGATAAAAGCTGGAGGATTTTCGGAAAAGGCCGATAGGGGCTACTGTGAAAAGAACCTAAATATGGCTCAGTTATTGAAGGACGGACAGAAAATATATATCCCTTTTGTCGGTGATACCCCGTCTATACCGGGGTATAATGAGGCTAAAACGACGGGTGGAGTAGTAAATGTTAATAGCGCATCTCTGAGTGAATTGGATACCCTTGAGGGGGTTGGGGCTGTCCGGGTGAATAGTATTGTGAAAAATAGACCATACACCACCATTGAAGAGTTGGTGTCTAAGGGTGGTTTGACAAAACAAATATTGGAGAAGAATGAGGGGAGGATAGTATTGTACTGACTAATGATAAAAAGAGTTTTTGTATTACTGATCTTGTTGGTATTGCGATGTGTTCTGGGATATGTTTATACACTTCGATTTGATACAGATAGACAAATTTCAATAAAAGGTAAGGTGATCAATATATATCTAAATGATATGGAATGTATCATGGAGTTGAAAGGTTTTAAGATTAATTCAGGAAAAATTTGCGCAGCCACAGCGGGAGACAGAGTACGTGTGATTGGCACTTTGGAGAGGAAAGTGATAGACAGTTTTGGAGGCGAATTGTGGCTTGTAAGCAAGCAAATAGACATTTTGGAAATAACTCAAGTAAGCAAGGACTCAAGAACTAAGAAGCGGGAGTTGGTGGATAATTTCCGTGAAGATATGGTGAATATTTACAAGAAGTTTGTGCCTGAGCCAGAAGCAGGTCTAGTTGCCGGTATCGTTTTGGGATATAAAAAAGATATAGGGCAAGAATTATATGAGCAGATGATAAAGAGCGGGTCAGTCCATATTGCTGTTGCGTCGGGATATAACATTCTACTGGTAGGGGGAGTCATTATGTCGCTCAGCTTTTGGATTATGAAGCGCTCAGGAGCTCTTCTGGTCGCTATATCAGGCATGATTGTTTATGGTTTGCTGGCTGGTGGCGATCCACCTGTGGTGCGGGCGATATGGATGGCTTCGTTCATGTACTTTGGTCAGCTTCTAGGAAGGGGGAACATATCTAGTTGGATTTTACTTCTTACTGTCTGGGCGATGCTGATGATTGATCCGACCTTGATTGAGAGTGTCAGTTTTCAGCTGTCGGTGGCGGCCAGCTTTGGACTTATGGTAGTAGAACCTTGGTTAACTAAGAAACTCACATTGGTTGGTGGCCGGGAAATCCCGGAGATATTGGGAAAAGTAGGGCTGACCACTACACTGTCGACCATGCTGGTGACTATGCCGATACTGTGGTGGCACTTTGGGAGATTGACCTTGATTGGTATATTAAGTAATATTTTGATACTACCTTTTGTTCCTCCACTAATGCTTTTTGGTGCTGGAATGATAATATTTCCCTGGCTCTTTTCTTGGCCGGCTTACGCTCTCGCGCATTACTTGGTGCTAGTTATTAGATTTTTTGGATCATGAACTGGAAAAGATGGGGGGTGATAGTTGGGATATTGCTGACGGTTTGGACGTGGCAACAGTGGCCGGAGGGAAGACTCAGAATTGTGTTTTGTGATGTGGGGCAGGGAGATGGCGCTGTGATCGTTTTGGGAGCATTTCAGGCGTTAATAGATACGGGTCCGAGTGAAACAAAAATGGCTCAGTGTATTGCGGATAATGTTCCTTTCTGGGACAGAGAAATTGAAGTAGTGTTGCTGAGTCATGGAGACAAGGATCATACCGGTGCCTTGAAGGATTTGAAAAAAGATTTTCACATCAACAAAGTAATTGAAAAGGCCGACCGGAAAGATGTGATTAGATATGGAATGTTATCTTTTGAGATATTGTCTGGTAATGATAACGACTCTCGAGATTTGGAAAGTGCTATGTTGACAGATAACCAGGGTTCGTTGGTGGTGAAACTGACTTATGGTAGTTTTACTGCTTTGTTTACCGGAGATATAGATGTTGAGGTTGAATTGGCACTCAAGTCCATGGGAGTGCTAAAAAATATCGATCTGTTAAAAGTGGCTCATCATGGATCTAAATTTAGTTCCGGAAAAGAGTTCTTGGGTGAGGTGCGCCCGGAGTTGGCGGTAATCTCCGTGGGAAGCAAAAACACCTATGGTCATCCTCATGGAGATACTTTGATGCGGTTAGATGCAGTTGGGGCAAAAGTACTTCGAACGGATCAGATGGGTACAATCAGTGTGGTGACTGATGGCAGTAAGATTGAGGTTTATAAAAATAAATAAGGAAGAGAGTGGGTGTTAAAATGGTGGATATGAGATTTTTACCGAAAGTACACAAACTGGGAAATTTACGAGTAGTTTTGGTGCCAGAAGAGCGCGAAAGTGTGACTGTTCGGGTCATGGTGGGTACAGGATCCCGTGAGGAAACGGATAAAGAAGCAGGCAGTGCTCATTTTCTAGAACATTTTGTTTTTAAGGGTACCAAGGAGTTTCCCAAGATGTATGACATCAACGAAGCGGTGGAGAAGGTGGGAGGAGCATTTAACGCCTATACAGGTCAGAATGAGATGGGTTTCTGGGTGAAGATGGACAAGGGTAACTTGGGACTAGCGGCCAGAATAGTGGGCCAGATCGTGACCGAGCCGGTACTGCCCAAAGAACATTTTGACAAAGAAAGAGGGACTATCTTGGAAGAGTTGTATATGTATGAAGACAGGCCAAATTCGAAGGCGGCAGAAGAGTGTGAAAGATTGATTTTTGGACAGACCAATATGGGTAGGCCAATTATTGGAACGGTCGAGAGTTTAAACGACATGACGGTAGGTGAGCTGAGAAAGTATTTTGACAAATGGTTTGTGGCCGAAAACATGGTTTTGGGAGTGGTAGGGGGGTATGGTAACGAGGAGGAGGTATTGAAGATAATTGAAAAAGAATTTGCGTCACTCACTCGCGATACAAAGAAGACGCCAACCAAAAATAAATTTGCATGGGAAGATCAAAAAGAAACAAGACTAAAACTAGTGAGCCGGAAGGTGGAGCAGGCGGCCGTAGTGATGGCCTTTAGAGCCATGGATGCAAATGATAAGAGAAGGTTTGCTCTGGAGCTAATCAACATTATTTTTGGCGATGGCTGGATGTCCCGCTTGATGCGTGAAGTGCGGGAAGAGCGGGGTTGGGCTTATGCGATAGGATCGGACGCTGACCTTTTTACCGACGCAGGTAGTCTTTGGGTGGGAGCTGGTCTGCCAAAGAACAAGTTGAACGAGGCAGTGGAACTAATTACAGAAATAGCTTTTGGCTTGGCTGGTGGCGGTAAGTGGAAGATTAAGGAAGAGGAGCTGGAGACAGCCAAGGAGACATTTAGGGGAAGACAGGCTTTGGCTTTTGATAAGCCGGAACAGGTACTGGGCTCAGCTCTTTTTGATTTGACCTTCAGGGAGAAAATTTATACGCCAGAAGAGACATTGGCAAGTATTGAGAGAGTCACGATAGATCAAGTTGGAAAGCTGGCTGAAGAGATGTTTAAAAAAGAAAACCTTAGTATTGCGGTGGTGGGAGATTACAAAAAACTTGATTTCAAGATTTAATTTTGTTCCCATTTCTCTTATAACATTTGTTATGGTGTTTGTGCTCACTGGAGTTAGAAAAAATACTTGAATTGTCGTTCCATTTGTTCCCATTTCTCTTATAACATTTGTTATGGTGTTTGTGCTCACTGGAGTTAGAAAAAATACTTGAATTGTCGTTCCATTCAGAGTTTAATGAAGGTGTATGCCAGTCATGCTTCAACCTGCCCAGAGAGATTTTTGGCGCACCTTTGGTGCGGGGAAAAAGTTGCTGCGTATTTTATTGACCGCTGAAATATTGTTAAGTGCGATAGCACCATATTTGCTGAGCCTGCCAGCAAAAGAAGCGCGGGCAGCAAGCAAATCTCTTTCGACGACGGTGGATTGGAACGCGGGAGAATTTGTGAACTCAGAGGCAAATTCGAGCTTCGACAATATTAAGCTCACGGCTGATGGGTCTTGGCAGCCGAGGGTTCAGGAGGCTCCTGAATGGGCCCCGGCGGGAACTGGATTTGAAGTTTCGGATGGCACTTATGTGTATATGATGCGTGGTGCAGGGGACAATGAGTTTTATCGATATTTTCCTACACACGATGAATGGAAAGCTCTGCCCAGGGCGCCTTTTCCAGTGAACTACGGTGATGGTGTGTATTTGAATGGAGATATTTATGTAATTCCGAGTAATAGTCAGGATCTATTTTATAAATATAATATTGCGACGGAAACTTGGACAAAACTCGCAACTCTTCCTGAGTTGTTTGGTCAGGCACAAATGACAACTGACGGGACTGTGATCTATGCTATGAGAGGGAATACTGAGCTGTATAAATATGATTTGGAATTAAACACGTGGACAGTGATGCGACCTTTTACCACGGGATATCCGTACGGAAGTTTGGTGTATAACAACGGCTATTTGTACCATTTGTACTATGTTTCTGGAGTAACTCACTTATGGTATCGGTACACTATTGCTACGGGGGCGGTGGTTGCCATGACTCCAATGCCGGGATATTCTTATGAATACAATCCGACCTGGGAAACTATTGGGGATTATCTCTATGTTCCGAGAGGCTATGGAACCAACAATTTTTATAGATATCAGTTCTCTACCAATACCTGGACTGATTTGGTTACCATGCCTGTCCCCGGCAGCAATTTTACGCCCATGTATCATTCTTCTGATGGGATTATGTATATATTCCGAAATGGGACTCAAGAAATTTACAGATACGATGTGGCCAACAATATCTTCTTGGGGGCGGCCGATGTCGTGGTAAACAATGTAGCTATTAGTGTGGGAAGAGGGTCTGATTCTTTTTATTACAACAATAAGCTATACACCATCCGAGGGGTCAATACGAGAAACTTATATAGCTACGATATACCTACGGGAGTGTGGACTCAATTGGCAGATATCCCTGCGGATAGGCAAACTGTATATCAATTTACCAGAGGGGCGGTAGCGAATGGAAAAATATACTTTATGCTTTCCGGTTATCCAACTCTTACTTCCCAATTTGAAGTTTATGATATTGCTACAAATACATGGTCTACCTTAGCAGACACTCCAGCGACCACCTCATATTCCGCGCTGGCTTATCCAGGCACTGGAGATTACATTTATGCTGTTCGAGGCGCAAGTACACTGACTACATGGAGATATAGTATTTCTGGAAATACTTGGGATGACGCCTCCATGCCTGATTTACCGGCCAATATCACCCCCACATTGGGAACCTCATTTGTTTCTGACGGGACGAATCTATATCTCACGCTGGGGAATGGAGTGTCCACCTTTATGAAATTTGATATTGCTGGGAATGCATGGAGTGAACTCACTTTGGCGCCATTCGCACCTTTGAATGGAGCAGATATGGTGTATAACGGCAATGGGAAGATTTTGGCGACGGCAGGAAATTATGACAAAGAACTTTGGGAATACAACATTGCGGGAAATTCTTGGCGAAGGCTGCCGGAAATGCCAACATTGGGTGCCGCCAGGTGGGGAGTGCATGATGGTAGTGCCATAGAAATGGATGCCACTGGGAGTGTATATATCCTTCGCGGTGCCAGTACTCAATATGTGCTAAAGTACGTTCCAAGTAGTTTTAATTATCCGGTAAGCGGAACATGGACGAGTGCTATTAATGATTTAGGTTATGTATCTGCCTTTGGAGATTTGACCAGTACCACCACCGTTCCCGGAGATAGCTCTATTGCCATCCAAACTAGATCTAGTACCGATAGATTGGTGTGGACTGCGTGGCAAGATTTATCTGGCACCACGATCCAATCCGCAGCAGGTAGATATTTCCAAACAAAAGTGACCTTGACGGCATCAACAGACAGGACACAGACACCGGTATTAGATGAAATAGTAATCAATTACTCCGGAGATGAGATAGCACCATCTAGCCCGAGTACGGTATCGGCTTTATCCACTCAGGTGGGTGGAACAAATCTCGTATCCGGAACAACCTATTCACATATTAGTCCATACTTTTCCTGGACGGGAGCTAGTGATGCCCAGACCTCTGTAGCAGGTTATTACGTCTATTTTGGGACAAACAATTCGGCGAATCCGCAAACGAATGGCACTTGGCAAACAACGGCCAACTACACAGTAACAGAACCTCTGTCTGCTGGTAGTTATTACTTAAAGATAAAAACAAAAGATAGTGCAGGGAATATTTCTGCCACTCTTGATGCTTTTAATTATGTTTATTCAGGAATACCGGCTGAGAAGAGCTTTAGTGTCTCACTTTCAAGTGAGTTTGCGTCAGGCAGTGCCACTAATGCAAATCTTCTTAGTGATGAAATAAAAATTGCCAGTAAGGCCGCGGGTTTGTGGCTTCAAGATAGGTTTTCGGTGGTTCCGGCGGTGTTGTATTATGGTGCGCAATCAATGGCTTATGTTTCGGAAACCAATAAGATTTACGTACTTCGAGGTATAAACGATAAATTGTTTTATGAGTATGACTTGGGGTCAGATACCTGGACGGCACTGGCGCAATCACCGGTAAATATCTACACAGGGGGCGGTATAGTTGAGGGACCAAGCGGCTACCTATACGCGATTTCGGGATATAACTCTTCTACATTTTTAAGATACTCAATTGTTGATAATACATGGGATGATGCCGCGGCCTCTGACGCTCCTAACACCTTTAATTATGGAAGCGCATTGAAATTTGACGGAAGCCGTTATATTTATGTTCTTAGGGGAAACGCGGATGATTCTTTTTATCGTTATGACACTCTGTCCGACACCTGGTCGTCTATTGCAAATACTGACTTTGGTGCTCCAGATAGAGGACCGAGTAATCTTGTTTATGATAAAGCCGATCTGGCTTTTGATGGTGGGGATACTCTCTATGCCACTCAAGGCTATGCTCAGCCCGGTTTTGCCTCATATAGCATAGCCAACAATTCGTGGACGCTTTTACCCGATACTCCAGTGTCGGCTCAAGCTGGTTCGTCAATCGAATATGACCCTGTGACCCATGCGCTATATTTCACTCCTGGTGGAGGCACCCCTGACTTATTCAAATATGATGTGTCTGCCGGAGTATGGAGCGCCTTGCGAGACGCCCCAGCAGGGATAAACTACGGATCCGATATGCGTCTCGTGGATGACTTTTTGGTGGTGACTCAGGGTGCATCACAAATAATGTGGAAATATAAAATAAACTCCGACTTTTGGCAGGTGCCCACAAGAGGAGTTTTTGGAAAGAATTTTTATGGCAGTACCTACGATTCACCTTCATACGGAGGGGCAGTGATCAAGGGGGATGGTAATTATCTATATCTGACCCGTGGGGCTGCCGCCAATGATTTTTCTCGGTACAACACAGTGACGGGTGAGGTGATGTACTTGGCACCACTGCCGAGTGGGGCAAATTACGGACAAAACATTGTTTATAACAGTGCCAATAATAAAATTTATTTCACTGCTTCCCTGACACAGAAATTTTTTGTCTATGATATCGCTACAAACTCTTGGAGTAGTGATGATGCTTTACCGCTACTAGCCAATCAGTATGGGACGACTTTAATATACGATGGCAGCCGATACATCTACTGGACGAGAGGTGGAGGCAGCTCTTTTTACCGTTATGACTATTTAGCTGATAGTGGTTCCAGGTGGGTGCAGAGGGCAAATATTCCATATGCAGGCAACAGTGCGAGTTTGGTCTATAAGGATGGCTATATCTATGCCGTGAGAGGGGACGCCACGGTAAGTTTTTACCGCTATGACGTGGCCGCTAACACCTGGTCTGACCCTCTGGTAGCCGACTTGCCTTCGTCTACTTATCGTGGATATTATGGTGGATCACTGGCTGATGGGGGAGATGGTTATTTATATTTTGCTAGAGGGGAAAATTCAAATCATTTCTTGCGCTATTCAATTTCTGGAAATGCATGGAGTGTTCTGACGGCTCCAGTTCCGGCTCAGGTGTATGCCGGAGCGGGGATTGTAAATGGCGGCGACGGGAGGCTCTATTTGCTTGCTAGTGCAGGAACAAATACTTTTGCCGATGGGGTCTATGTCTATGTGGTGCCTTCGTCCACGGCCGGTTTTCAAGAGAAGGGAATTTATACCTCGGATACTCATTCGCTGGGAGACGTGTTTAAGTGGAGCAATATACGTTTAAGTTATACGACAGCAGAGGAAGCGTCGCTAAAAGTGGAAACTAGGACTTCCGCCGACGCTTCAACTTGGTCGGGATGGTCACAGGCCACGGAGCAAAAAATTCTCAATACTTCCACTTACGAGTACAAAATAAACTCGGCGGTGAATCCTTATATTCAGGTACGGATTACTCTCACTTCTCTTCGCGGGATTCGATCTGGGGTTGTATCTGATTATACGATCAATTATGTTCAAGATTCACATGCTCCGACCAACCCACTTGATGCCGGGCTGACTGTTTATTCGACAGCTACTCGATCCTCGACCATCGCGACCAATACGTGGTATCCATATCCAAGTATCGATATCACTTGGCCACTTGAGGGTTCGGCAAGCGGCGCGACAGATACCGCGACCGGTTCTGGTGTCTTGGGCTACTTGGTAAGCTTTGAGGCGACTAGTGGCGCGGATCCGCTGGAGGACGGGGAATTACAAACGGATAATAACTACTTGACGTCTGGTTTGGTTTCCGGAAACAGTTATTATTTTGCCTTGAAGACTCAAGATAATGCTGGCAATACGACTAGCGAAGCTTGGCAGCCATTTATTTATAAATTTGATAATGTAGTACCCACCCAACCCACTGATCTAGAAGCAGATCCATCTGGCTATAGTGCAATTAATAACTTTGATTTCTCCTGGGGAATTGCCACTGATAGCGCGTCGGGGATCGCCGGATATTGTTACAAGACAGGAACCACAAGCGGCGAATTCGCTCAAGAGCGTTGTACCACCGAACTGTCACTTACTGACGTGCCGGCATATAAAGCTGGAGCCAACACTTTTTATCTGAGGGCGAAAGATAATGCCGGGAATTTTAGTACAACAACTTCGGTGGCTTATTATTTTAGCGACGACTCACCATCGCCTCCGGCAAACTTGGTAGTATCTCCGGAAACCAGTACAACAAATTCATTTGAGTTTGATTGGGATGCGCCGCAAGTGTACTACGGAAATATCAGTAATCTTCGATATTATTACAGCGTAAATGCCTTGCCGACGGTGACGAATGTATCAGAGACACCGCTCACAAATTTGACGGCCGGAGCGTATGCGACCCTACCTGGAGAAAATACTTTCTATGTGGTAGCCAAAGACGAGGCTGGAAATATAGATTACAAACAGTATGCTCAGGTGAGTTTTTCTGCCAATACAGCGGCCCCGGGGATGCCTGTAAATATGGACATTGCCGATGTCTCGGTAAAAGCGACCAGCTCTTGGAAGATAGCCATTACTTGGCAAGAGCCAACTGACGGAGCAGAAAATGTGGCAACTTATCAGGTGTGGAGGTCCGATGACGGTGGAGTGACTTACAAAAAGATAGCTTCGACCGCGGGTATTTCTTACGTTGATACCGGTTTGAAACAGCTTACTTATTTTTACAAAGTGAAATCGTGTGACAGCGCCAATAATTGCGGGGCTTTTGGAACTGCAGTAGAACAATATCCCGACGGGAAATTTATTGTGGCGCCTACACTAGTGGCTGAGCCGGTCGAGTCCAGTGTGACAACCAAGAAGGCAACTATAGACTGGTCTACGGACAGAACAGCTGATTCAAAAGTGGCTTACGGAGTGAAATCCGGGAAGTATTTGGATGCCGAAGTAGCGAGTTCTGTTCATGTGACAAGCCATACCATCGGCTTAACCAATTTGTCTCCTGGGACCACATATTACTATGTGGCAAAGTGGACGGATGAAGATGGAAATACCGGAACAAGTGAAGAGCAGACCTTTGCTACTTCGCCTGCTCCTTCGGCTAAAGAAGTATCAGCGGTGAATATTGGACTAGATTTGGCGACCATTCAGTTCACATCAGCAGGGGCATACAAAGCCAAAGTGGTCTACGGGAAAACCACGACATTTGGTGGAGTGAGTGAACTACCGGTCTCTTCGACCGAAGCGACTTATGGTGTCAGATTGGAAGGGTTGGAGGATGGAGTCAAATATTACTATCGAGTCGATCTATATGACATTGATGGTTCGGAGTATATGGGGGACACTTACTCTTTTGAGACTTTACCGAGACCAAAAATACTAAACATAAAACTACAGCAGGTGAAGGGAACGGCTACCAGTACGGTGCTCGTGACCTGGAGTTCGAACACGCCAATTTCGTCGATAGTGACTTACTATCCATCTAGCAGTCCCTCTTTGGTGAAGGACGATGTCAATATTATACTGGCGACTAGTCATAGAGCTCTGATCAAAGGTCTTTCGGCTGACGCTGCCTATACTTTGGTAGTCAAGGGGAGGGACAAAGGTGGCAATGAGGCGGTCTCGGAGTCCCAATCGTTTACGACAGCTTTTGACACCAGAGCGCCGGAAATATCCAATTTGAATACTGAGCTTTCGGTACAGGGAAATGGTGAAGAGGCGACCGCGCAAGTAGTTATTTCCTGGGAGACAGATGAGCTGTCAAACTCTCAAGTGGTTTTTGGAGATGGTTCGTCTGGCCCGCTTTCCAACAAAACGCAGATTGATAACTCTCAGTCTTATACCCATTTGGTAGTTCTGCCAAATCTTTCACCTTCAAAGGTTTATCACTTCAAGGCTATGTCGGCGGATAAAACCAATAATGTGGGCGAGAGTACGGACATGGTGATTATTACTCCCAAAGCGACTCAGTCGGCTTTGAACTTGGTGGTAGGGAATTTGTCGCAAGCTTTCGGATTTTTAGGGGGTTTAGCTGGAGGTAATTAATAGGTAATATAAACAAATGACCAACACAACAAAAATTCAGAAAAACGGAAAGGAGCCGGTTGTGGTGGTGGAGAACGTTGAAAAAACTTATATGGTGGGCGGCCAAGCAGTTAATATTCTAAAGGGAGTGTCGGTAACTATTTACAAAGGTGACTTTTTCATTATTTTTGGACCGTCAGGGTGCGGAAAGAGCACTTTGCTTCACTCTATCCTGGGTCTCGATAAACCGACAAAAGGACGGGTAATTTTTTCGGATCATGATTTTAACAAGATGGACGAGGACGAAATAGCCGCTTTTAGAAAAACGAAGGTAGGCTTGGTTTTTCAAGCATCCTACTGGATCAAGTCTTTAACGGTGATAGAGAACGTGGCCTTTCCTTTGTTCCTGATGGGGAAACTGCCATCCGAGGCGGCGAAAATTGCCACGGAAAAATTAACCTTGATGGGGATGGAAAGCTGGTCTTCTTATTCTCCGGCAGAGCTATCTTCCGGCCAACAACAGAAAGTCGGTCTGGCTAGAGCCCTGGTAGTAGATCCGGATGTCATAGTGGCTGACGAACCGACAGGAAACCTCGATTCAAAATCTGGTGAGGAGCTGATGGAACTGCTGGTCCGACTTAATAAAGAACAGGGGAAGACCATACTCATGGTCACCCACGACTTGGAATATATGAAGTATGCCAATAGAGTGGTTCACATTATGGATGGGGTGATTGTAGAAGAGTTTGACGGAGATGTGAAAAGTAAAATTAAGAAATACATGATTAGTAAACGTGGGGCCGCTGTGGCAAAGGGTGTAGCCGAAGAAAGCGATGCTGATTATTTGAAAAAAACCATCCAATGATACAAACACTGATAGAAATTGATGCCAAAAGAAGTGCTGATGTTCCTGAAAAACTGGACCGGGAACCGAAACTGAGCCTATGGTCCCGGCTGAGGAAAATTGACTGGAGACTGAATATAAAAAACTTTTTTTCAAGAGAGACGGTGGTGGAGATGCAAAAGGATGGTCGGGTATTACTATCACTGCTTAGTTTTTTGGGACTGGTAATTGTGTTTTTGCTGGACTTTGTCTGGAAGATAGTTACATCGCCATTTTTCATTAAGAGATTAGTGACTGGGAAGGCAAGCGTATGGCAAACGAAGTTTGGTAAAGTGATAGAAGGCTTTATTGATTTGCTCGAAACAAGAGATGGGGTCAAAAGATCGTTTCTGATAGGCCTGGCTTTTAGAAACATGAAGGTGAAGAAAATGAGATCGGTGGTGACTATTGGTGGAGTTTCACTAGGGATCGCGGCAATTGTCTTTTTGGTCTCACTTGGATATGGAATTCAGAAACTGGTGGTGAGCAGAGTAGCAAAGCTCGATGATCTGAGAGTGGCTGATGTACTACTGGGTAAATCGAATATTTTGAAACTGAATGATAGTGCCATGCAAGCGCTTTCAGTGATGACGGGAGTGGAGAAAGTGTTACCGGTGGTCTCGTTGGTCGGTAAAGTGGATTATAAGAATTCCGTGAGCGAGGTGGTGACCTATGGGGTGACGGGTGACTATCTCAAGATGATAAACGCGATTTTGCTCAAAGGCGAATATTTTCAAACGGACAAACTATCTTTTTTGCCTGCTCCACAAGTGGCGGGTGCGACGACCGATTGGGTAATTGAAGGGGCTAGTTATAACTCAAAACTTGGCGGAATTAAGTTTAATATTTTGGAAGGTTCTTGGCTCCGGGTTAGAAGCGAGCCTGGTCTGAGAGGAGAGATTTTGGGCTATACCAAACGGTTTGAGAATGGCTACCATGGCGACGAGTACTGGGGTGGAGAATATACAGATAAAGAAGGAAGAGGGTCTCAGGGAAAAGACTATCGTGGTAAGACGCTAGGCAAATGGGTAAAAGCGGTATTTCCTGTTTATGAGAAAAAAGATGGTGACTATCAACCAATTATGGATGGAACAGTTCCAGACTGGAGAGAAGGATACATTGCGGAAATTGATCTGGCAGTTGAAAGTACGGAAAATCTAAAAGTAGATGGGCAAGTGCTGGGTGAAAGTACTTCAAGTGGAGAGTTGGTTGCGGCAACTAGTGCTGGGACCATTGTGATACCGGGAAAAGCCGACGAGGCAACTATAACCGCGACGGTGGTGGGGAAGGACGCATATGGAGTCGAATGGGTGCAGATAGTGGATGGTGAGGAGCAGAA
Organism: Candidatus Collierbacteria bacterium GW2011_GWB1_44_6; assembly: GCA_000998025.1. Taxonomy (GTDB): domain Bacteria; phylum Patescibacteriota; class Microgenomatia; order UBA1400; family MFAQ01; genus UBA10133. The sequence continues at coordinate 15,411 of LCJG01000012.1, forward strand.
AAGAGAGGCGATTGTCTTGCTTTTTCCTACTAATGCCAAGAAGCTGGCTGTAGTGAACAAGGCATTTTTGGATGCCACTGGTATTGATATTGACAAGGCGGTGGGGGAGACATTTTCGACAAGTGTATTGGTCTCGAATATTTTGAAAACCGATCTTGAGCGACCGGCTAGGTCAGATTCGGTTCAGTACAAGATCGTGGGTGTAATTGACGGTGGGTCGAGCCCGGTAATGTATGTGCCGTTTGAGGACGTTCGAGGGCTTGGGATTAGTAACTACTCTCAAGCAAAAATAGTTGCAAGCAAAGCAGATGTCTTGGGCGGTGTCAGAAAACAAGTGGACGCGCTGGGATATAAAACGTCGTCAGTGGCCGATACGGTAGCTCAAATAGACAAGATGTTTGTGACTGTAAGGCTTTTGCTCGCCTCTTTTGGTTTTGTGGCCTTGGCAGTGGCTTCGCTAGGCATGTTCAACACAATGACGGTGTCACTCTTGGAAAGAACCCATGAAGTGGGTGTAATGAAGGCAATGGGAATGCGGTCCAGTGAAGTACGGGAACTTTTCTTGGCAGAATCAATGGCGATGGGGATTCTTGGTGGAGTGTTTGGCGTCTCTGCGGGAATGCTTGCTGGCAGTATTTTGGGGCTAATCCTTTCTGTGTTTTCTTTGTCGCATGGAGTGGGCTGGGTAACTGTCAGCTTTACACCTTGGCCGTTTGCTCTATTTGTTTTGGTACTTTCATTTACGGTAGGTGTATTGACTGGTATTTATCCCGCCAGAAGAGCGACGACAATCTCGGCACTGGACGCTTTGCGATATGAATAGGGAGTAAGGAATTGCTTGAGTATTGTATGCAAAGCGAGTAAATTTGAATAAATGGAAGATAAAAAAACCGGACCCAGAATCTACAAAAACCTACCACTCGCAAATGCGGTAGTAATTGATTCGGTGAAGTACAAAAGCAAGCCGGATGGCTGGGTGATGGAGACGGCCGACTTTACTGAGTTGTCGTATTTCCTCGGTTACAAATTTGAGCCAAGAAGTATGTATGCTATATGGTCTCCGGAAGGAGTAATCAGGGGCGGCCACTTGGAGAGTAGATCAAAATTGGTAACGGTGCTTAGGGGAACAATTTATTACGCGATGATTGATATGAGACCCGGTCCGGATATGGGGAAGAAGTATGAGTTCTATCTGGGAGACGGCGAAAAGTCGATGGGGAGATCGGTCTTGAACCCTGAAGGGCTTATTGATTGTTTTATTCCGGTAGATGGGGACGCTATGACGCATCAGGTGGGTGACAGACCATATAACAAATTTGATAATATGCGGACTTTGGATATTATGGATCCAGAATTGGGTTTGAGTATCCCTCAAGGTTCGAAATTTAGGGCAAACGAAGAGGGAGAGACTGCTCCGGTAAGTTTTAAAGAATTTGTGGAAAGTATAAAATGATTAAAAAAAATAGACAACGCTTGCTACGATGTGACTGAGATGAAGGACGCCGATAGGTATTGGTTTCACCGGGAATTTTGTGATCTCCGGCATGGACGGACTAGAATTGTCTTGGTGGCGGTTGAGAAAGCTGGTTGGCATGGACCCAGTTTGATTAGTGGTTTGCCTTGGAATGTTTTGGTTGAAGATCGAGGGGTTAAACAAGCATGGAAATTGATACTCATGAAGATGAACGGTGAAGACAGATTGGTTTTTGAGCGATATTCCAAAACTTCGGAGGGTGTAAAAGGAGAAACTTTTGAATTGGCATATCTTCCAAATTGGATAATTGAGGAGTTAAGACAGGTGGCACTTGAAATGAAGGAGAGAGATATGGACCAAAGCAGTTTAATATTTTTGACTAATCTGGTAACAAAAGTTGAACAAGAAAAAGTTGTAGCTAAGGCGGGTCTGTCCGCTAAAGTTGAAGAGCTGGAAATTGGAGGGTTGTATCACATTATGTCTCAGACCCGAGGAGACGAGCGGGGGAGTTTCCGTGAGGTCGCCCGCTTTCCGGAGGTGGAGCTGTTGACGGGGTATGATTTTGTCGGTAAACAGGTCAATCATTCTTTATCGACTTACGGAATTTTGCGCGGCTTTCATGTAGAGCCTTGGGCCAAGCTGGTGACGGTGGTTTCCGGACTTGCGGTCTCCTTTTTACTCGATTGCCGACCTGGCTCCCGGACTTTTGGCAAAATTTCGAAAGTGTATTTGGGATACGGAAGGACACCAGAGGGTGAGGAAATAAAAGGAGGGGCGCTATTTATTGAACCGGGTATTGGAAACTCCGTATTAACACTATCCAATAAAATGGATTACAACTATGTGGTGGATGACTTGTGGAGGCCGGACACTGCTCTGTACGCAGTAAACCCGATGGATCCAAAACTAAATGTGCCTTGGGGTAACTTTGTTCCGCTTGAGAAGATAATCAGATCGGAAAGAGACCAGAAATCGCCTTCGTTTGAAGAGTTTGCGAAGCTAATGAAGAAAATATAGGATATAATCTGAGGGCACATAAACAATATATTAGGAGGATTTATGGACAAGAGGTTTTTGGCGGTGATGAGAGAACTTCAAGCTTTGGTTGCCCGGAAGAATGGCGAAGATACTTTACGCTTTTATCATGGCCCTAAGCACAGCGGTATGGTTTTGGGATACGTGATTGTCTTAGCTGAGTTGGCCCTATGTAGTGAAACTGAGATAGAGGACTTGGCTCGGGCTGCGGCTGGACACGACCTGGAGCAGAAGCTGGGGCCGGAGAAGAACGAGATGGAAAGCATGCGACTAATTGGGGGCTGCATGAGACGTCATGGTTATTCTGAAGAAGAGATTAAAAGAACCACAAGCTTAGTTCCGGGGACAATCGTGTATTGGGTTGATGGGGAAATGCATCAACGGGCGGAAAACATGAACCACCTTTCGCAAATACTGGCTGATGCAGACCTTAGTGCTTTGGGTGCCAGGGGTGACGACTTTGCCGACATGGCTCTGCGTCTCATGGCTGAGTTTGCGAAGAAACCGATCTCAGAGTTTACAAAGGAAGAAGTTATCGCCGGCTGGAAGAATCAGGTGAAATTCATGACCGGTCGCAGATATCTCACGACGGAAGCAGAATTTCTATTTAGAAATAATTTCATTATGAATCTGGCTTATGCTCGCAGGATGGCCGGAATGTAAGAAGAACATCCCTCGGAGACGGGGGATTTTTTATACAAAAAAACTCCTGGTTAGTACCAGGAGCCGTTGGTGATTCCTCGGTGCGGATTGTAGTCCTGCAGAGCAAGTCTGCCCGCTACCATCAAAACCGCAGATAAAGCAGCCCATTTGATGACAGGCAGCCACAAAATGACAAGGAAAAACTGAGCGTAATTCATCGTAAAGACGGTCACCATAATCCCCAAAAAGACGATGACAAAATATGTAAATATTTGGGGAACAAGATTTTGAGAGTAGATTAAACTTCCAGAGTTCGTGAAGCGATGAGTCCAGCGTTTAAAAATCTGATCAAGAAGAGAAACTACGATCAGGAAACAGATGGGGCCGCAAACGAACATGATGCCGCTAAATGAAGCATTGCCGATTAAACCAGATTCAGGAATTTTCGAAACCGCACCAAGAAGTTCGAGTATATAAAATGAACCTAACAGATATACAAGCTTGGCAAAATCCTTTATTTTGATTTCCACGATAGCCTCCTTTGTCAATTTTCTTTGGGTTATTTTATCCTATAGACTGGGGGTTTGCAAGTTTAGGCTCGTTTAGGCTTAGGGGGGTGCTTGGCCTCACTGGCCTTGATGCTGGCACAGATGGGGTCGTAGAGGGGTTCTGGGCGCCCAGATTTGGCGTCCAGATTCTGCTCGTAGTCCGAGTATACAAAGGGGTTGTGGCAATTTTGGCAGATAAGGATTTTGTCCGGCATGTATGTATTATATAAAAAATGCCCCCGTAGAGGGGGCAGGAGTTTAGATGAACATTTTGTACATCTGACGTGTAACTGTGAGAGTGAGGATTGAATTGTGACCAAAGGGATGGCGATAATAAAAATCAATCAGTTCACCCTTACGGTCGTATAAGCCGTTTCTAAAAAGACGCCGGGCTATGATGTGCCAGGAGTTTGGCTGACCGTCACGCGGGCTATTGTCATAGCCTTCCCAGGCAGCATGTTCAACAACAAACTCAGCTTGGCCGCGAGACAGATCATAACGGCCAAGGTCAAGGGTTTTGTATTTACCTGGATCTCCGTGTCCGGCTTTGAGAGAGGCTATGCGTTCATTTTCTGGAATGATCTCCGAAACCATCAAGTGTCTTTCATGGTGCGGATATAGGCAGGGTACGGTGATTCCGTCAAGTGAGGTGGTGCCGATGGTGGCAAAAATAAATTCTATTGAAACAATCACATCGCCGACAATTGGATTCTTTACAGTCATGCTCATCCTCCAGTTAAGGTACTTCAGAATACATTATATATGGGGAAGGGTTAGATTTCTGCCTCAAGGGCAGAGTATTTACTAGTGGACCTGGGGGTTCGGAATTGCCCTCAGTAAATCTCTGCTGAGATTTCTTCGGGACCTGGCTCGATGTCGTCACATCTCCGCCCGTCCAATTCCCCCCGACTAACAAACTAAATACTCTGCCTCAAGGGCAGAGTATTTACTAGTGGACCTGGGGGGAATTGGACCCCCATCTTAGCAATGCGAATGCCATGTTCTACCGTTTAACTACAGGCCCGTGTGTTTATTTTAGCACTTATTGAGCTTGACTAATTCTGATTTTCTGATAATATGAAAGAATGCAGACTACGAGTATTATCAGAGAGAGAGGACAGTTAACGATTCCCGATGCGATTCGGAAAATGGTAGGCTGGGTCAATCCTATGTCAGCGGTATCAATTTCAGTTTTAAAGCCTGATGAGATCGTCATTAGACCTCACGTTCAGACGGTTGATTGGAATAAGGTTTGGGGTGCGATCCGTAAGTCGAGAGCCATTACAGGAAAAGGAGAGGTTGGTGCGTCTAAGTTTATGGAGTTAGACCGTAGCTCACACTAAGATGAACTCAGTCGTTTTGGATACTTCAGTAGTAATTAAATGGTTGAATCAGAGTAGTGAAGAGAATATTGATAAAGCTGATGAGATCATGGAAGCGGCACTGAGGGGTAAGATAAAGCTTTTTGCTCCTGAGCTTGCAAGGTATGAGTGTGGGAACGTCCTTCTAAAAGGGAAGAAGATGAATCCATCTGAAGCGCAAATAGTTTTAGGCACGGCTTACGCCTTACCCATTACTTTTATAAGTGAATCGGAGGATATGGCGAAAGAAACATTTGAAATTGCTTTTGGTATGGGGATTACTTATTACGACGCTGCTTTTCTGTGCCTGGCCAAAAAAATTGATGCGACTCTGGTCACGGAAAATATCAAACATCAGGCTGAATCAAAAGGAATAAAAGTGGTATCCCTCAGCGAATATATTGTTGTTTCATAGTAAAATATAGATGTTGGGCCCTTAGCTCATCTGGTAGAGCGCTTCGCTGGCAGCGAAGAGGTGGTCGGTTCGAGTCCGATAGGGTCCACAAAATAAAACCCCGGATACTTCCGGGGATAAAGTTACTTGATGACCAAAGCGTCTTGAATTCCAAGAACTTCTTCGATATATGCTTCAATGGCGTTAATAAGAGTTTGCTGAAAAGTACTGTCGCTCACAATGACGATGGTGTGTTCCGGTCGGCCTTCTAGAAAAGAAACGCCTCCCAGGGGTTGGCCATGCTGGTCAAGAATCGGGATGTTCTCTTTCATGGTGGGGCTATGAGTGTTTGAGTGAGCATCAATACCGGCGAGGTGAAGAGACCAGATCGCCAATTCTTCGGGAAACAGATAGTTGGTTAATACTTTATTGGGCAACAGATATCTTCTGATTGTAGTTTTGGGAGTCAAGGTGCCACCTTTTGGAGCGATGATTTGAGAATATTTTATCTTATTTTGGGGTGGCGGAGGAGGTGGCGTCGTCGCCTGATTTGGGGGAAAGTTTTTCGATGGCGGTGATTTCTTGCTGGAATTTGTAGTAGTTGTCAGAGCTGGGGTCGGCGAACTTAAGACCGGCCTTTAGGTATTGTAGGGCGCGGGTATTATCGTTTCTGGTCCGGTAGATGAGACCCATGTTGTAATAAGGAATATCCCAGTTTTGTTTCAGTTCGATAGATTGGCTAAGAAGTTTGATGGCCTGATCGGAGTCGCCTAGATTGAAGAAAAGGATGCCAAGCTTGAGTCTGAGTTCCGGGTTAGTGGGGTCGAGAGCGACAGCTTGGGCCAAGTGAGAAACAGCGAAGTTTGAAGCGCCTTCGGCGACACCGATGAATGATTGGTAAATATCGGCGAGATTTTCCCAGACGAGAACACTATATGGATTTAGGGTGGCGGCTTGTTTGCCAAAGTCGATGGAGCGCTGCATGTACTCTGAGGCGTTTTTCTTGTCTTCTGTGGTAGCTTCTTTTTTGTTCAATAGGCTCAAGGCGGCATTCTTGAAGAACTGGGAGAGTAGCATTGGATAGCTGCTGTTGTATGGATCAAGTTTGGCGGCGTTAATTTCTTTTTGATAGGCACCAACGGGGTTTGTGCCTATCATTTCGGCGGCCTGTTTGATTTCGATAGAGGCTGAGTAAGAAGGGATAGCGTAGATCCAATAAAAAGAGAGAAGTACCGCAGAAAGTAAGGTCACAATCCAAGGGAGAATGACGCTGTAGGGGGGCAGACCTCACAATCCAAGGGATAATGACGCTGTAGGGGTGCAGACCTTCACTTACTTTGATATCTTGATAAAAAGTTTCCGGCTCACTTTTGGCTGAGATAGCAAGACTTATATCCTTGACGGATTTAAGACCGAGAAGTTTGAATTCAACCGTGAGAGCTATGAGAGCGACAATTCCTAAAACAATAGAGGTGAGGCTGGTCGGGGAAAAAATGAAAGAAATCAGAACCGTGAGCAAACAAAGAGAAAGAAAAATATATGTCGGTTCATCGGTGTGAGAACTTCGATGACGGAAAGAAACCAGAAACGGCTTGAGGAAGGCAGTAATGAATGAAAGAGCACCGACGAGTCCGGTGGTGGTAATGAGCGTGAGGAAAAAACTGCTGGATTCCGGGAAACGGAGGGCCCAGAGGGCGTTGTCAACATTTAAGTAGCCTGGTCTGAGTCTGGTGAAGACGGAGAGGTAGGTATCAGGACCTGTTCCGAGAAGGGCTGTTTGCCAGTTTTTGAAAATATCGACGGCAATGGACCAGCTCGCACGGTAGGGCAGTAGGAATATTACTTGCTGACCGCTTTGTGGAAAGATGAGACTGATATTAATCAAAGAAGCGACGATCATAAAGATGGTAGCGGCAAAGAGCAAACTTTTGTGGAGCCAATTTTTAGAAACAATAAGGTATCCTATGGTGGAGAGCATGACGGAAACGGTGTAAATGAGGGCAATGAGTATTCCTCCTGTGGGGTTTAAAAGAGTATTGTCCAACAGGTCGTAGGAAAAAATTCTTCCAGGGACACCAAAATATTGCAGAAGGGTGAAAAAACTCAGCAATGTAGCAGAAAGAATGGTGCCAAATACCACACTATTTACCAAAACTCGGGATTTTTGAGATGAGGTGGTGGTTAGGAAAATAATAAGTAGGGCGATGAAAAAAGCTGTCTGGCCAAAGAGGCTGGCGTGTTTGGTGGGACTGAGCCAAACCGAAGAAATCACATGTGCAATGACTAGCAGAATCAGCGGAAGAAGGGCTGGTGAGGAGGTCAGAGAAAGCTTGCCTCGTATTAGACTCCTAACACACCAAGAAATAAGGGAGATACTGGCGAGTAAGGTTACCAAATAAAATTTGTTCAAAGTAAAAGGGTCGGCGGTGAAGGGGAGGAAAAAAAGTGGGGTAAGGAAGGCTAAGACAAAGGGGATAAATCTTAAGATTAAAGAAGAAAGTTTGTCTAGGCTACTGCGCATATAGACATTTTAGGGACTGACGATGTGGTAGTCAACGTATCGAACAGTGTCAGAAGTTTTGCTGGCGGAAATAGTGACAGTGGACTCACCTTTGGTTTTGACAGAGTAGATGGTCTCGTCGCCAACTCTGGGAGAAAGATAGATCTGGCTGGTGAGCTTTATATCTGGATCGGTTACTGCGATTTCCGTTTGGCCGGCGGGGATCTGGGCGACTTTGTCGATGATGTTACTGCCTCCTGCGGGCGTAATGTTGGTGGGTGAAGATGCCGAAGAATCACTGGGGGCGGCAATGATGGGACTGTTGCTTGCTGCTAGAGTGGGTGTCACGGTGATCACCGCCGGTGCTGGTGAGGGAGTGACGGCAGACAAAACGCCATGGGGTAGCGGAGAGATGAGTGTGCCGGTGGGCTGAGAAGTAAGGTATCCAAGGACTATGAGTGTGGTGGGGATGAAGAAAAAGGCACAAGATGCCACAACGATGGCTATAGAAAGCCTAGCCTGGTTCTTAGGTTCTTTGGCGCTAGTAAACTCGATGGTCACAGCTTAAGTATAGAACAGCGAAGAGGCTTGTGCAAATGTAACCTTATAGCGCATAAGAGCAGTATATAAGATAAAATACATCCCATGGAACTGGATCCAAGAAAATCACTTTTCTACTCAGACGAATTATCTCTGCCTGTAGGCTCTGAAGCGGATGAGGCCGTGCTCTGCAGGGAAACTGTTATCAGAAGTGGCAAAGTATCAATTGTTTCTTTACCTGGTCTAAATAGAGACATGGCGGAGTATTTTGATGGCTTGGAGTGCTGGCGCCGGGAACCGTTGCCTGAGCTAGAAATCATCGTAGCCGATGAAAATCCTGAAGGCCTAAGTGCCTTTTATTCCAGTGAGAAAGGGAGAAAAAAAATTTGGCGGATGTTGGTTGAGGCGGCAGAAAAACTTTCAAGTGAGAGCGGGGAAGAAATGGACCCTGAAATACTGACACCATATCAAGCGATTACTTTGATTCAAGAAGTGATGAAGCAGAGGATGAACTATGAATACCTTATTGTGGGAGATGGCATGGAGTCATATATTGAGAGTGGAAAAGCTGATAAGACTGCCAGACCAGACTTGGTGGAGTTGTTTAAAAAGGAACCCAATGAATTCAAGAAGAAAGCGTTTAAATATGGAAGACAGGTAGATCGGCAAACCGCTGACCAAATAATGGAGAATGGTTATGCAGTGTGTAGACATATTGCCGCCGCTGCTTCAGCGGTATATTTCATTTTAAAAGAAAACCAAAGAGGAATTTTACTAAATGGTTCATATCTGATTTATCACGGTGAAAATGCGGGCAACCAAAGAATGTTGGGGGTAGAAGGTCGGCATTCTTACAACATTTTTGTGGTGACTTCACCGACGGGAGAGATAGCTATGTCAGTCGTCGATCCTACTTGGTTATTAAATAACCATGATGTCTTTGACTATACATGGAAGAGAATTTCTCAAACCTGTTCATTTCTATCAGAGTACGGCATGTTCTTTCTGGAAGACTGCGAAGAGGTTGGGGATGATTTGGCGATGAAGGCGGTGAATAGGCTTTGTAAATTTTTCGAGAAAAATAAGCCATACAGGTACGCGGGTAAGGAAAATGAGGAGATTTATTTATTGGACGTACTCCCTGACTTGATTAGTTTGATAGGTCAGACAGCGACCGGAAAGAAACAGGGGATCCTTTTTATCCTGAGAAGTTACCTGAAAGACTTTGATATTACTCGCGAAGAAGTTGTGGCCAATGCTATTAGAACTGCCCCCTTTAGTTTTGAGGCGAACGATGGAAAAAGGTATATGTATATAGAGAGAATATACGATGTAAACCAAGAACTTAGGGCGTTGGACTTTTCAAAAGAAATGGATTTTCCTATGTCAATAATTGGAGAATATCTCGGAAATACCATGACCTATTTTAATGCTAAGAGGCTGTCGTATTTGGTTAATAATATCGGAAATTTGGATGATGGTGATATGGATAACCTGGAGTTGGTTGGGCACTATCTCCGGTACTGTGTTTGTCAGCGGATAGTCCTGGAAGATAAGGAACAACTAAATATTGTCGAAAAGGCTATTAAACTGGCCAGAAAACACAACCTTAGTGTGAATTGGTTGCTGCGATGGGAAGAAAAGTATCGGGAATTTTTGACTAAGCGGGCAATATAGGAATACAATTTTTTTATGGAGCTGATAAGGGAGGGGTGGGGCGCGGATCTAAAGAAAATTAAGCCGGAAGTGAAGAATATTTTTTATAAGGGACAGATAGATTTACTTTTGGACGAGTCACCAAAGCTGGCGATTGTGGGATCCAGAAGGATGACTGATTATGGGCAGAGGGTGATAGAGAAGTGGGTGCCTGTATTGGTAGACAAGGGAGTGACAATTATTTCTGGGTTTATGTATGGGGTAGATCAAACTGCCCACCGAGTATGTCTCGAAAATGGGGGAAAGACAATTGCGGTACTCGGGTGGGGAATCGATTGGCCGGTAAAGATGGAAGATGAAGAACTGTATCGGAAGTTGGTAGAAGTTAATAGTTTGATATTGTCGGAATACCCTGAAAAAACCAAACCGGAAAGATGGATGTTTCCACAAAGAAATAGGATCGTGGCTGGCATTTCTGATGCGGTACTGGTAGTTGAGGGCTCGGTAAAGTCTGGAAGTATGATAACGGCCAAATTAGCGAATAAATTTGGCAAAAAACTATTGGCCGTGCCGGGACAGGTGACGAGCAGGGTGGCCGAAGGAACCAATGGACTTATCCGGGACGGAAAAGCTAAAACCGTGACAAGTGCGGGAGAGGTGTTGCGAGAGATGGGGCTATCTTCCGGACAGTTGAAATTGGAAATGGACGAGATTAAGGATCCAATGATATTGTTGCTGGCCGACTCAGAGCGGACGGTGGACGAATTATCCCGGCTTCTAAGAATGGAAGTGGCCCAGGTGCTGGGGAAGCTAACTGAGCTGGCTTTGTGTGGGATGGTAGATGAGTCTGGTGGGAAATATAGACTTATATGATTATTGTTGAGATAATAGAGGTTGACAGATCTTTGAAATGAGGAGATAAAAAATGGGAATTTGGAAGATACTTGGAGCGATTTTTGTTGTGGCTGGCTGGGTTGGTTTTTCTGTGGCGATTGGGGCGACGTTTGTTTGGTACTATGGAGTACTTGCTTTTATCGCTCTGGTTGTGGTGATGGCCCTTGACTTTTTGCAGATAAAATTCCTTGGCTATCTTCCGCACATCATTTGGCTTGCGGCTGCCA
>LCJG01000013.1 GCA_000998025.1 Candidatus Collierbacteria bacterium GW2011_GWB1_44_6
TTGCCTTCCCAAGATTGACCAGAGTCTACGGCTGTCATCTGAATAGTGGCATTGCCGGCATCGGTGTTTTCGACATAGTAAGGAGTCTTACCAACGGACTTGCCATTGATGACGACGTTGGCGTCCGGGTGAGATGTGACCTGGATGCCTGCTTTTTTGGCGAAAGGATTTAGCTGACAGCCTGCAAGGAAAATAGAGAATAATAGAATGGGCAGTGTGCGTAAAAATCTTGACCTCATAATGTTTTTAGTTTAGCACGAATTAATAAAAAATCCGTTTGAATAAAGAATTGAGGCCGGAGCGGGAATCGAACCCGCGCATACTTGTTTTGCAGACAAGGGTGTTACCGCTTCACCATCCGGCCGTATAACAGGCACTATTTTAACATTATGATCTGAATAAAGCTTGTAATTTTTACCATAATCAGGTTGTTTTTTGGGTTTTGTTCGGTAATAATGGGTATATGGATCGAGACCCACGTGGAGGACATAATAGAAAAAGAGTGAACGAAGATTTTTTCAAAACATGGTCACCAAAGATGGCGTACGTACTTGGTTTTATTTATGCTGACGGAATGATTGAAGATTGTAGACAATCCTCAAGAACTTGCTACACAAGCATAACAAACACAGATCTGGAAGTTCTAAAAAAGATACGGTCAGCAATGTCAGCGAGCCATCAATTCGAAGTTATTCCTGCAAAAATAAATCACATTTTTGGTAAAGACTATCTCTGCAAACCACGTTACGTATTTAGAATTGGAAACAAAAAAATTTATGCTGATTTGGTTGGTTTTGGACTATGTCCAAAAAAGTCACTGATTATTGAGCTACCTGAAATACCGAGACAGTACTTTCATTTTTTTCTTCGAGGATACTTCGATGGAGATGGTTGTATCCACGTTGAAAAATCGAGAAGGAGATTAAAAATAATTTTTTCAAGCGGAAGTAAAAAGTTTTTAGAGCAAATTAGTAACACAATTAAAACTTTCTTGAAGGATATAAAGTTCGGTATATATTTTAATCGTAGAACGTACAACCTTACATATAACAGTAAAGACGCCGAAGATGTCTCCAGATTTATTTATGAAAATTCGGAAGATGCTCCTTGTTTGAAATACAAATATTCAAAATACGTTGAATATCTCAGCACCAGAAAATAGGGAGCCTCAAAATATAGATTCTCCCGACTGGGGTTATTCTAGAGCCTTGCAAACCTTGATTGTTTCCTCGATAAGGCGATTAGCATAGCCCCATTCGTTATCGTACCAAGCCAAAACTTTGACCATAGTACCATCGACTACCCTGGTCATTTTCAGATCGACGATACTGGACTCAGACCGGCCGACAATATCAGAGGACACAATGGCTTCATCAGTAACACCTAAAATATTTCTAAATCGGGGAGTGTTGGCGGCATCCAGAAATAATTGGTTAACTTCTTCGACCGAAGTGGATCTTTGAGTAATAAAGGTAAAGTCGGTGATAGAACCGGTGATAACAGGAACGCGGAGTGCAATACCATCGAAAAGCCCTTTTAATTCCGGAATGGCTTGGGTGGCGGCAATGGCGGCACCAGTGCTCGTCGGAACAATGTTGGCGGCGGCAGCCCGGCCACGACGAGGATCACGGTGAGAGTTATCCTGGAGATTTTGATCGTCGGTATATCCATGAACCGTAGTTAACATTGCTTTTAATATGCCGAGTTTTTCATGAAGAAGATCAGCGACGGGGGCGATACTGTTCGTGGTACATGAAGCATTGCTGATGACAGAAATGGTGTTTACTTTATCTTTTCCGATAATTTCTTCTTCGTTGACACCCATAAGGGCAGTAGGGATACCCTCTCCTTTGGCAGGAGCGGAAAGAACGACCATTTTGGCACCACCCTGAAGATGAAGAGTGGCTTTTTCTAATGAGGTAAAAACCCCAGTACACTCAATGACCACTTCAGCCTCATAGTTTCTCCAAGGAATTTTGGCAGGATCTTTTTGGGCAAGAATTGGGATTTTTATGGCTCGCTTGGGATGTTCAACAGTAATATAACCCAACAGAGGATTTTCATCGGTAACTTGATCAGGTTTTTGGACTTCTTCGGAAGAAATGGGGTAGGGCAGCGGTCCGTAGGCCGTATCATATTTAAGTAAGTATGCCCACCCAGAAACTCCTTGGGAGCCGGAGGTATTGATAACGGCAAGGTTCGAGTCGTCTAAATGGCTGGAGAGCCAGACACGGGTAGCCGAGCGGCCAATACGGCCAAAGCCATTGATACTGAAGTTTTGCATATGGGCAGTAAAGAGTAACTAATTAAACTTTAGCACAATAAGGTGGAGGCAACAAAAAAGCTCCCTGTAACGGGAGCTGCGAGCTATTTTCGTAAGAACTTGATGACATATCGGAGGACAATGAGTCCAAGTGCTACCTGCCACCAGGTTAAGGTGATCACTCCCAAAGTGGTGAGGAGCCAGGATAGCCCAAGCCCTAAAAGGGCGTATACAAAGACCGCACCGATACAACCCAGCCCCTTTGTCATGACCCAGGCACTCAAGGCAAGAAGGAGAGCGACGACAAGATTAATAAAATATTCCACAATGCCCGGTTCATTATTATCCATCTTTTACCTCTGTCAAAGAAATTTGATCTTCAGATGAAGACCAGTTGTGAGAATAATATCATAAAAAGTTAGAAATTTCATTACTATGGGGCCAATTTAACAAAAAGGCGCTCCGACTAAGGAGCGCAAGGCGATTAGATTTTTAGGCCGCCAGTAATCAGCAAGACATACACAATGAGCAATCCCAAGGCTGAAAGCATGCAAATGACGCCAAGGATGGCCTTTGCCATTGCCCAGGGAAGAAGAAAGGTAAAAAGCAAGGTCACTAGGAATGTGGATATGAGCCCGATGAGAATTTTCAAGGTATCTTCTCCTGAAATTTAAGATAGCCTATATTTTACATCTTTTTTAGGATTTCAAGAAGGGGGTGTGTCCCAGTAGCCAAGAATTCGAGCATGGCGCCGCCTCCGGTACTCACGAAGCCAAAATCGGAGTATTTGAAGCCTAGGGCGGGTATAGCGGCCAAGGTATCACCACCACCAAGAACCGTGTAAGACTTACTATCCTTGAGCGCCTGGAACACGGCTCTAGTGGCTTTGGAGTGGACGCCATCTTCAAACATACCCAGAGGGCCATTGAGAACGATCGTTTTTGCTTCGGATATGGCTTTGACGAAGAGGGAAGTGGCGCTTTCGTTCAGATCGAGACCGTCGGAAGTCAGATGATCAGGTAGCGCAAATTTGCCTCCCAGAAGGACCTGGTCAAATTTGGGAGCGATTCTACGGATTATTTCGAGCTTGTCAGATTTGGCGCCGGAGGCTAAAAGCAAGGTGGGGTGGTCGGGGGTTTTTAGGAGCGAACCAAGCTTGGTCACCTCCAGATCAAACTGCTGTCCTGTGAGGGTTGGGAGTAATTCGGGTATTATTCGCAGACTGGTGGAGGGGTTATAAGAAGCAAAAGCTTCATAAACATAAACATCGGCTCCTTGAGCTAAAACTTGTCCGAATTCCCTATCCATGCTTTCTTCCCGGGGGTCAAACCTAATGTTCTCCATTAACGCAAAGGGAGATTCCCCTGTCCAACACTCCCCTGGAGAAAAACCCGAAGTAATAAATAAAATATCTTGATTTATCAGTCTTTTTAACTCTTCGTACACCGGAGTGAGGGTGAAAGCCTGATCATTTCCATCCGGCCGTCCTAAATGCCCTATCAGACAAGTCCGGTGGGCATGTTCCAAACATAGACGAAGGGTCGGAAGGAGTGCCTCCAGGCGGAAGTTGTTCTCTACCCTACCGGCCTTAACAGGCACGTCCAGATCGGCTCTAAGCAAGATGTTTTTACCTTTGATTTCTTGGGGTATGACCATGTTTAGAGTATACCCGACTTGACATTAGACAGTCTGATATGGTATGATACCCTTCGCTTGAGCAACTCAAGCTTTTTTTGTACTTAAGCGGGTTTTCGCCCGCATATATGATACGAATACTACCTAACACTAGAACGTCGCACCCTATCTCCAAACTCTTCAGGCCGATGTTCGAGAAAAGAAACATAAAAACCGTCTTTGGCGGTATTATTTCAATGACTACCTTAGCTTCAGGTATGTTTATGCTGCCGGCGAGCCAGACTTCAGCATCAAACATTCAAGTTTCTTTTGATCAGGAAGTGGTGATCGAGACAAAGCGAAGTATCGTGAATGTACTCCCAGACAATACCAGTGTATCCCAAGGCTTTCACTTAGGACACCCCGGAATAGATATTACGGCTCCCGTAGGGTCGAATATCTATCCTCTGAAAGAAGGAGTTGTCGTCCTGATCAGTTATTCTAAATGGGGATATGGGCGCAGCGCCGTGATAGACCATGGAAACGGACTGCAAACCAGATATGCCCACATGGGTAAGGTCTTCGTCCAAGAAGGCGAAAAGATTACTACTGATATGCCTGTGGGTGAAGTAGGAATGACCGGAAGAACTACCGGACCACATCTTCACCTAGAAGTTCTCAAAAACGAACGGTACGTAAACCCCAGACCTTATCTTATCTTGACCAAAGATATTGTTCTGGCCAAGGCTAAATAAGATTTTCAACAGTTTTGATGGTTATTTCGATTGATTTATCAATGATTTTTGTTGTGTGGATAACCTGTTTTTTTTGGGGATAATTTGAGGAGTTGAGACACTTCCGGTTGTCATCACGAGCGAACGTAGTGATTTGAAGGAGTGTCACAAAAAAAGCCCGCGCAATGCGGGCTTTTTTGGTGGTCGAACTTTGAGAGACTACTCCATTCCCATTCCACTCATGTCGGGCATCCCGGCAGAAGNATGTCGGTAATCAGACACTCTGTGGTAAGAATCATACTAGCCACAGAAGCGGCGTTCTGAAGAGCAGAGCGAGTGACTTTAACCGGGTCGAGGATACCGGCTTTGAGCATATCTTCGAATTCCAATGTAAGTGAATTAAAGCCATAAGCAATGGTCTTGTTCTCCTCGACCTTTTTGACCACCCAACCATCGTCTGCTCCGGCATTTTTTGCCAGCCAGCGAAGCGGTTGAGAGAGGGATTGTTTGACGATCTCAATACCCACTTCTTCGTCGGTATTGTCGGCCTTGATGGATTTGAGAGCCTGACCAGCTCGAATAAGAGCAACTCCACCACCAGGAACGATACCTTCGTCGATAGCGGCTTTGGTAGCCCCTACAGCATCTTTGACTCTTTCTTTGAGCTCGTTTAGCTCTACTTCAGTAGCGGCGCCAACTTTGATGACGGCGACACCTCCGGCGAGTTTAGCGATGCGCTCAGCCAATTTCTCTTTATCAAATTCAGAGGTGGATTTCTCCAGCTCGTGTCGGACTTGATCCAGACGGGATTTGATATCTTTGGGGTTTCCTTTGCCACCAATAATTTGGGTATTGTCTTTGTCGGACCAGACTCTATCGGCACGACCAAGATCTTCAACGGTCACAGAATCTAGTTTTCTGCCGGTATCTTCGGAAATCATTGTGCCGCCAGTGAGTATCGCAATATCCTGGAGAAGAGCTTTTCTTCTGTCTCCAAAGGCGGGGGCTTTGACGGCCAGAATATTGAAAGCTCCTCGCATCTTATTAACTACTAGCGTAGCTAAGGCTTCACCTTCGATATCATCAGCAATGATGACTATGTTTTTACTTACCTTCATGGTGTTTTCAAGGAAAGGAAGGAGCTCGCTTATGGCAGAAATTTTTTGGTCGGTGATCAAAATATATGGATTTTCGATGACTGTTTCCATGTTCCCCGGGTCGGTGACAAAGTAAGCAGAGGCATAACCTTTGTCAAACTGCATACCGTCTTTATGTTCGATTTCAAATTCCATACCTTTGGATTCTTCGACAGTGACCACACCATCCCGACCGACGAGTTTGAGAGCTTCGGCGATTTTGGCACCGATTTCCGGATTTTGGGCAGAAATGGTGGCGACAGACTGCCAATCACTCTCGGAGAGATCAGTTTTTATTTTCTGTAACTCTGCAACAATCGCGGTTACAGCCTTGTCTATACCACGTTTCATCTGCATGGGATTTGCCCCAGCGGTGATATTTTTCATTCCAGCGAGAACAATCTGCTGAGCAAGAAGGGTGGCCGTGGTGGTTCCGTCTCCGGCGATATCATTGGTTTTACTAGCAGCTTCTTTGACAAGCTGAGCGCCCATATTTTCAAAGGGATCGGCAAGCTCGACTTCTTTGGCAACAGAAACACCATCGTGAAGGACAGTGGGTGCTCCCCACTTCTTATCTATCGCCACGTTGCGACCTTTGGGGCCGAGGGTGGTGACGACGGCTTTGGCTAATTTGTTGACACCGGCAACTAATTTAGTACGGGCATCTTCGGCAAAAAGAATTTGTTTGGCCATTTTTATTTTGAAACAATTGCTAATATATCGTCAAATTTGAGGAATTGATATTCAGTATCACCGATTTCGACTTCGTTACCACCCCATTTCTTGTAAAGAACAGTATCCCCCGCTTTGGCGGGAGAGTCGACTTCGACACCACGATCATTAATTAATTTTCCGCCGACAGCAAGGACAGTGCCGTACTGAGGTTTTTCTTCGTGGGAATCTGGTAAGTAGAGGCCGGAGGCGGTTTTCTTTTCTTGCTTGGCTGGCTCGACCAAGAGGAATCCGGGAGCCGGTTGTAATTTTTTGACGGTTAAGGTGTTAACCATATGAATGATGTTAAATTAATAACTTGCTTGTTGAGTATATCAGAAAGTAGCAGTCAACGGTCTCGATTGCTATTTTACAAAAACAGGAATTATTGTCAAGTCTTTGGTTCGTGAGATCTCTCGACTTCCACCACGTCGGGCAGGTCGTTCGAGATGACAAATAATTCTAGAGGGCAGCTCCCTGGAAACCCGGGCAGTTTGCTTTATACCAAGCCATAGCTTCTGAAGAACAAGCGAGCTTCCCTTCTTCGTTCAAGATGGGCATACAGTCTTGCCAGCCATTTTGAGGACAGGTAAATTCTGAGGTTGAAGAAATTGGCTCAAAGGAGTCAAGTATCGACTGATATTTTTCATAGACTTCTGTTTGGTCGTAGGGAATTTCGAAAGGAGAAATGTAAAAAGAGTAGATTACCCGATCTACTAAGGTATAAGTATTGATCGTAATATAATCCGGGGCCAACCATTCTTCAATTCTTTGTATCGCAGGTAGTCCAGCAACGGTGGTTTTTTTAGATGAGATGATTTTTTTCGATGGTTGTCCTTCCCAGGCAGTTTGATCAGTTTTATCCTTTTTCGCCAGATAATCCGATAACGAATCCTGATTAACAAAAACCGTGAGCACAAAAGTACTTCCATCCGGCGCTTGATAACCACCTCCATCCATTGGTTTCCAGTTTGGAGGAATCGTTATCTTGAATTTCGGGGTATTTATGGCCTGATTGGTATCAGGTGTGGGAATAGAGGTTGGTGTCGGAGTTGGAGTACGGGTTTTTTGGGAAAGAATATTTGGCCGGGGAAGATAAATTGCCGAAGTATAGCCCACAACGAGGCCTAGTAAAAGAAAGAGTATCGAGAGGGTCAACCCTTGGTGGTTGGTGGAATTTGTAGCAGGAGGTTGGGAGTTGATTTCTTCCATGGTTAGGGAATGATGACTATTTTTTCAAGAATGTAGTTGAATTCTTCTAAGGTCTGGTTATCGATATTTGCACCGGAGAGATTAATAAAACCGACAGTAGTGGGTGAGGAAAATGAATTGTTTTGAGATTGACATACTATATATGTTGGGCTATCACCGTTGACCGACAGTCCCCATCTCCATGTGGAGCTATTGTGAAAGATCTCCCGATAACTGGCGAAGTCCAGGTTTTGTTTTATTTCAGAAGTTGGATAGCTACATGCAGATCCTTCGAGATCCTGCTGAATAAAAGAGAGCGTGGTAAGACCTTTAGTTAATGTTAAAGAAGTAGATCCCCCAGTCCCAGGTGTGTTTTTATATTCTTTGATGGACCAGGTGGTGGGATAATAAATACGGTAAGAAGAAAAGGTAGTCAAAGGTGACTTGACCGTCATCATATTCCATCTGAGATTTAGGAGAGCTGACGGAGTGGCTGTAGGAGTTGGAATGGGAGTAATTATTTCCTCTGGAGTAATGGTGTCAGAAATTTCTGAGTCCGCAGCAGGTTGCGGTGCAGGGATCTCGTCAGTCACCGGTGCCGTAGTTATAGGAAGGAAAAACGAGGCCAGGACTCCGATAAAGACTCCGAATAGTAATAACGCGATAAAAGTAAGGACGGTTTTTGCTTTAGAGGAACTAGGCTTTGTTGGCACCGGAATCACTTGGGTGGTTGTGGTCACTTGCGGTGCGGTCTCGATCACTGGAGCGGCCGTCTGATCTGCTCCCCAAGCTTTGGGCGGAGTGTAGCTGACTTCCGGGGGGAGCATTGTGTCTTGGGTTTTCTGGTCGGTGTTCTGGTTCGGATCCATGTTTGATTGGTTGATTGGTTGACAGGAAACCTTTGTCTCTTAGTAAACTTAGAATATTTGTGGTCATCCTTAGCTTACCGCCAGTATTGGTCTCTTTAATTAGTTTATACGCTTCATCAAAATTTAGCCATTTTATGTCATCAAATTCGGTAGCCCCGACGGTGATATTGGAGTTTTTTGCTTCACTGACATAAAAATAATAATATTTTCCTTTCATAACAACCGGCTCACCCGAGTCGGTAGACATATCCCTAAGACCTTGTTTGCTGGGAGGAAACTCTATTTTGTCAACCGCAATTAGTTTGATATCTTTATCACAATCGCTCAGAAAGTCTTCGGTGACTTCTTCAGAAAGTTCCTTGAAGAAAGCATCTTTGACGTTCTGCTTATTTTCAATCCCCCCTTGAGGTAGGGTCCACTGATTAAAAGATTTTTGATAAGCAAGAAGAATTTTTTTGTCATGAAGGAAGCAACCAACTACACTGGGACGAAGTCCTTGTTTGCGTAATTCGTCCATTTCTTCGAGAGTGGGCTCGTTGAGAGGGGTGGTTTGTGGTCGGATCTCAGATTTCAGTTCTCGGTTGTCAGATGGTGGCTTGGAATTATCAGTGGAATTAACTTTTATGGATTCCCGATCAGGTCGGGAATGACTAGTGGTGTGAGATTCCTCCCGCCCAGGCGGGTAAACTCTTTCGCTCGGAATGACAGTGGGTGAGGGAGGGATTTTGAAGGGATTTGGTGTAGTTCGAGGTGCAATCGGAGGTAATTGGGGTTTATATGGTACTGGAGGAGCGCTGCTGACAAAAGGCGGTTTGATAAACCGTTGAGTGTCTTGGTAGCTTCTCGATGCCTCGGTTGTAACAGAGTCTGTAGAGGGAGGTGTTCTCAAAGCCTTAGGAATATAAGGAGGTTCGGTGAATCTTTTGGCTGCCGGGGTCATGATGGAAGTAACTTGAGACATGTCCATAGGTTCTATCTTGCGATAATATTTTGCATACGTGACCTCAAGAACTTTATCTTTTTGTTGAGTTTTTGTCTCCGGTAAGGGTAAGGCATAAGATGAGAAAGGTTGGGTCATTTGAGAGTCGACAGACATCTTCATGGCAAGCTGATATTTGCCCAGACCGACCAATTCATCCGCTGTATAGAGACCGTTCAACTCTTTCATAATGCGATCGGCGTCTGAAGCCCCCACCACATAACTCATGACGGTACCAACGTTTCCGAAGATAGCATTCTGAATTTCTTCGGGAAGCTGAGCAATATACTGATTAGCCAATATCAATCCAAGCTTATACTTTCTGGCTTCCGCGAGAATCTTGACAAATGAAGAGGTTGCGAAGTTTTGAAACTCATCAACATAAAGGAAAAATTCCTTTCTCTCTTCTTCTTTAATATTGGCCCGATTCATGGCGGCAATTTGTATTTGAGAAATAAACATGGCACCCAAAAGGGCGGCATTGTCTTCACCAATTTTTCCCTGAGGAAGATTTAAGATAATAATTTTCCCGGTGTTCATCATGTCCTCAAAATCAACCGTGCTCTTGGGATGGTTAATGATGTCACGAATGGTAGGTGAGGTAACAAACTGACCAACTTTGTTTAAAATCGGAGCAATGGCTTCGGTTTGAAACTTCTCGGAGTATTTGTCGTATTCATCCCGCCAGAAATTGACAAGGATGGGATCAGTTACGTGGACAAGACACTCTTTTTCCCTGAATTCTTTATTGGTAAGTATGCGGGGAACATCAGCTAGAGTGGTTTCAGGTTTGTAGACTAAAGTAAGAAGCGTATTTCGAAGAATATACTCCAAACGGGGTCCCCAAGAATTACCATAGAGCTTGCTAAAAATGGACACTATACTCGAAGCAACCATTTCTCCTTGTGCGGGATTTTTTACATAAAGAGGATTCATCCAGAAGGATATACCCGGAACGGAAGGGTCCAAGTACGCAACGTCATCAATACGACTCTCAGGAATGTAATCGAGAAGCACTTCAGCGGCGTCCCCGTGTGGATCCACAAAAGCAACGCCCTCCCCATGCTGAATATCGTTGATGGCCATGCGGCCAATGAGAGTGGACTTCCCAGTACCGGACTTTCCCAAAATATATGTATGGCGTAGACGATCCATCCCCTTTTTCATACCAAAGACAGCCATATGATTTTTGAACTCTGTCTTTGCGAAAAAATTGTATAGATGCCGCTGATTTTCAGGGATGTTTTCATCTACAGGAAGATTGACAGGAGCTTCTCCCTTAAGTGTCTTCCCCCAAGCAATCCCCTTGATGGGAGCCAGAAGGATTCCAGGTAGGTGATAGATTGCCGTTATCTCACCATAGTTGAGATACTGGTATTGGTTTGAATATTTTGCTGATCGATCCATCATCATTTGACGAAGTTTACTAAGCGATCCGGAGTATTTGGGAACTTTTAACTTGAAACTATTTCCTTCAGACAGAGCATAGGTGCCGAAGGCGGCCGATAATTGAGAAAGAAGCTGAGACGAGGTATGGTGGTCTTGGGAGATAGCGACCAAACGGATATCACAAGCATAAGCTGGGTAGAGTAATTTTTTTTCGATGATGGCCTTGTAGGGGCTGGGTTTACTCTTGGCTGGGTCGGTGGCCGTGGCTGGGGTGACAATTTCTAAACTTCCACGAACTGATTTTTGCCAATTTTTAGGAGCCGCAAAAAGGCACAGTTGGATGATGCCTGCCTGGCCGGCGGGAATTCTCGCCAGGCTTCCCAGAATGGATGCCATTTGATCGACCTTGTCGTCGAGGGTGCTGTTTAAGGCAAGTTGAGAGGAGCCAGTTAAGACTAGTTGGCCTAAGGCAGATTGGCCATGATTAAGCCAATCGGGAAGATAGTCCTTCATAGGAGTAATCAAGGCTGTGGGGTACTGGGCGGCGATTTGGGCTCGAATCAAGTGTTCCAATTTCTCGGGGCATGCAATTATGAAGAAGGTGGTTTGGTTCAGATTAACGATTTCAAGGCAGATGGTATCAAATGTCCCCAGCAAACGATCAAAAAAACTGGCTTTTAGGGCAGTTCTGAGGGAAGACAGGAACTCAATGAAGGCAGCTTGCCCCGTAAGTGAATCCTTAGCAGGACGAATCTGCAAAACAGAGTATTTGGAGGCGGCCATATTTTAAGTATATAAAAAAACTAAGCTGCTGGCGTAACAGAAAGGATGCTCTGCCCTGAACGATGAGCCTCCGACTCTATAACTTTTACTTCAGAAAAAAGGACGTTTTCTATTATCAGAGCCTTGTCTCTAAAAAGTTCGTTGAGCTCGTCTTTTAGGGTAGCTTCGATTTTGTTGCGGTGAATACCAATTTCTTTAGAGTCGAATTTTCCAAATTCGGAAGAAATTCTGCTCCTAGAATATGGTCTGATTACCTTAGAGACAAAGTTGTCACCAATGTTCTCCCAAAGAAGGGGTGCATTGGCTTTGTCTAGACGAAAAAGGATTGATCCTTCAATGGAAATCGTTTTATTGTCCTTAGTGGAGGCGATAACAGGCTCATCTCCTAAAGCTTCTTTGATAGAAAGATCAAAACCGTGACGGATGGTGTATTCGAGAACTTGGGCATTAAAAAGCTTGGCTATATGCCAAAAAGGGATTTTTAGATGGAGTCCTGGTCCCCACACCCGCTTCAGAACGCCTGCCCCACGGTCGTAAACACAAGCAACGTGCCCAGGGGGGACAGAAATGAAGAAGCCACCTACGACTTCATCGACGAGAAAAGATACTACCAATTTATCAAAATCAGCCATAACTGTGGTTTATTATATCCTCTTTTGCGGTGAAAGTCGTCACGGTTTTGGCTGTGGATTTGCTTCTTGAGGTTGAGCGGGGAGCTGCCTTAACGAATATGTCAAATAAAGAATCTGCTTGATTATTCTAACGACTATGCTAAAAGCGATAGAGGTAATGATAAATACTTTTTTGCCGGCCGGAAGAAACATAAAAACAAGAAAACTTACTACAGGAAGAATAAGAACCAAGGAAATGAAGTCTTTGCGAGTAGGTTTAATCGGAGAAAAATAAAGGTGAATAATTTCCGATACACTGATCATTAATGACTGTATTAGATTTAGAGTGCTGTTTGTATGAGAGAGATCATATAGCCCCATGAAAACAAGATTGATGGGTTGGCGAATTGAAGGCATAAAGTCGTAAAGAAGGTGCATGTCCTCTCCTTCCAAGCCAGTAGTAAATATTCGATAAAGGATTAGGATAATAATTACTTGGATGGTAATTGTAAAAACTTCAGAAAAAATGGCTCTGGGGCTTTGCCGCATGATTTTACGGACTTCTTCTTTTTGGCGCACAGGGTCAGAGGAGAATTCCTTTTTTATCAGTTTAACTTTCTGCGAAACTTGAAACTTATCCTCATCTGATTGCTCTCCGATAAGATCAAATGGCAAAAGAATAATCCGTACAGCAACAGCAAAAAGTATAACTGCGACACCCATGTCCGGTGCTGGCAAAATGAGGCCGGTAAACCAATAAAGGCCAACTAAGATATTGAAAAATGGCTGATATATGTAGAGTGTGAAGAAATCCATGAATGTTTTATTATATGACGTCTAGGTCTTCTAGGTGCTGATCAATCATCAGCGAAAAATCGGTGGTGTGAAGAAAAGCCGCGTGGAGATGAACTGTTTCGGAAGTTTTTTTGGGGTACATATAGAGGAGTTGAATAAGGTAGAAGAGATAGTTGAGGGGGGCGAGAATGAATAAAAACGGGATGGATTGCCACGTCGCTTTGCTCCTCGCAATGACGGAGGTTGGTGGAGTGAGATTCCTCCCGCCCAGGCGGGTAAACTCTTTCGCTCGGAATGACGCGCTTAGTTCAATGTTTGAATTGTAGGCGTTGGCAAGATATTTTTTTGCCCAAGAGTTTGACTTCAACAAAAGATGATAGGTGCCTCCCCTATCTAACAAAGGTATTATTTGAAGTATCTCGTGCGCGGTGTAGAGAGATCGTTTTGACTCAGGAATATTTAAAGAAAGGGTATCCAGCCAAAGATTGGGGCAAAAAGCATCTGGGGAATGAGCATGATCTTCGAGGGGATGACGGCGACGAAAGAAAAGCGATATCAAGAAGATAGCCCATGGCCGAACCAGCCACAGTGCATGAGGAGAAGTGATAAAAAGAAGGTCTATATCATCATCTTTCATTGAATTGTTGGCTGCTACCGAACCTGTAAGTCCGACGAATAAGAGTCCGGGTAGAAATTTAAGAACCTTAATTAGTTTCTGGGCGTGACTTTTTTTTTGTTCTGAATACCTTGTGGTTTGGGTACGTAGAAGACGGTCTTTTTTTGAAAGCCCGGAAGGCAAAAAAGTATGTAGTTTCTCATAGGCAACAGTTGTAGAACAAATGAGCCAGTGATGAATTTCACGGGGATAGAGAGGAAATTTAAAGTATGAGGCGTAAGCAATGGTCGAAGAAACTGCACGGCTAAGATCCATATCTATGGAGTAGGAGTGGGGGTTGGGGCTGCAACTAATCCATATTGAGACAGAACCTGAACAAAACCATTATGAAGAGCTTCGATTATTTTGGGTATTTCTTGTCTGGCAGTGACTCCGTTAACAGCATCTTCCAAATATTTGATAAGTCTGGAGTTGAGGGATGTTTTTGAATCTTGTGTCAATGAAGCGGTATAAAAACTTTTTGCAGTATTAAGACTGGAAATATATGGAGCAATAACAGGGTTTCTGCTAGCAGTTTCAGCTACAGCCTTACTAGCCGGAGGCTGAGGAAAACCCCTATCCAAGGTGGCTGCGTCAAACAATATCTGTTGGGCTTCTGCGGAGGCCAAGAAACTAACAAATTTCCAAGATTCAACTGGGTACTTACTGTTTTTTGATACCCCCTCGAACCAAATGGTGGCCCAGTTGACAGGCTCTACATCAGGAAGCTGGGGAACAGGAACTACCTGCCAGGAAAGAGAGGGATTGATGGCTTTGATGTCTCTGGCTCGCCAACTAGGGGCGATTATCATGGCCACCTTTTCGTTGGCGAAAGCAACTATAGAGGGAGGCATTGTTTCGTCCCATACGGCGTGTTTGGAAACGAAGTCGGTGTAGTAAGTGAGAGTGACGCCAACTTCCGGTCCATTGATGTCGGTGAGTGAAACTCCGGCCTGAAGAAGCATCATAGAGACAATATCTGGCCAGTGTTCGACATTGGACGTATTTCCGAGAGCGACTCCAGCACGAGTAATTCGGCCAGTAAGAGGGTCGGCCTCCTTGACTGCCTTGGCAACAGTAAGAAGATCTTCCCAGGTTTTTGGGGGTTGTAGTTGCTTTTGCTGAAGCATGGCAGTATTCACGAAGAGACCGAGACTCTCAGCTGTCAGTGGGGCCCCATAAACCTGATTGCCGGCCACCAACAATTTGCTGACAATCGGGTAAAAATTGGTGGTTATTTCTGTGGCGGACAAGGTGTTTGGAGGAGCAGGTAGTAAATTGGTGGCAAAAATGGGTAACCAGGTAGTGTGAAGACGGACGATGTCCGGAGAATTGGCACTTTCCAGGGCATTTTTTACACGATCTTGATAATCCTGAGGGGCCTGAAGCTGATAGTCAATTTTGATATTAGGATTTTTTGCTTCGAAGGCATCTATGACCGGCTTCATGACGGCAGTAGGTTCCCAGAGTCCAGAATAGGTAAGAGTGATTGTTTTGGCGGCCGAGGTAGGCTGGGGTGTAGATGATCTGCCTGAAAGTACACGAAAGATGACAAAACCAAGGAGAGCGACCACCCCTAGAATAGCTACAAAAGGAATAATTATTCTTAAGGGAGAAGACTTAGCTGCGGGGGGTACAGTGGCTGCGGGGGGTACGTAGCCTGGTGGTGGTGGAGCGGCTTCTTCTGGTGCACCCGGAACAGTGGTAGTCGTGGTGGTAGTTTCGGTAACGGATGGCGGTGACGAAAAGGGTTGTAATTCCGTAGGTTCCGGAGTCAGGGGAACAGGTCCGGGAAGAGGAAATTGATTATCCATAAGTTATATGATCAAGTTAAAATATAAGAAGTAGTAAATGCGGATTACAGTTAAAGTATATCAAGAATGAGAAAAATTAAATATATCTTGGGATCTTTATTTGTTTTTGGAACAATGACCCTGGCAATACTTGCCGGATATAATTTGGCTTTTAGAGATCTTATCTTTCCGAGAATAAAGATAGCGGGAATAGAGGTAACCGGAATGGATAAAGCGTCTGCTCTTGAATTGATATCGTCTTACTTCAAAACCGAGCCGAGCGAGGTGATGCTGATGTCAGGAGATAGTGAGATCGTAAAATTAAAAGGTCTCAAAGTCGAACAAGACCCCCTTTGGGCAATAGACCAGGCATTTGGCGTAGGAAGAAATGGAAACATCCTTACACAAATTACCGAGCAGTATAGGTCCTTGAGGGAAGGAATAGACATCACTGTACCAGTTAAGTTGGACATTGGTGAACTTAACGACTTGATTGATGAGGTGGTGGAAAAGGTAGAACAAAAGCCGATTTATCCAAAATTGGAGTATGTGGGTAAAAAAATATCGATAATTAAGGGGAAAAATGGGGTTGAGGTAAAAAAAGATGAACTCAGGACAGAAATATTGTCGATGTTTTCACTCCCGGGGAAACATGAGATATCAATACCTGTAAATGTAGTCAACACCAACGAAAACCCCGAGCTGGTCAGTAAAGCTATCGAGGCCTTGGAAAAATGGGGAGATAAAAGACTAACCCTTCGTTTTAGAGATTTTGAAAAAAGACTTAATTTTGAGGAGATGATAAATCTATTTGGACTGAGCCAAGACATAATAGATAGAAACAGCTTCGAAGATTTAACAACAGAGATCAAACCGACAGTTGAAGTGGAGTCCAGCGATGCAATTTTTGTGTTTGAAGAAGGTAGGGTCAAAGAATTTAAACCAGAAGTAATAGGGGCTACTATTGATATACCCAGCTTGAATCAAAAACTGGCAGAATATTTGACTGCTGGAGAAGACAAGGCGCTGGAAATACCAGTAATACTCTCCTATCCAAAAGTGAAGGCAGGAGACATAAACGATTTAGGAATAAAAGAGCTGATAGGAACCGGAAAATCTACCTTCGCTCATTCTATCCCTGGTAGAGTATTTAATGTGAATTTGGCAGCAACTAGGGTAAATGGTACCTTGGTACCGCCTGGAGAAGAATTTTCTTTTAACGCTTCGGTCGGTGATATTTCAAAAGCGACGGGATATCAAAGTGCCTACATTATCAGCGCAGGCAGAACGGTTCTAGGCGATGGTGGTGGAGTGTGTCAGGTGTCGACAACGACATTCCGTGCAGCACTCGATGCCGGGTTGCCAATCACCGAACGTAAGGCACACGCCTATCGCGTCGGATATTATGAACAGGACAGTCCCCCAGGGATTGATGCGACAGTTTTTTCACCGAGCGCCGACTTGAAATTTATGAATGATACAGGACATTACATATTAATTCAGGAAGAAGTCGATTTAAAAAAACTATCAATGAAGGTAAATATTTATGGCACAAGTGACGGAAGAAAATCGACTATCACCAAACCGAGAATTTCAAATCAGTCAGCACCTCCAGCCACGCTTTATGTGGACGACCCCACCTTACCACTCGGAACCACAAAACAGATTGATTGGTCCGCCTGGGGCGCAAAAGTAGCCTTTGACTACAAGGTCGAGCGAGGTGGTGAAACTATTTATGAAAAAACTTTCGTAAGCAACTATCAACCCTGGCAGGCGATTTATCTAAAAGGAACGGGAGATTTAGCGTCGAGATAGATGGCAAAACACGTCTCTCGTCTGTGCACTTGCGTGGAGTAAAATAGACGAACTGTGAAAGTTTTGGCGATTGAAAGCACGTGTGATGAAACTGCCGCTGCGGTGGTGGAGAGTTTTGGTGGGGGTGTACGCGTGCTCAAGAGCGTAGTGGCCAGCTCGGTCGAGATGCACGAGAAATATGGAGGAATAGTGCCTGAGGTGGCGGCTAGGGAACAAATTAAGAGTATTGTCCCAGTGATTACGGAAGCTTTGGGTAAGGAAAAAGTCGATGCTGTGGCGGTGAGCTACGGGCCAGGGCTGATGGGAAGTTTACTTGTGGGAGTAGAAACGGCAAAGGTATTGGCTTGGGCCTGGAAGAAGCCTCTCCTGAAAGTAAATCATATGGCGGCACATGTGCTGACGAATTGGATTGTTGATGACGAGACCACACTTCGCCAAAGCTACGCGGGGCAGAGGGTGCCGGTGTTGCCGGCGGTGGGTCTAGTAGTGAGTGGAGGGCATACGGATTTGATACTGATGAGGAGCTTGACTGACTGGGAGTGGATAGGGGGAACGCGGGATGATGCGGCGGGGGAAGCTTTCGACAAGGCAGCCAGACTGTTGGGACTTCCCTATCCCGGCGGACCTGAGGTGGATAAGGCTGCTAGCAAAGTGACCGATGAAGAGTTTGAAAAATATAAAAATCTTTTTAAGTTACCTAGACCTTTGATACATGATCCAAGGTTGGATATGAGTTTTTCGGGAATAAAAGCGGCCATTGCGAGAATGGTCGAAGGAGAAAAGGACCTAACTGAAAAGAAGATTAATATCATCGCCAGAGAATTTAGCGAAGCTGTGACGGAGGTGTTAGTAAAGAAAACTATGCTGGCGGTAGAAAAATTTGCACCTAAGAGTGTGGTGCTCGCAGGTGGAGTGGCGGCGAATAAGAAACTGCGAGAAGCATTAAGAATAGAGGTGGAGAAGGCTGGAATAATGTTTTTTGTGCCTGAACTCAAGTATTGTGGAGACAATGCGGCCATGGTGGGAGCGGCGGCAATTCTCCGACCCGAGGAATCTACTTTTGATTTGAAACCGGAACCGAGTTTGCAAACGGTTTGAAATAAATAACCCGCTTATGAGGCGGGTATGTGGTGCTGTTATATTGACGGGTGTCTTTTTCTCCAAATAAGGATATCCATCAGTGCTGAAAAAAAGGCAAGTAAAGCTAGACTGGCGGGATAGTATTGACCGAAAATGACCATGACAATCCCAGCAAGAAGAAAGCCTGAAACAGCAGAATATTCAAAAAGACCCGGTTTATTATCCTGATAGATGTTCAAAAGATAGATTATTACCGCAACAAAACAAAAAATGCTGCCTATTGTCGACATTTGTACCTCTTTTTAAGGTGGGATTTCTATGGGGTATTGTTTCGGAATATGTTAGAATAAGCAAGAAGGTGTTGATCGGACTTGTCACCCGGGAGCTATAGGAATGAGTAGAATGCGAGGTGGTACCGCCCAAAAGGCCCTCGTCAGTCCCCTATACTGGAGATTGACGAGGGCTTTTTAAGATATTATTAACTGGATTGCCACAGCACTTCGTGCTTCGCAATGACGGGTGGACGGAGTGAGAGGCAAATAATTATGAATAAAAATTACGATCATAAAGAAACAGAGTCAAGAATTTATTCCGCGTGGGAACAGAGCGGAGCCTTTTGCCCGCCGGAAGGCGAAGATCTACCCGCAGACAAGAAGACCTTCACCGTGATTATGCCGCCACCGAATGCCAACGATCCGCTACATGTGGGGCATGCGATGTTTGTGACGATAGAAGATATTTTTGTCAGATATCACAGGATGAAGGGTGAGGTGACTTTGTGGCTACCGGGAACCGATCATGCAGGCATTGAGACACAGTTTGTTTTTGAAAAAAAATTGGCTAAACAAGGGAAAAGTAGATTTGATTTTGATAGAGAGACGCTCTTTCAAATGATTTGGGATTATGTAAAAGATAACTCAGGTGTAGCCATAGAACAAATGAAGAGATTGGGAGCAAGCGCAGACTGGAGTAGATATAAATACACATTGGAACCGGAGATTGTCAAAGAGGTAGTAAAAACGTTTATAAAACTGCATGAAGATGGACTGATTTACCGCAGTGTGAAGCTCGTTAACTACTGTACCAAGTGCGGGACGGCATATTCTGAACTGGAAGTAGATCACGAGGAACGAGAAGATAAACTGTACATAATTGATTACGGCAAACTAAAAGTGGCTACCACTAGGCCGGAAACGATGCTTGGGGATGTAGCGGTGGCTGTGAACCCTGAAGATAAACGGTATCAGAGTCTCATTGGAGAAAAAATCAAACTTCCCTTGACACAGAGAGAGATTCCAATAATTGCAGACTCGATGGTGGATATGGAGTTTGGTACTGGCGCAGTCAAGATTACGCCAGCTCACGATCCAAATGATTGGGAAGTGGCTGTCCGCCAAGGCTGGAACATGGACGAAATAGTCCGCGACCATCAAGTGATAGGCACGAACGGAAAAATGAACAAAAATGCGGGAGTTTATGAAGGACTAAATATAAATGATGCTCGAGAAAAAATAGTTAATGATCTGGGAACGGCTTTGGTAGAGACAAAACCATATCTGCATAGCGTGGGTACATGTTACCGTTGCCACCGAGTCATTGAGCCACTACCCATGAAACAATTTTTTATCAAAGTTAAATCTCTGGCAGAAAAGGCTTTGACTGCCTTGGACTCGGGCGAGACCACCATAATGGGAGCGGGGCACGATAAGATTCTAAGGCACTGGCTTAGCAATCTAAGAGATTGGAATATTAGTAGACAGATAGTGTGGGGTATCAGAATACCAGTTTGGTATAAAAACGACGACTTCGTGGTGAGCGAGACGAGCCCTGGAGATGGATACGTTCAAGAGACAGACACCTTCGACACATGGTTTTCATCTGGCCAGTGGCCAGTGGTGACTCTGAAGACAAATAAACCCGGTGACTTCGAAGCTTATTACCCAACCCAGGTGATGGAAACCGCTTACGATATCCTCCCCTTCTGGGTGATGAGAATGATGATGCTGGGAATTTACATGACAGGAAAATCACCTTTTAAATATGTTTATCTTCATGGACTGGTCCGGGACGAGCAGGGGCGTAAGATGAGCAAGAGTGTGGGTAACGTGATTAACCCCTTGGAGCTAACAGAAAAATACGGGGCAGACTCGCTTAGGATGGCGCTGGTGATGAGTACCACCCCTGGTCAAGACAGTGCCACCGGGGAGAACAAAGTCCGAGGTATGAGAAATTTTGCCAACAAAATCTGGAACGCTTCGAGATATGTAGTCTCTATGGAAGAATCTGGGATCGATGGTGACAATGATCAGGAGCTGATGGACAACTTGAATACGCATATCGAAACAACGACAAAGAGGCTTGACGAATTGAAAGTTGGATTTGCGGCCGAGTGGGCATACTCTTGGTTTTGGGATTCTTTCTGCGACCAATATATAGAGATAGCCAAAAAGGGATTGATCGGCAAACAGGCTATGTTAAAAGCACTGAAAACTAACTTGATCCTGCTTCATCCATTCGTACCATTTGTAACCGAAGCTGCTTGGGCTGAGGTGTTTCCAGATGAAGGGATGCTAATCTCACAATGTTGGCCGAAATTACCTTGAGTACAAGGACCAATTTCGGCATTTAGCTCTGCTGAGAAGCAGCCACAATTACCTTGAGTACAAGGACTAATTTCGGCATTTAGCTCTGCTGAGAAGCAGCCACAATTACCGCTGAGAAGCAGCCACAATTACCTTGAGTACAAGGACTAATTTCTGTAAACAGCTTATTCTGCTTTGGTAGTTTCGGGAGGTTTCTCGCCTTCTTTGGCCTCGCCTTCGACTGGGGCTTCAGCGCCGGTGACACCTTCCTCTACAGGAACCTCTTCGACTAGAGGAGCTTCCTCTTTCTGGGGAGCACCTAGAGCGAGTACGAGCTGCTCAGGATCTGTGAGAATGGTGACTTCGGTAGGAACCTTAAGGTCTGCAACTTTGACGTTGTCCCCTATCTCCATCAGAGATGAGATGTCGACGGTAACGTTTTCCGGAATATCTGTAGGGAGAGCTTCGACTTCGATTTCGTGGAGATTGATATCTAGAACGGCTAGTCCTTCTTTGACCATTTGAGTTTCCCCTATGACTTCGACAGGAACGTTGGCTGTGACTTTTTCTTTTAGGTTTACCTGGTGAAAATCAATATGGAGCTTGGTGCCTGTGATAGGGTTATTCGTGACTCCTTTGACAAGAGTGGGTCTCTCTTTGTCTTCACCATCGATTTTTAACCATATAAGGCTAGTCTCTCCTGCGTCTTTATAGACTCTGGCAAAATCGACAGAAGGGACTTGGATTGCTTGACTTTCAACCGTGCGTCCGAAGACGTTAGCTGGGATGATACCTTGACGGCGAAGTTTTTTAACTTTACTACCGAGAAGGACTCTTTTTTCGACTTTTAAGACAAATTTGTTCATACGAGGTATTGTAACCGATCGAAGCTGGCTTCTCAACCTACCAGTCAGTAGGAAGGCTTATTATTGTTCCACGGGAACCATTCTGATCCCAAAAGAAGATGTCTTTGAAGGAAAAACGTATTTATAGCCTTCCGGGGATGATTCTGCCGGAGCCGTAAGGAGTGAGGCTCTGGTGTTTTCAGGTAGAACGATCGTAAGCTCAGTATTTTCCCCTCCTGGGATGAGACCAGGCTGGTGATACTCAGTGATGGAATAGGAGAAGGGAACAATAAGATTTTGCTTTAATGGCGCCGTGAACGAAATTAATAATTGATTGTCGACATTAAATTTTAGAGAAATCGGAATTTGAAACCGTTCAAGGAGATGGTCTTTCTGTTGAAGGACAGAGCTTGGTGAGATAGGCTCACCGTTGACAGTTACGGGTCCGAGCTTTGAGTCTTCGGGCGCATAAATCTGAATTACTTCCATCAAATCTCGGTTTAGATTCTCGAAGGGCTTGATAAACTTGTAGTCAACAGTGTATTCATGAACAGTACTTTTGGGGGTGAAGGAGATTTTATGAGCTATACGCCTTCTTAGATTATGACCGACAGGGACAAGTGAAAAGTTGGATTCGTTTAAATAGGTACTTTCGGCTACGCAATCATTTAACTCTGAGAGTGATGAAGAACAGATATGAGGAATAATGGCACCCGATAACGATTGCTCTATTATCATATTTTCAATATTTTCTTCATGACTCCAAAATAAAAGTTGGTTTTCAATCGTTTGCTTGGCGATTACCCTTCCTAAGGATAATAGTGAAATGTTGTGATTAAAGAAGCGATCGAGGTAATAATCAATTAACTGACGGTAGAGCAAATTGGGTGATGTCAAAGGTAGCTGCCTTTGGAATTCATCAGAGGTGATATTTTGACCATTTATCACAATTCCCTTATCTGCAATAAGCAGATCCGAGATAATATTTTCGTTGACCGCGACGATGGTATCAGGCTTAAACTTTAGACTTTTTTCAATAACGGCGGAAAAATTTTCGGCGGTGGAAGGAAAATCGGGGTTATAGTTTAAGTCACGTGTCAGCCAACTTTCTGATCCAGTAAGTTGATTTATTAGTGGAGGGGCAGTAATGTCAGCATGAATTAAGGAATCTATCTCGCTTCCTGTGTAGATGTTTCTTGAAACTAACCTTCCTTTATCAAGAACAAGCGCAAGCAGATAGTCAACAACTCCACCTGTACCCCGAATTTCAGAACTGTTTTGGAACACAAGCAAGATGTTTTTTATCTCATCCCCTGCCAAAAAGGCAGGGATCAACTCAGTTGCTTTTAACAGTTGAGTTATTTGTTGTTCGACCAAACTAATATTTTTATATTCTGCACTTTGACTCAACTTTTCGTCCAGGACTTTGGGGAGCTTTCTACCTTGAGTAAGTAGACGGATCTGATTAATATTTTCATAGACTTGACTTAAATTGGAACGAAGTGCGAGGGCCGCGTCATGTATGTTTAACCCTGATTCCTTTACTCCTATGGATTGATAGATATTTTCTGCCAAAAGATATGTCTGTTGAAGATTTTGCACGCTTGACTGCGAATACGTTAGAAAAACAAACATGTTGTGATTTTTCTCTTGAAAGTCAGGTGCAAGAAATGAAAATACCGGAGAGATCAGGTCGTAACTAAACTCCCCTGTCTTTGAGTAAAATTGCGAGGTACTTAGATATTTTACTGACTGTTTGATTTCTCCGCTTCGAATCAGATTGAGTGATTCCTCTAAATTAACAAGTGCTAAGGCGGTGACTATAATGTATACAGCTGTGAAAAACAGGTAGATAAATGCCAGGCAT
The DNA here is from genome assembly GCA_000998025.1 of Candidatus Collierbacteria bacterium GW2011_GWB1_44_6. Taxonomy (GTDB): domain Bacteria; phylum Patescibacteriota; class Microgenomatia; order UBA1400; family MFAQ01; genus UBA10133. The sequence goes on from LCJG01000013.1 coordinate 23,713, forward strand.
GCAAAGACAATTTCAGAGGTTCTTTTTATCAGGCCCTTGGTGCTTTCTACTTCTTTTGTTTTGATTTTTTTACGCTTTATGTGACTAACAATTTGGATTAAATAATTTTTTATTTTTAATAATTTATATAACCTAGGTTGTTTTGTTTGTGTCTCCAAGCGACGAAGCCCAATAGCCATTTGGGTTCGATCTTCTCCTATACGATGAGCGCTATTCTTCAATATCCAAGAAAAATCATCTTTTGGTTCCCAATTTAGTAAGGCACGAGTACTATTTCCCAATGAGTTAAGATCGATATTTGACCGATTGGCCTCGGTGGCTTCAATTTCGAACGATTCGTTAGTATCTTCTAAATATTTTTTTAGTAAATAGGCTAGATCCAGATCGGTAAGTGAATCTCCAACCATCCAAAATTCTTTGCCGGCAGTCCCTGAAAGAAAGAAAATCTTTTGTAGTCCTGCCAGGAAGTCCTTAACTGTGAGAGGGTAGATTTTGTTTTCACCTTTACTAGAAATATGAATTTTTCCCTCCAAAAGGGATTCTAAGATATACTTTTCTAGCCATGTTTCTGGAGATATTATATTTTCACTGATTATGTCTTTAACGTAGACTAGCCGGTGAATTGGAGTTGTGCTTCCGAGTTGCTGCAGCAGCTGAGAAAAATAGAGATTTTTTTCCGTATCTATCGTGTCCCACTGAAATAATGCTAAGCATAGTTTCTTACCTTTTATGCTGCAATGTTCGTAGACATTTATTATCTTTTGAGAGATGTTGTTTAGGTCTTGCGATAAGTCTATGAGTACCAGCACAAAGGGGCACGAGCAGGAATTTGTGTAGTCGGAAAATGAGAGATTATCGAGGTTGACTTCTTCGATGTGTGACTTGAGATAAGAGTTATTACTCCATATAGCAATTTTTGCTTGGACTGAGGGCATTGAGATTAGTATATGTCATTTGTGATTCATGTTATTTAGTTATCTTTGTTCTTACTTTTTTCTTCTTTTATTTTGTGCTCATGTCTTTTATGTCTTTGTGCTTATCTAATAGATGTTTTTGTTACTACGTATCACATGTGAAAATTTAAGATTGCGATCAATTAGACTTATTCACATAATTTTTAGTCCGCAAAAAATCTTTTTTGATTTAGCGAAAGTTGGTCGTGAAAAATGGTTATTGAGAATCGAGCGCGTCGTTTACTAGTTGATCTGCTTCTTTATTTTTTTCTCTGGGAACTGTTGAAAAGGCCATAAGCTTGATAAGACCTCTATCCCTAAGTTGCTTTATTAGCTCGACAATTTTGTTTTTTAACTCTTTGAGGTGTGGTTGCTTCACTTTGTAGAGTCCGGTGATTTGACGGACGATGAGCTCTGAATCAAGAATGAATCGAATCTTTTCGCTAGGAATATTACTTTCGCTTATGGTTTCCAGTGCCCGAAGTACGGCGGTATATTCTGCCACATTGTTGGTTGTTTCGCCTATTTTTTCTGAGAGAGTAAAGACTTCTTTTCCTTCGTCTTTGGCAACCACTCCAATAGCTGCCTGTCCGGGATTACCTCGCGAACCACCATCCGTATTTATTTCTAGGAGTTCAATTGTTTTCGACATAGCCATATTCTAAAGCAAAATAGAGGCGGCGAGTAGTAGAATTAGCTTGTTTTGAGGAAGTGTCCACCAATAATGGTCAAAGGTCCCGGTTATGATCACAAGGGCAATTAAGCCAAGTAGTTTGGGTTTGAGGAGTTTGTTTAGGTTTACTTTTATAAATGTGAAGAGAAGCCAAACTCCCAAAATACCGCCTTCAGCACAGATTAGTAGAGGCAGATTGTGTACCGGCTGAAGTTTTTCAGGAAGTAGAAAGGAGCCAGGGAGGTAATTTACTAACGAAGGAATAAAACCTCCTAAGCCAGAGCCGAGAATTGGTCTAGTGGTTATAAGTGATTTAACGGGAGACAACAGAAATAGTCGGTCGGATATGAACTGGAGGGAGTTGGGTAAGTAGGGCAGGAATACCTGAAGTAGGGAAAAAATCATGAATGTGGCGATTAATAGTGAACTATTTATATAAAGACTGATGACTAGTACGAAGGCCAGAAGGGATGCTTTGGAAAATGTAAGGAGAAGTCCGGTAAAGACCGCCAGTTTTTGCCAAAGAGGGGACTTGTTAATGTGAAGAAGATAATACACAACTAAAAGGTAGCCTGATAAAGAATTTGGGTGAGAAAAGATGGAAGGTGCTCGAACAAAATTTAAACCCGAGAGATTTAACCGAGCTAAGCCAGGGGTGGAGGCAGAATACGATCTTTCACCTAGCCAATAAAGGATACCTCCTATGGAGGACTGGAGGGTAGTCTGAATAACTTCTATAAAAACAACAAGAATAGTCGAGTAAATCAAAGGTGCTTTTATCTGTTGCCAACTGACTTTGTTTAGTCTAAAAGCAAGGAAGAGCGAGATATACACAATAGACCTGATCCACCAGAGAAGAGTGTTAAGAGGGGATATGGCAAAGAGGGTGTTAAGAATAACAAGCAATGCAAAAACAGAGACAGACTTGGTGTGGAGATGAATCCAGCCCAGCACTTTCCTGATGCTGGTGAGAATATATGACAAAATAAATAGATCGGTCAGATACAATGTGGGGGAGAGATAGTCGATCTTGATGCCGGCGACCCTCGAGAAGTCCGGCCAGAAGTGGAGACCTAGTTGGGTAGGGAGGAGAAATACGATGAGCTGAAGAATAATATTGGAAAACACTAAGGAGATTGTACCAGCCTATTCTGCAGTGGGGATGATGACCATTTGACGGAAAGGGGCTTCGCCGCGGGACTCGGTTTTGACACCTTTATATTCTTCAAGGAACATATGGATGATACGGCGCTCATACGAGCTGAGATTGGGAAGGATAATTTCTTTTTGGAGGGAGACTGCCCGATCAGCAGCATTTTGGGCCAACTCCTTAAGTGAATCTTCACGACGTTCCTGATAATCGTTCACATTCAAGTGGAGCTTGGGCCAGACACCAAAGCGCTGATAGATCATAAGAGAAAAAATCATACGGAGTGAGGCCAAACCTTCACCGTGGTGTCCAACAAAGATACCTGCTGATTCCGTTGGGGGAGTGATAAGTATATTTATATTGTCTTCGTCGGCGACTTCAATTTTTATTTGATCTTCTCCCAGAGATAGCTGAGTTAAAACGTTGGAGAGAATTTCGGTGACTTTTGTTTGATCCATTTGATTATTATTGTTTGGTAATCCTGAGTTTAAGGAGGATGGGTTTTAAGCCACCTAAGCCGGAGAAGTAGTATTGCTGGACAATAGAAAATACTGTGGAGACGACCCAGTAGAGTATGAGACCGGATTGAAAGTTAAGAGAGATGACCACAGTCATAAGTGGCATCATGTAGACCATTTGTTGGGTCATACTTTGAGCCATCTCTAGACTATCTTCCTCTTTTTTCTTGTCTTCTTTCTTCTTGGGATTGACCACGTGCGACTCAGTACCCGCCTGCATCATAAGGGAAAAGATAAGCTGAGTGACACCGGCCAAGATGGGCATAATGTAGGTTTTGTCCGGCTTGGTGAGATCCAAGAATAGAAAATTAGGATTGACAAGAATACCTCCTATCGAAGGCTGCTTGATAAAATCCATAAAGACTTGATAAAGGGAAATAAGTATAATGATATTGACTATTTGAGGTAGGCAGCCAGCAGCCGGATTGATGCCTTGTTCTTTGTAGAGAGCCATCTGAGCAACCTGAAGCTCTTTTTTGTCTTTATGTTTTTCTTTCAGACGATCTATGGCGGGTTTAAGTTCCTGCATTTTTTTGGCTGACTTCATGGAAGGAAGAACAAGGGGAATAAGGATAAACTTAGTGATGAGGGTAATGGCGATGATAGGCAAGCCGAGATTACCTCCAAAAAGATGGTAGAAAAAGATGAGAGCTTGGTAAAGGATGTAGTTTAGTGGAGCGAGCATAGTTATTTGATTTTAGCAGGTACTGGGTCGTATCCGCCTCTACTGAAAGGTTGACAGCGAAGGAAGCGGAAGACCGCAAGTTTTGTCCCGATTATAATACCATAGGTAGC
>LCJG01000014.1 GCA_000998025.1 Candidatus Collierbacteria bacterium GW2011_GWB1_44_6
AGCCGGCCGTTCTTTTCCAGCCAGTTATTAATGGCCGCTATCTTTTTGGGCGTGAGCATCATATTTACCGTGTCCTCTTTGTATTTTTCGCTTTCGGATTCTTCAGGTGCCGCCACCGGTCTGAGGGACACTTGTTCAACACCCCATTTATTCGCCATCTCTACCATTTTCTTCGCTTCCTTGGGCGTATCAATATGATCTTTAATCAGAATGACCGAGAATCTTACCGAATATCCGATTTGATGAAGCTTTTCAATAACTTTTCCCAGGTCAGGGTAAGTTTTTTTGGCCGGAGTGTAGTTTTGGCGGTTCAACTCTGGGTCATAGTGGACGATGGATATTGAAATTATCGATAATCCCAGTTCGTACCAATCCCTCAAATACTTATCATATCTTTCCTCTTGCTCGTCAAAAAGGATTGCGTTGGTTTGTAATTCCAGAATTGGAAAGTCGTACTTTTGTAGGTGTTTAAAGTAATCTGTGAGCTGATCGGGAAACAAGGTTGGTTCACCCTTACCCGTGAGGAGTACGGTAGTAATCCCGTTTAACTGAGCAATTCTGCAAGCCTTATCGAAATTATGCCAGTTCACAATGGTTGGCTTAAAGCCGAGGGTTTTTATTCCGGTCATTTTGGAAACGCAAAACGGACAGGCTGCGTTGCACGCTGCATTCCCAGATACAACTGTAAAAGTTTGAATCTTCATCTCTTAGTGTAATTAGTACACTATTGTTCGCTATTTGTCAAGTCCTGTTATAATTCCCGAAAGCACATTTCCATCTGAAAGGAGGTATCGTGGGCAAATTTCAAGGTCACGGGCTTCAGTCAATTTATGTTGAGATTGTTCTGGCTGTGTTTTGGATCTTTTTATTCCTAGTCTTGCGCCACTTCCGTCTACTTCCCAAGATACGCCGGCGAATGACTTTATTAGACTACCTCGTCGTCTTGATCTTTGTTCTGTTCATTCCTAATAGCACCTATGCCTTTTGGGAAATCAAGCATCTGATCTTCCACTACAAGGTGGCCGTTCCTCCCAATCTATTTTCATATCTTGTTTTCGGTAGCATCTCTCTTTTGGGGCTCATCACTTCAGTTTTTGGCACGAGGATGATTGTCAATCACTACGCCAAAAATCAAAAAGAGAGGGTAATCTACTTTTTCTTTTTGAGTTTGATTTGTGGTTTTGGGGCTATGGTGGGTCAGCTCAATCTCAATAGCTGGGACCTTCTAAATTTTTCAAAGATTACCCATGCTTATGTATCATTACTGGGTCATCCGCAACTAATTCTAGTCGCCTTGATCTCCGCCTTCGTTATCTTTTCAATCAACATCCTCATTGATTATTTTTTGAAGCCTTTCTAACGGAAGGCTTTTTTGTGCGATAATCACCCCAGTTCTTTTCAATTTTAATTCATCTGTTTAAGGAGAATCCATGCAGCCGAAGCTTACTTTGTTATCAGACGTTCTTGTTGAGCGTGTCATTTGCGAAGCCCTCGATTTACTACTCAAACCGGGCATTAAGGTTCAAAATCCCGAAGCCCGCGAACTCCTCTCGCAGTCCGGAGCCGTGGTCGATGAGACTTCTCAAGTCGCCTTTATCCCCTCGATGCTCGTTCAGGATGCCATAGACACGGTCCCTACAAGTTTTTATCTCTACGATCTGGCCGGCAACCCCACCGTTCATTACGGCGGGGAAGATGTTCACTTCGATCCGGGTTCTTCCGGCACCAACATACTCGACCCGGAAACTCTGGAACACCGCCCATCTGAGACAGCAGACCTTCTTCGAATAATTAAAGTGGCCGAAGGGTTGCCCCAGTATGATGCCCAGTCCACAGCCGTTGTCTGCAGTGAAGTTCCCAAAGAAATTCAGGATCTTTACCGCCTTTATTTAGTATTGCTGCATTCTCGCAAACCGATTGTCACTGGTGCTTTCTCCAATAAAACCATCGGCGCCATGCTCGAAATGCTCGCTCTGATGGCCGGAAGCGAGAAAAACTCCCGTCGGTACCCAAGAGCTGTTTTTGACGTTTGCCCGAGCCCCCCGCTCATCTGGTCCAACTTTGGTGCTGGTAATTTGATCGCTCTGGCTCGTGCCGGTGTTCCGGCCGAAATGGTCTCTATGCCTCTCGCTGGCGCCGCCGCCCCAGTCACCCTGATCGGTTCCGTAGTTCAGCATGCTGCCGAGTGCCTTAGTGGTCTCGTCATTCACCAGCTGGCTTACCCAGGTTCACCCATTGTTTGGGGTGGCGCCCCTGCCATCATGGACATGCGCAAAGGTGGCACGCCCATGGGCGCCATCGAGACCGCCATGATCGACTGCTCCTACGCTCAGATTGGTAAATATCTCGGACTGCCTACCCACGCCTACCTCGGTGGCTCAGACGCCATGTCTGTCGATTACCAGGCCGGACTTGAGGCTATGTCCATTCTGGTAGCTGCTCTTAGCGGCATCAATATGATTTCCGGAGCCGGCATGATTGAGTCACTACTCTGCCAAAGTCCCGAGAAGCTCTGCCTGGATGCCGAAGCCATTTCCATGGCCAAGCGGATGCTGAGCGGCATCGGCACACCGACCGACACTTTGGCAACCGGATTTTACGAAGGGATCGATTTCAAGGGTGGTGGCTTTCTGAAACAGAAAATCACCATGCAGCTCTTGCGTACCGAGCAGTCCTTCCCCGGACCGACCATTAACCGTGACTCGATCCGTGGCTGGAAAGCCTCCGGCAGTCTGGACGCTTTTGGACATGCCAAGCTTCAGGTCAAGCAACTCCTGGCAGACTACCGTCGTCCTGTTTTGGATTCTGCTCTTGAAGATGAGCTCACTCTGATGATTTCACTTCTTGCTTCTTCTGCCGGCATGGATCATCTCCCCGAACTTACCTAATCGTCATCTCACCTAAGACCCCGCCCGGGGTCTTTTTCTTGCCAGTTTAAGACCTATAACTTGACTACTTAGCTTTATCATGATAAAACCTCCTATAAGAGTTGGGGCTTTCTCCAGCAATGGGGGTTGTTTTTTTATATTCGAGAACCAATAAATCAAGTTATAATTTTTTTATAATTCAATTTAGGAATTCTGTCGTCACCAACAAGGTAGATTGATAGTGAAAAATATGCTTTCCAATCCTCTGTTATCACTCTTGGAGATATATATAGTTCCTTATCATAATCTTCTGGCTTTCCCCAATAATAACCTTCGTTTAACTCCAGTAAATGTAAAAGTTTTTTTAAGCTATCCGCTTCATAAGTCGTCGTCATAAAATTTTTATCACCCCTTCTTCTTCTTTTGACTTCCTCGACTTCTTCAGAATTCGCAGGAGATCCGGCATACCATTTTCCATCTCTTCCTTTAATTACAAAAACAGTATGATCGCCAAAATTTTTTCGATACTTCTTATCAACTCCCTTTGAATCATGTCTCTTTATTAGAAACATTTTTTCAAATTTGTTAGGATGGGTCGTAGCTAAATGTTCAATTACACCGGCTGAATTCTGAAGACATCTCGCGTAAGAAATAGAAGCAATCCACGTATCAAAATCTTCTTCATTTTTAACATCTTCAGGTATATCTATCATTCTATCGTGGTTGACATCTGTTTCGTAGGCATAACCTATCACCATTGCGTCGGCTATCGCATATTTAATCTCCTTTGACAATCTTTCGAGATCTTGAAGTGGATTTTCATTTCTTTCTTCCACCCAGATCGTGAGCATATCATGCTCTCCCATACTTTCAAATTTACTTCGAAGCCTTCCACCGTTTTCTATAGAATATTTTGCTAGTGCTTGTTCAAACAAGTCGGGATCGAAGCCATCGACACTTGACCAGTGACTATCCCTGAGGACAAAGTGCGCTTTACCCGTATCACTTAAAACTCGATTAACAAGTCCAAACAAATCGTCCCAATTAGTTCGAATATCCGTTAAATTTAAACTGGAAATTAAATAAGGCGAAATCATTAAGTCTATCGATTGATCACTAACTATTGAATTATTGGCAGATATTTCTCCTATTTGGGATTGGTCGTCAACCACCACATTTTCTATTTGTCTGACCATAGGCATATTTGGGCCAAGCCAAAAATGTTTTTCTGGATTAGAAACTGTTTCCTTGAAGTCTAAACCTGTGACATCTTGAAAGTCCGATGCTGAGTTAAATCGTCTAGCGTTAGGTTGAAAGTTTTCTTCATCTTCGGAAAAAGAAAACAGGTAGTAGAAATTCTTTGGATCGTGGAAATCTAATGGGTTTTTTCTGGCAAGGGGTAATCCTTCCTGTTGACTAGTATAAACTTCATTCCAGATCAGATTAACGGCTTTTTCGTATATACTTCCCCATTCAATCATATTTAGATCTCCACTGTTTTTCCGATACCAATATTTTGCTAACGGTTCGGGAAGCTGAAATAAGACTAGACCATTATTTTTGATGTTTTCAGTGTCTACTGCTTGTGCGACCCCAAAACTTTTTATCATATCGACGGCTTCATCACCAAAACGGACTATGATTTTAGGTAAATCTTTACCGGATTCTTCCAGAACTTCAAAGATTCTTTTGACATTTCTAAGTGAAATACCTGGTTGTTTTTCAATTTCGCTATAAATTAAACCTTTCATTTCTACTGCTAGCCGTAATGCCATTTCTTTTGCTGCCTCAACCAATTCAATCTCGACGTCATCAAGATTCTCTTGCAAAGGGGCGTCAAAACATTTTGCAGGGTCAATATCTTCAATTCGGAACCTTTTTATTTCTGTTTCCGTGCTTTCATCAATTAAATCCTCTCCGGTAATAATGGGTAATCTAAAGTCTTTTGCTTCCATGTTTTTATTACTTAAATTCTACAACCATTCGGCACCCATATATGTGAACATTTTTTGTGGTAAAATTAGCCTCGTGAATATCTCTCCTTTAGTGGGGAGGTTTAATTCGTCAAAATAATTAATCAAAAACCAATAACCCAAAATGGCCGCTCCTACAGGAAAAAAAGTCCCTCTAGATCGTGTTAGAAACACCGGTATTATTGCTCACATCGACGCTGGTAAGACCACCACTACCGAACGTATCCTCTTCTATACCGGCAAAACCTACAAAATTGGTGATATCGACGAAGGCGACACTCAGATGGACTGGATGGACCAAGAGCGCGAACGTGGTATCACGATCGTTTCCGCTGCCACCACTGCTTTTTGGACTCCTGTTTTGGAAGACGCAAACTTCAAAGAAGAACACCGTTTTAATATTATCGATACTCCGGGCCATGTGGACTTTACCGCCGAAGTGGAACGCTCACTCCGTGTGCTTGATGGCGGCGTCATCGTTTTGGATGCCGGATCCGGAGTTCAATCTCAAACCGAAACTGTCTGGCGTCAAGCCGACAAGTACAAAGTACCCCGCATTGCCTTTATTAACAAGATGGATGTTCTGGGAGCCGACTATATGGCGACCATCAAAGATGTCCACGAAAAGCTTGGCGCCAAAACTGCTGTCATGGCACTTCCTTTGGGAGTCGAAAATACCTTCCGGGGTATCGTCATGCTTCTTGAAAGAAAAACCATTGTCTGGCAAGGCGACGAAACTGGAGCTAAATATGATGTTACCGACGGTTTCCCCGAAGACATGAAAGATGAATGTGAGCTGGAAAGAGCCAAGCTCATTGAATCCATCGTCGAATTTGACGAAGTTCTCATGGAGCAATATCTAAACGGCACGGAACCGAGTATGGCGTCTCTCAAGACCGCCCTTCGCAAAGCCACCTGTGCCAACGAAATCGTGCCTGTTTTCCCCGGTTCCTCACTCAGAAACAAAGGTGTCCAGCCTCTTCTTGACGCTGTTGTCGACTTTCTCCCTTCCCCGTTGGACAAACCACTTACTGTCGGTACCAATCCCAAAACCGACGCCGAAGAAATCCGCCGTCCCGACCCAGGTGAACCTTTTTCTGGCTTAGCCTTCAAGATCCAAGCTGATCCTCATGTGGGTAAGCTTACTTACGTCCGCATCTACTCCGGCAAAATCACTGCTGGTTCTTTTGTCTACAACGCCAGCAAGAGCGAGCGTGAAAGACTCGGTCGTCTCATGCTTATGCACGCCAACACCCGTGAAGAAGTCGCCGAAGCCAGTGCCGGAGAGATTGTCGGTGTAGTCGGCCTCAAAGCAACCAAAACCGGTGATACCCTCTGCGATGAAAACAAACCCTTGGTCTTGGAGTCCATCAACTTCCCCGATCCGGTCATTTCCCTGGCCATCGAGCCCAAGACCAAAGCCGATCAGGAAAAACTCGACCTGGCTCTAGGTCGTCTTGCCGAAGAAGACCCCACTTTCAGAATCAAAACCGATCACGAAACTGGCCAAACTGTCATTTCCGGCATGGGTGAGCTTCATTTGGAAATTCTGGTTGATCGTCTCAGACGCGAATTCAAAGTTGACGCCACCACCGGTGCTCCTCAGGTCGCTTACCGTGAAACCGTCACCAAAGAAGCCCGCGGTGAAGGTAAATATATCCGTCAGTCTGGTGGCCGTGGTCAATATGGTCACTGTATTTTGGTCATCACTCCCAAAGCTCGAGGTGAGGGTATTACTTTTACAAACAAGATCGTGGGTGGCACCATTCCACGCGAATTCATTGGACCTATTGAAAAAGGTGTCCGCGAGGCTCTAGACAACGGTATCATCTCCGGTTTCCCCATGGTCGATCTCGATGTGGCCGTAATAGATGGAAGTTTTCACGAAGTTGACTCTTCCGAAATGTCCTTCAAGATTGCCGGTTCCATGGCTCTGCAGGACGCCGTCAAGAATGCTTCCCCTGTAATCCTCGAACCTATCATGAAGGTAGAGGTCACCACTCCGGAAGGCAACATGGGAGATATTATCGGTGACCTTTCTAGTCGTCGCGCCCAGATTGGTGGCACAGCCCAGCGTGGTAATGCCCGGGTCATCACCGCCACGGTTCCTCTTTCCGAGCTTAGTGCTTATGCCACCGCCATCCGCTCACTCACCGCCGGTCGTGCCTCGTATTACATGGAGCCCTCACATTATCAAGAGCTTCCAAACAGCTTGGCAGCCAAGTTATTGAAAAATCCTGCGCAGTAGAGTAAAATCTGCTAAAATAAATAGGCTTAAATCAAGCAATTACCAAATATCAAAAAATAATTAACAAAAATGGCTACATTTCAAAGAACCAAACCCCACGTTAACATTGGTACCATCGGTCACGTCGACCACGGCAAAACCACTTTAACCGCGGCTATTACTACCACTCTAGCTTCTCAAGGCTTAGCTGAGGCTCTTCCCTTCGATCAAATTGATAAATCTCCTGAAGAGAGAGAGCGTGGAGTTACTATCCAGATTTCTCACGTCCCTTACGAAACCAAGAAACGCCACTACGCCCATATCGATTGCCCGGGTCACCGTGACTACATCAAAAACATGATTACCGGTGCTGCTCAGATGGATGGTGCCATTCTCGTGGTCGCTGCTACCGATGGTCCTATGCCTCAAACCAACGAACACTTGCTCTTGGCTCACCAGGTGAACGTCCCTCGTCTCGTTGTCGCTTTGAACAAAGTTGACGCCGTCGATGATCCGGAACTCTTGGAGCTCGTTGAGATGGAAATTCGCGAGAAACTAAAGAAATACGGTTTTGAGGAAGACACCCCCATCGTTCGAGTTTCCGCCCTCAAGGCCCTAGAAGGTGATAAAGCCGCTCAGGAAGGCATCATGAAACTTATGGACACCGTCGATGAATGGATCCCCGATCCGGTTCGTGAGCTAGACAAGCCTTTCCTTATGCCTGTTGAAGACGTTTTCTCCATCAAAGGTCGTGGTACCGTCGTTACCGGCCGTATCGAAACCGGAGTCGTTAAGGTTGGTGAAGAAATCGAAATCGTCGGTATCAAAGCCACTGCCAAGACAGTTGTTACTGGAGTCGAAATGTTCCATCAGCAACTCGAACAGGGTCAGGCAGGCGACAACGTCGGTCTTCTCCTTCGCGGTATCGAGAAAGATGATGTCCAGAGAGGTCAAGTTTTGGCCAAAACCGGCTCCATCAAGCCTCACACCAAGTTCGAAGCCGAAGCTTATATCTTAGGCAAAGACGAAGGTGGCCGCCACACTCCTATGTTCACCGGCTACAAGCCTCAATTCTTCATCCGCACCACCGATGTTACCGGTGAAGTTAAACTCGCCGAAGGTGTTGAGATGATCATGCCTGGTGACAACGCCAAGATGACTGTCGAACTTATTCAACCCATTGCTATGACCGAGGGACAACGCTTCGCTATCCGCGAAGGTGGCCTGACCGTCGGAGCCGGGGCCATTACCAAGATCATCGCATAAACCGAAAAGTTTTAATTAGCACCTTTATTCTTCTTAGATATGAACGACCAACCACGCATCCGCGTCAAATTAAAATCGTTTGACCATAGAGTCATCGATGAAGCCGCCAAAAAAATTATTCAGGCAGCTCTAGTTTCCGGTGCCCAAGTGGTTGGCCCCGTTCCCCTGCCCACTAAGAAGAAAGTGATCGTTGTTACCGCCTCACCTCATACCGATAAAGATTCACGCGAGCAATTCGCCATTCTTACTCACAAGAGGCTGATCGATATCGTCAATCCTACTAATAAAACTATTGACTCGCTTCAACATCTGGATCTCCCTGCTGGTGTCGGCATCGAAATCAAGATGTAATTATGTCGAAAACTTTAAATTATTAAAAAACCCTGCCTGCCGGCAGGCAGGACTGCCCCCTGTCAATTCGGATCTCCGAAACAATGGCAGGTTTTTGTTAAAAACATGTTAAATCAAGTATACGCAACCAAAAAGAGCATGACTCAAGCCTTCGTTGAAGGCAAGCGGATCCCCTTGACCGTTCTCACGGTATCTCCTCACGTGGTCATTAGAAACAAAACTGTCGATAAAGATGGCTATTCAGCCGTTCTACTTTCTGTGACTTCCAAAAAAGACCGCGAGATCTTGTCTCTGGAAACTCCGGAGTCCAAAACAGAAATCAATCTTTCAGAAATCCTAGTTCCCGGAGCCACGGTTTCCGTTATGGCAAACTCCAAAGGCAAAGGCACCTCCGGTGTTATGAAGCGTTGGGGTATGCATGGAGGTCCCCGAACTCACGGCCAATCAGACCGCGAGCGTGCACCCGGCTCTATCGGCCGCGGTACTACTCCGGGTAGAGTTCTTCCCGGCATGCACATGGCCGGTCGCATGGGCAACACCAACACTCATGTCCGTAACCTTAAAATCCATTCTTTTGATCCCGCTACCGGCATTCTTCAAATTACCGGCTGCATTTCCGGAGGCCGAGGCGCTTTAGCTTTGATTACCATTACTAAGCAAGCAGAATAACTCCTATGGCTACTACAAAAAAATCAACCCCCATCACTACTGCCCAATCGGATTTATCTGTTTTTTCACTTGAGGTGAAGCCATCACTCATTACACAAGCCATCCATGTTTACCAAGAAAATAGTCACCGGGGTGTCTCCAAAACCAAGACCCGTGGCGAAATCAATGCCACCAAGAAAAAAGTTTACAAACAAAAAGGCACAGGCAATGCACGCCACGGTGCTCAATCTTCCCCAATTTACGTTGGTGGAGGTGTTCCCTTTGGCCCCACTGGTCTCAAATCTGCTCCAAAATCCTTAAATCAAAAAATGAAAGTCCGCGCTCTCTCTGGTATCTTGACCATTTATCAAAAGGAAAACCGCCTCTCACTTGTAAATACTTCCGAAATAAAACAGTCAACGAAATCCGCTCAAAAGGTACTAGGCAAAGACCAGGCCTCTCTAGTTTTCTTCGGCGAAAACCCTGAAGTGCTAAAAGCAGTTTCCAATCTGGAAAATATTTCTCTGCTTTCTGCCAGACGTCTCAATGTCTTTTCTGTCGCTCAGTCACCCAAGATTTATTTAACCAACTCAGCTTACGATCACCTAATTACTCGTTTAAAGCTCAAATAAAATGTCTACTCCCTTAATTCACCAAAACACCATTCTTAAGCCGGTCGTCACCGAGAAAAGTTATTCCTTAGCCAAGCTTGACAAATATGTTTTCCAAGTTGCGCCGGACGCCAGTAAGTATCAGATTAAGAAAGCTGTCGAAGACCTGTTCAAGGTAAATGTTGTTTCTATTAACACAGTCAAACACGCCGCCCGCAAAGTCAAATCCATGAAAACCGGCCGCCACATCACTCTTCCGGTCAACAAAAAAGCCATTGTCCAGATAAAAAAAGGCCAAACGATCGAGATTTTTAATTCACTAAAATCATAATCACATGAGCACCACACCCAAAAAACTACTATCTCTAAATCCCAAGTCATCCGGACGCAATTCTTCTGGTAAAATAACAGTTCGACATCAGGGTGGTCGTCAGAAGCGTTTCCTTCGTCATATAGACTGGAAGAGAAATTCAAACATTACCGCTCGGGTTGACTCTATCGAATACGATCCAAATCGTACTTCAGATATCGCCCTTTTAGTTTATGCGAGTGGAGTCAAGGATTATATTCTTGCCCCTCACGGCCTCAAAGTGGGGGACACTGTCGTGTCTTCCGAGTCCGCAGAAATCAAAGTAGGCAACTGTCTTCCTCTAAGAAACATCCCTATCGGCATCGAAATTCACAATATCGAAATTACTGCTGGAAAAGGCGCCCAGATGGTTCGCAGTGCCGGAAACTCCGCTACTGTCCAGAGCAAAGAAGCTGACCATGTGGTAGTCAAACTTCCCTCAGGTGAGGTGCGTGTCTTCAGCGGTGCCAGTAAAGCCACCATCGGTAGTCTCAGCAATCCTCATCACAAAGAAGAAATCCTTGGCAAAGCCGGTCGCAAACGCCACATGGGAATTAGACCTACAGTCAGAGGAGTTGCCCAGGACCCTCGCTCTCACCCGCACGGTGGTGGAGAAGGTCGGTCCGGTATCGGTATGAAATCTCCCAAATCTCCTTGGGGCAAGCGGACTCTTGGTAAGCGTACCAGAAACCGTAAGGCTTACAGCAATAAACTTATTATCAAACGTCGTTACTCAAAATAATTAAATAATCATGTCCAGAAGTTCAATCAAAGGACCATTCGTCAACGAGAAGCTCATCATCAAGATTGAGCGGCTCAAGGCTGCTGGAAAAAAAGAACCCATCAAAACCTGGGCTCGTTCCAGCCAAATACCTCCTGAATTTGTCGGCTACACGTTCTTGGTTCACAATGGCAAACTTTTTAAAGAAGTCTTTATTACCGAAGACATGGTTGGGCATCGCCTGGGAGAATTTTCTCTCACCAGAAATTTCCGAGGTCATGGCCGCATTGTTAAGAGACTCTTAACCAAAACTTAAACATCTATGGCCACAAAACAACTCGTCATCGCCAAAGCCAGTCACGCTTTGTCCTCACCCAGAAAAACTAACTTGGTTCTCAAGGCCATTGTTGGTCGCCCGGCTCTGTTCGCCATCAAACAGCTTGCAGTCACCCCCAAAAGAGCTGCCGAGCCTATCATTCAACTCATCAAACAGGCTGTTGGTAACGCAGTTTCTCAGTTCCAAGCTTCTCCCGATAGATTAATTATCGACTCGGCTTTCGCCACCAAGGGCCGCACTCTCAAACGCGCCCACATCGGTGGTCGTGGCCGGACGAAGCCTTACGAAAGAATCACTTCACACTTGACCCTCACAGTTAGAATTCCCGCCCCCAAGGTCGTCTCTGCCCCAAAACCCGCCCCTGTCATCCCGACCCCAGTGGAGGAATCTCCCTCCACCAAAGCCGTCGCCAAAAAAGTCGTTAAAATTTTACCTGCCGGTAGGCAGGCTAGCAAAAAAACTAAATAATCATGGGAAAAAAAGTTAATCCGATCGCATTCAGAACTGGCTACATCTTTCCGACCAAATCGGTCTGGTTTGCTGGATTCAGAAATTATGCCAAGTATGTCCTTGAGGACAACAAGATTAGACGCTTCCTGGAAGAAAAACTTAAGTTGGCAGGCATCACCAGTATTGAGATCAAGCGTTCCATTAACTCAGTCGACATCTACATGAATGTATCCCGCCCGGGTGTCGTTATTGGTCGCGGTGGTTCTTCGTTGGAGCTTCTCAAAAAAGAACTCGAAAGATTGCTCAAGATCAATCCAAAAGCCAAAAATGCCGTCAAGATTAATCTTCATCCTTTAGAAATAAAAATTCCTGATATAAACTCAGCTATCATTGCCGACCGTCTTGTTGGTCAGCTCGAACACCGCTATCCTTTCCGCCGCGCCGCCAATCAAGCCATAGAGAAAGTTATGGCCGCCGGTGCCAAAGGGGTCAAGTTGGTATTTGCCGGACGTATCGATGGTGCTGAGATTGCTAGAGTCGAAAAATTCAAGCAAGGCCGCATTCCTACCCAAACTCTTCGTGCCAACATCGATTACGTAGAGAAGAGAGCCCTCACCCGCTCCGGCTACGTTGGTATCAAGGTTTGGATTTATACCGGCGACATCATTAGTTAAGACACACACAAAATAAAATGTTACAACCAGCACGACGCAAATATCGAAAAGAATTCAGGGGCAGTATGGGTGGCGTCGCCACACGGACCAACGAATTATCCTACGGTGACTTTGGTATCAAAACCGAGGAATGTGGCTGGCTTTCCGCCAACGAAATCGAGTCCGCCCGCCGCACCATCACTCACCACACCAAACGTGTTGGTAAATTTTTCCTTCGTGTTTTTCCCCATAAGCCCATCGGTCACAAAACCCCTGGTGCCCGTATGGGTTCAGGAAAATCCGATGTGTCTGGATATGTCGCCGTGGTCAAGCCTGGACAAATCCTCATGGAACTCTCCGGAGTCTCCCGTGAAGTCGCTGCCGAAGCTATCCGCCTGGCTAGTCACAAGCTCTCCGTTAAAACAAAATTCATAATGAAAGAAAATGCCTAAAAAAAAGATCGAAACCACCACTTCTCTAGAAGAACTCAAAATTCAATTGGCTACCATCAAGCTTAATATTCGTTCAGGTATTGAAAAGAACACCAATGCCCACAAGAAAACCAAAGTTCAAATTGCTCAATTGTTAACGCAAACAAAATAATATGAAACACTTAACCGGAACCGTCAAAAGCGACAAAAATCTCCATTCAGCGATTGTTGATGTGGTCAAATTCAAAGTTCACCCCATCTATCTCAAACGTATCAAAGTCAACAAGTCTTACGCTGTCCAGAACGATTTGGGAGCCAAGGTTGGCGACCGTGTCCGCATTGAAGAAACCCGGCCACTCAGTAAGACCAAACATTGGAAAATAGCTAAAATAATATGATTCAACTAAGATCTGTTCTAAATATTGCCGACAACTCCGGCGCCAAGCTTATCAAAGTTATCCTTGTCCATGGTGGTTCCCACCGTCGCTTCGGCTATATCGGTGATATCGTCACTGCTGCAGTTGAAGGAGCCGAATCGGGTGGAACAGTCAAAGATAAACAAGTTGTCAAAGCTGTTATCGTCCGTACTCGCAAAGAGACGCGCCGTGACGACGGTACTTATGTCCGTTTCGATGACAATGCTGCCGTTATTATTGACTCCATTGCGGGTAAACAACCCCTTGGAACCCGTATCTTTGGCCCCATTGCCCGTGAGGTAAAAGATGCTGGCTTTGCCAAGATTGCCTCGCTCGCACCAGAAGTCGTCTAAAGCCTATGTTCAAATTCAAAATCAACGATATCGTTCAAATTACCGCCGGTAAAGACAAAGGTCGCTCCGGTAAAATCCTCAAGGTACTGCCGGTCGACCAAAAAGTTCTGGTTGAAGGCATTAATCTTTACAAGAAACACATCAAGCCCAAAGGGAACGAAGCCGGTACCATTCTCTCACTTCCCCGGGCCATTTCTACTGCTTCCGTCGCCCTTATTTGTCCCAGCTGTGGCAAGCCTACTCGTGTCGGATTCGATGCCTCGCAAACACCCAAAGTCAGAATCTGTCACAAATGCCGCCAGATTATCACCAGCACCACCAAACAAAAATGACCCAAAACCTAAAAGAAAAATATCTCAAAGAAATCCGTCCTGCTCTTCAGAAAGAACTCGGACTTTCATCAATTGAAGCGGTTCCAAAATTGGTTAAAATTACTGTCAACTCCAGTTCCAAAGACTTCAAGACAGATAAAGACCTGCTAGCCAAAACCAAAGCCTGGATAGCTGCCATCACCGGCCAAACTCCCTTGGAAACCAAATCCCGCTCCAGCATTGCTGCTTTTAATCTCCGTGAGGGCGAGGTGGTTGGTCTCAAAGTTACACTCCGAGGCAATCGTATGTATGATTTTCTGGAAAAACTTACCGGCATTGTTCTTCCCCGTCTGAAAGATTTTCAGGGCGTTTCTACTCAAACTTTTGATCAAAAAGGCAATTACACCATCGGTTTTCCCGAACAAATAGTGTTTCCTGAGGTCGAATATGATAAAATCGGGAGGATTCAAGGGCTACAGGTTACCATTTCAACGAGCGCAAAGGATTCCCAAACCGCTTTAATGTTCCTTAGAACTTTAGGCATGCCTTTTACAAAAGAATCTCAGTCAAAATAAGAATGGCCAAAAAAAGCAAAATTGCTAAATCATTAAAACTCGCCGGTCACAGTACCCGCGATCACCGTCGTTGCCAGCTATGCGGCCGGCCTCGTGGCGTCATTCGCATCTTCGGACTATGTCGCCTTTGCTTTAGAGAGATGGCCCACCGAGGTGAATTGCCCGGCGTTTTCAAAATGTCAAAATAAATATGGATACAATAGCAGACTACCTTACTATCATTAGAAATGGCTACCTCGCCAAAAAAGATACCGTTACGGTAAACTTTTCCAATTCCAGGGATGAAATCACTAAAATCCTCAAAGATGAGGCTTTTATTGAGGATTATTACGTTGCAGAAGATAAACCGGTCAACAAGCTAGTCATCACCCTTCGCTAC
>LCJG01000015.1 GCA_000998025.1 Candidatus Collierbacteria bacterium GW2011_GWB1_44_6
TTATTTCTCTGTCTCCGGTAAAGATGTGGTGATAAAAAGATTCCAGATTCCACTTCCAGTGGACCTGTCCTGAGCCCGTCGAAGGATTAAACCCGCTTGCTAAACCTCCACACTTATCAGAAGCTTCAAAAATGACTACCTCAAAATCCTCATCCACCAAAGATACTCCGCAGGAAAGTCCAGTAAACCCTCCTCCTATTACAGCTATCCGCTTCCTCACGCTTTATAGAGCTAATAGAATTCCAACTATGGCTAGAAGCAAGCCTCCTCCAAAGGCGGCCACTCCTGGGAAGTCAAGGATGCCAGTCTCCGGCAGTATTGTTGGCTCAACTGCTCCTGCGGCTACTCCTGCGGCACCCGCTGGAGCCTCTGTGGCCACTCTTACTGGGGCTACTGTTCTTACCGCAGTTGGTTCTGCTGTTGGAGCCTCGGTAATTGCAACCGCTGAAGGGCAAACACAGGTATCATCTTCGCTGCATGCCTCCTTACGGCATTTACTGGAAGCAGTGTCACAAACCAGGCCAGTTGAACACTCGGTGTCCGTGGTGCAAGTATTGTTACATCCCACAACAGTGCTCACTGTCACCGAGTAATCATCGCTGATACTTGTGTCACCAATTACTGCAATAGCTGTATTTTTGATTATGTCTCCATTTACCGCGCCGCTATTTACCTTCACCCGGAAAGCATAGACGACTCTTTCTCCCGCTGGAATGCTGATTCCGCTACATGTCACCTTCTTGTTACTTTGTGAGAATGTACATCCGCTATTTGCATCTAGGTAGGTCAAATCGTCTTGATGGTCTCCGTCAAGCGTGTCGGTTAATACTATGTTACCCACGCTTACCTCTCCGTTGTTTAGTAAATAAATCGCATAAATAAAAGTCTGGTCTTTGGACACTGTATCAATTGCTGTTTCATACTCATAGCTCCTGGAAGTGCTTAAGTCTTCATTTCTGTATGCGATTTTTGAAATATCTATATCCGTGGCACAAGCAGTTGTCGCGGGACACGCTTTTGTAGTTGCTACCCCACAAGAGTCCAAACAAGTAGATATTGTACCTGCAGGATTTCCACAAGCCGTAGGACAGTCGGGGGAACAGGTGACCGCCTCCGAAGCAACACAAATACTAGTTGATGTCACCGTACATGCCGCTGACCCTTCGTAGCAAACAGACGTACCGTCCGTCTTCTTACATCTTCCATCCACCAGATCACAAGATAGACCAGCCGCGCAATTTGCTGTCGAAGTACAAGCAGAACATTCAACTCCTGTTCCTGCTATCGTCGGCGCTACCGTAACCGTTGCGGTCGGACAAGCAGTCATACTTGTGGTCCAGTTTCCACCCACAAATGGGCAACAATAATTTTGTCCTCCACAAGACTCTACCCTGCCGGCTCTGTTACATGAACTGACAAGCGACCCGTCTGCGGATGGAGTACAGCTATATAGCAATGTAGGATCACTTTCAGTTGGGCACTGGGCATCACAAGCCGAGGGACTACTTGCCGGGCCAGTTGGTGCCAACCCTTCCTGAGTGCTAAGTCGATAAGAAACAAACACCGCCGCTGCGGCCAGTAGGGCTATCAAGATTATCGAAACGATAGCTACAATTTTTTTTCTTGAGTTTTTCATTTTATGGCTTTGTGCTAACTAGTCCTTCAAATTTGTGAGCCCCAGTCTTGGTAATTGTAAAATCGAAATAAGAATTCTTGTTAGTGCTCGCATCCAAATAGCCCACACTATTGTTTTCTACTGGAGTATCGGTGCCAACGGTAATTCTGAATTTGGCTTTTAAATTTGCCTTGCTCGCCACAATTACCAGCCTGATTTTGTCACCAATTTTTACGGCGTTTCTTTGGGCTACGGTCATTGCGGTCGTGTTGTATGTTCCATCTGCTTTCTGAGAGTAGAGTTTTATTTCCATACAAGCCCCTGCTACTCCCGGTGTCGGTGCCACTGTCACGGTAGCCGTTACCACTGGTGTAACATTTCCACCACCCCCGCCTCCTCCACCACCACCCCCTCCATCAGTCGTTGTTGCAGGATAGCATCCGTTACCAGATCCACACACATAACCGGCCACGCAACACGTCATTCCAGTTCCACCTTGATTTTTACACCAAGACCGGCCTTGAGAGGTGCATACATTCGCAATGTAAGTATCAGAAACACACTCGTGGCCGGTACACGCATCCCCTCCGGTACAATGACAATTGTTGGGACTACATAGTATTCCTCCGCAATTTATTGTTGTTTCTCCGGGGTTCGCACATCTGCCGCCAATACATTGCTTACCACTAGCGCAATCAGCATCAATTGTGCAGTACCCGGCGGGAACCGTGGGCTGGCATTTTAAGCCAGCACAAGTTTGTCCTGATGGACAATCTGCTGATGTTTGGCATGTCTTTTGAGGGGTTGTGGTAATTATAGTCCCTTGGCAAACATTCCCAACACAAGACTGTCCTGAAGGACAATCAGGAGTTGTCTGACATGTTCTTGATGCTCCGCACGACGAAGCCGTACAGTTTAGCGTATTTGAGCAGCCAACATAATCAGTTACAACACAACTTCCTGCAACACAGGACATGCAACCACCACTGTAAGGTGTCACGGTCGGCTTAACATCTGTCTTTGTTGGCGTTGCTGACGGCTTAACATCAATCTTTGTCGGTATTGCCACGGGCGTCTCCTCAGGCTCTTTATCAGGTTTCTTTGTTGGCTTAACTGTTACCGGCGGCTTTGTCGTTGACCCGCCTAGACTCCCCGCCGCTTGTGGTTCACTTTCCGGCGCAGTCGGAGCAACGGCTTGACGCTGGGATACTCTAGTCGAAACAAAATAAGCCCCGGTCGCCGCCCCGACGACCAAAAGAACTGCTAACACTCCACCCAAAATCTTCGGCATCTGGCTCTTAGGTTTTGTTTCCGGCCACTTCGGTTCCTCGGAGATAGGAGGAGTCACGGTAGTGGTGGTAATTCCAGTCGGCGCCACTGTTGTCGTCGTTTCCGCAGACTCGGTGGCTGTCGTTGTCGTCGTTACTGGTACAGGGGGAACGGTCGCATCTGAAGTTGGCCCGGGAATCGGAGTTGTCGCTACCGGAGCAGACACCGTTGTCGTCGTAATCTGTGTGGGTTCGGCATAGGGAGCTATGGGTAGAGGTTCCGCGGACGCAGATGGCGGAGGAGTCATGCTCGGCTCAGGAGAGCTGTAGTTATCTTGCGCAGGAACAATAGGATTATTTTTGTCGTCCATCTATTTCACTATATCTATTTTTTTAATCACCGTCAACACGGTATTTATTTAAATCTATTTTTTGTAACTCTACCAAATACCAACAGGATAATTCCGAGTAATACCAAACCCATTGAAGTTGTGAGTCCTCCGGCATCTGTTAGTTCCTCTTCTGCGGGTGGCATGGTGGTAATAACGGTCGGAGTCGGCGTCAGTGTAGGTGTTTGTGTAGGAGTCTCTGTCACCGATGGTGTCGCAGATGGAGTGGCTGTAAACGCCGGGAGTGAACTGGATAAAACGGTAAACGTTCTAATAATTGATCTGAGTTGATTATTTGCATCTGTGTACTCTACGGTAAGTATGTGCTCTCCTTGCAGTAGTTTCTGTGGAGGGGTCCATGTCCAATTACCGTCAGAATCAGCTGTAACTACCTGAGTATTTAATGGATTATCAATTGTTAGTTTAATGGTACTCTCTGCGGTATATTTTCCCATAAACTGCGGCAAGTCCGTCGCAATAATTTCTCCATTAATTGCAGGATTCAAAATCTTTGCCTCACCTGTTGCCTCTAGTTGTTCTGACAGTGAAAGCTGGGATTCCACAAGTTGGAAACCTGCTCGGGCAGTGGCAGATTCTGTAGCAACCAAGCTAGTTGCCAGCGAACCTGTCTCAATAAAACTCTGGTTTTTTCCCATCACAATATCCGGTACTGGTGTATCCTTGCTCGTGTCTGTCAATGCCGTAGCTGTACCGCTTGTTCCAGCCTGGACAAAGATTGATAATAAAGTTGATTGCGGATCATAAGTCAAGACCCGTCCATCTTTATCTCTAGAATTTGCCATATTAAGTCTCCAGGTACCATCTGTCCTGGTGATGGTTGATAGTGTTTCTCCGCCCTCGGCCTCCACGAAAGTAATTGCCCCGTTTACCGGTTCCCCGGCAGCCCCTATTATCTTTCCAAAAATCACGTCTTCCGGGGGAACTACTGCTTGGGCTGCCGTTCGTACTTGAAAGGGTTTACCGTTTTCGTCATAGGTTCCTGACCCGGAAACAATTAAGAAATAATAAGTTTTATTTGCCCCCAAACCAGTCACGTTGACCAGATGATTTGTGTATCCCTGAGACGTCCCCGACACTTGATCTCTTGCGTCACCTGCCGGAGTGGTGATTTTTGTTGGATCCTCTGAATATTTAATTAGGCCTGTCAGGGGAATGTCGGTTGTCCAGCTTACACTTAAGGTCGATGCACCTCTATTAGAAATTTTTACATTCTTAGGGCTTTCAGTGGGGCCAGCTTGCGATTCTAGACCCTGGCGGCTATTTACGAGTATTACACCCGCTACCAAACCACCCAAAAGAATTAATATCCCCAAGAAAGTCGGTATTCTCTTATTCATTAATCCTTTTGTTGCCATTTACTTTATTGTATAGGTATTGTTTCAATTGTCGGAGAGGCTGTTGCCGTCGCCACCGTAGCTGTCTGCACAGGTCCCAATGATTGGGTCGGCACCGGCACAGACACTGATATGAAATCTGATTCGGTTATGACAGATCTTTGCTGGAGGTTCTGCATCACCTCTTGACTGATAACACCATCTATTGGCTTTACTACTTCTGTTTGTGCTACCGTTAGCTGGCTTTTTACAGACGCGGAAAAAACCTGAAATGCCAAAATACCCCCGACGATGGATAGTCCCATCACTCCTACCAATAATACATAAATTGAAAGTGTCTTTCTAGGTTTCATTTTCGTCAAAGAAGTAAAATGATATTTGTCCAGTAGCTCTCAAGCTGACGTTAGCCCCCCCAGGTCCCGTCTCAGTTGATAAAACAATCGTATTTAGGATGGTCACGCGATCCATGTTTTCAATCTCAGATAAAAACCCCCTAACATTTCTGGGTTCACCGGTAACGGTAAAGGTCAGATCGGTCTTTATTATTTTGGTTGCATCCGCCTTAATTAATTTGGTTGACCAGTCCCCGACGGCCTGCCCCGTTCCGAATAGCCGTACTCCCGGCATCTGGATAGTTTGTACGGTCAAATTTCTCCTCCTGGCCAACAGCTCTATTCTTCCCGCCATACTTTGATAAGAAAATCCATCAGGTACAGCATCATCAAACAGCCGGAGTCTATCTTGATAAGTATTCAGCTGGTTTTGTGCATTGAAGACTTGAGCAATTTTATTGTCGGCTTTTTTATTTACGGATTCTAGATCCTCGATCCTTTTCTGCAAAGAGGCCACGTTTGTCAAGGTCGGTCTGATGGCAGCCAAGATAAGGATAGTCACCATAAAAACTGAGAGAATTATTTCTAGCGACGCCTTTACCTCTGGTCTTTGATAGATCAGATTTATCCTCTGGTAATAAAGAGAGTATTTTTCGTTATTAATTAGAGCCATTTTTAAAAGTTGCCTGAATATTAAATTTTACGGAGCCAGAAGTCTGTTCAAAAGTAGTATCCTTCATTGATAAATTCGCCACCCCTTCCATTCTTTTCAAACTTCGAAGTAATTGTGCAAATCCCAACTCTGACTCGGATTCTCCGACCATACCCATTCCCGTATCGTTGATAGTTAGTTTCTCCAGGTGTACTCCGCGGGGAATTGTCTTAGATAAATTGTCATATTTTTGACCGAAAGTAAGGTTTTCGGATAGATAGGTATTTACAGGTGACTGCTTGGCCAGAATCTTTCTCATTTGTTTTTCCGTTTCTGCAAAAGTTTCGATTTGAACCTGTTTTTGTTCCACTTCCTCGGTCAAGTCATTAACTCTTTTATCAAAATAAAATCTGGATCCAAATGCGAGCAGTACTACGAACTCAGTCAAAACCACCAGTACCCTTCCGGTGGTTGTTGCCCACGATAAGAATCTTCCCAAAGGGGAAAACTCAAAACTATCTTTCGGTATTAAATTGATCTGAAAAACACCTTGCTGGGCAGCCACACTTCCAGTTTATCAAATGGAAACCTCAAACACAAAGAACTTTTTATTTGACCTTCTTACTCAACCTGGCAGGGTAAGAAGACTCTTAAAATTATCAATAGCTGATTTGGCCTTCGTCTTGGTAGCTTTGTTGAAAGTGGCCTTTCTTTTGTCGGCCCTAAGTTTTTTGATTGCGGATTTGGTTATAGGCATACCTTTATTTTATCATGCTCGAGCTAGTCTGGCACAAGTTCGTCACTTGAATTAAAATAACCCAGTGGTAAACAAGATAATTTCCAAATCTCAGGAGTTTTTCAATCGTAAAAGCAATAGCATCCTTTCTGCGGCTGCCATTATTGGTGTCTCTTACCTTGGGTCAGCTCTCCTGGGTTTAGTCAAAAATCATCTACTTGCTGCCCGTTTTTTTGGTGGCATGGAGACTGATCTGGATGTCTACTTTGCCGCTTTTGTCATTCCTGACACGGTATTTCAACTCTTGGTGGTCGGAGCGGTATCTGCGGCTTTTATTCCTGTCTATCAGGAGTATTTTGAAAAATCCGAAGAAGAGGCACACCGGCTAGCCAATACAGCCCTAACCACGGTAGGGTTTTATCTACTGATTATCTCCACCCTGATTGCTATTTTTGCCCGCCCGTTAGCCGGCTTGTTGGCTCATTTTCCTGCAGAAAAACTTGACTTAATGGCTGGCCTTATCAGGCTCATGTCCCTGGCTCAAATTTTGTTTGCTGTCTCTGCTTTTCTTACTGGGGTGTTGCAATCACAGCGCCGATTCCTGATACCGGCCATTGCTCCTCTTCTCTACAATATTGGTACTATCTTGGGCATATACTTTCTCTCTTCGCGATATGGCATTTACTCCGCCGCTATCGGTGTTGTCTTTGGAGCTTTTCTTCACATGGCCATCCAGCTTCCCACCGCCAAAGGCTTAGGATATTGGCCGGGTATTCGTTGGCAACCAAAACATCCAGGTGTTCTTTCGATGATAAGCCTAATGCCACCCCGGGCTCTGTCTCTGGGTCTAGATCAAATTGAGCGGTGGGTCGCGGTAAATCTGAGCTCACTCCTAGCTGCGGGATCTCTCTCAATCTTCAATTTTGCTCGCCAGCTCTATGTTCTGCCTATTTCCTTATTTGGTGTTTCTTTGAGCCAGGCTTCTTTCCCCTCACTTGCCAGGGAGGCTTTATCTACCGACAAGACCCAATTTAAATCAACTCTATCAAAGGCCATCCTCCAAATCTTCTTCTTCGCTCTACCCGCCAGCGTCCTTGTCCTCGTCTTGCGCATTCCTTTGGTGCGTTTGGCTTTTGGTGCAAAGAACTTTCCTTGGGAAGCAACTTTGCTTACAGGCAAGGCCTTGGCCTTTCTTAGTTTATCTATTGCTCCTCAAGCCGTCACCAACTCACTTACCCGGGCACTTCACGCGTTAAAAGACACAAAAACTCCACTGGTTATTGGCTTTATCACCATGGTCTTCTTCATTGGCTCAGCCTATCTCCTTGGCTTGAGTACCGAAAAGAACGTCGCCGGCATCACCCTAGCCCTATCACTTGGCAATCTTCTCGATTTTGGTCTCTCTTACTGGGCTGTCCGCATCAAAGTAGGCCCCCTCGGCATTTCCACCCGCATCTTCAAAATGGTCATCGTAAGTCTTTTTACCGCCGTTTCTCTCTGGCTACCCATGAGACTTCTCGATCAATTAGTTTTTGATACCACGAGGACTCTTCCTTTAATCATCTTAACTTTAGTAGTTAGTAGTGTTGGCTTCTGTGTTTATCTCTTTTTCTGTTGGTTGTTTGAGATAGAAGAGCTTAAGGATGTGATATACATTGTGAAAAAGGTTGGTAATTGGCGTAAAATACTCGCCAGTAGCGATGAGGTTCTCGAAACCACTCCCAACAATATCTAAATTATGTCAAGTCTAATCAGAAATTTTTCTATCATTGCTCATATTGACGCCGGAAAATCTACGCTGGCGGATCGACTTATGGAAATTACCGGTGCGGTAAAGGGCGATAAAATGACCCCGCAATTGTTGGATAGTAATCCGATTGAGAGAGAACGGGGTATCACCATAAAACTTGCCCCCGTATCAATGACCTATCATGGCTACAGCTTAAACCTAATTGACACTCCTGGCCACGTCGATTTCAACTACGAAGTTGAGCGAGCCCTCCAGGCCTGCGAAGGTGCCATATTATTAGTGGATGCCACTAAGGGAGTTCAGGCGCAAACGGTCGCCAATCTCCGCTTGGCAAAAAACCTTGGTCTGACCATCATTCCTGTGATCAACAAAATTGATGCTCCTTTGGCCGACGTCCCCGCCGCCACCCGCCAAATAAAACTTCTACTTGGATTACAGAGTGACCCTCTTTTTGTCTCCGCCAAAACAGGGGAGGGCGTCGAAAACTTATTGGAAAAAATTATTTCTGACCTCCCCTCTCCAAAAACATCTGTCATCCCGAGCGTAGTCGAGGGATCCCACTCCACCGCACCATTTCAAGCCCTCGTCTTCAACTCCACCTTTGATACTCACCTGGGAGTCATTGCTTTTGTCAAAATAATCACCGGAAATTTAAATGCTGGTGACAAACTATCCTTCTTAAGTTCCGGCCAGTCTCTAACTTCTCAGGAAATAGGCATTTTTTCTCCAGGCAGAACAGAGAAAAAAATACTCACCTCTGGTAGTGTCGGATATATCATTACCGGGCTGAAGGACATCCGTAATGTGCTCGTCGGAGATACCTTGTGTCTTTCCCATCAAGTCAAGCTGGTTTCCCCAATTCCTGGCTTTCGGAAAATTCACCCTAATGTCTTTCTGGATTTCTATCCCGCCGAAGGTTCTCAGTATAGAGACTTGCTCGATGCTCTGGAGAAATTGAAACTAAACGACTCATCTCTTACCACTCAAGGAATAAACTCTCCCATTTTGGGGCAAGGGGTCAAGGTTGGCTTTCTGGGTATGCTTCACTCCGAGGTGGTCGGTGAAAGACTTGAGAGAGAATTTAATCTTCCGGTTATTTCCGTTTCTCCTTCAGTTGAATATAAGGTAGCAGTTCGCTCCGGTGATGAAAAAATATTTAGTTCACCAGCCGATTTTCCCGATCCTGCCACAATAGTCCAAGGCTACGAACCTATGGCGGCAGTCAATATCGTCGTTACTTCTCCTTACGTGGGCGCTGTCATGGAACTCTGCCAGGATCTTCGTGGCAATTTAGTTAACGTTTCCTATCTAGACCAGTTGGTAGAAATCGATTATTTTTTGCCTCTAATTGAAGTCATTACCGCACTTCACGACAGTCTCAAAAGCGTTTCACAGGGTTTTGCGTCCATGGACTACGAATTAGCCGGTTGGCAAGAAGCGGAGCTCGTTAAGCTCGACGTTTTACTCAATCACGAGCTCTTTGCACCCATGAGTGTCATTACGGTTAGAGAAAAAGCCTACCAAAAAGGTAAAAAGGTAGCCGAGAAGTTAAAAGAAGCTATACCTAGGCAACAATTCGAAATTCCTATTCAGGTTGCCATCGGCGGCCAGATCGTGGCCCGCGAAACCATCAAGGCCTACCGCAAAGATGTTGATGCCAAGCTTCATGGGGGAGACTTTACCCGGAATCTAAAACTCCTCAATAAGCAGAAAAAAGGCAAAGCCCGCATGAAGCAGTTCGGCAAAGTCAGCGTGCCCCAGGAAGCCTTCCTGGCCATCGCCAAATCCTAGGCGGAACTGATGCGGCGTGTCACGTCTTCAAAACTCTACGGTAAACATCGCAGCCGTGTTTGGGCCAAAAAACTCCGAAGTTTTCCAAGTCGCCGAGGTGGTCGCTACCGTAAGCGTCCGGCTTGCACCTAGAAAATCAGTCCTCGTAATCTTAAAGTTTAGTTTCGGTAAATTCTCAAAGGTCATCGGCACCGCTTCGGAGTGAATTCTCAAAGGTCATCGGCACCGCTTCGGAGTGAGAACCTTTTGGGTCATAATTAACCACCATAATTTTTAGATTTCCTTTATCGTCCGTGGAGGCAATACTTTTTACCCAGCTTCCCTCCCCGGCCACACTCATCCGGTAAGGTCCCAAATTATTTAAAAATTGGAGCGCGAAGTATCTCGGTTTCTTTTCCGGAGCACCATATTTTTCATGAGTCAGAATTCCCCACCTACCCCAGTATTTTTCTGTACCGGGACCGTCTTTAATTTCAAAAAGGAAAGCTCTGTCCACGACCCCCATCATTGCCCGTGCGCCCGCCAGAGTGTGAATTGCACCAAATCTTCCGTCATAGCCCTTGTCAATTTCGCTATTATGTCCCCATTCGGTGACGTAAAATTTTAGATTGACGAGGGCTGGAATATTTTCCGCCCACCTTTTCGCCTGTAGCACGTCTTTCTCATACTGTTCCAAATCGTAAGCGTACCGATGCCAGCTCAAAAAATCGAGTCGAAGGTTATTTGCGTCCACATACTTGATTAGTCTCTCTTCCCAGTTTTGATAGAGGCCAGTCGTTGCGGGTCCACCAATTTCAAATAGATTTGTCCCTCTCACTCTAGCCGCAGCTCGTGCCGAAACGGCATACATCTCTAGGTAATTCCTGTCACCATAGGTTTTGTATCCTCCAAACAAATCGGGCTCATTCCATACTTCATAGATCACCCCATCAATATTTTTTTGACTTCGGCCGCTATAGTGTTCTATGGTCGCCTGGACTAGCTGCCCCCACTCACTCCAATCTTTTGCCGGAGATACTATATCGCTGGTCGCCATAACAGGCGGCATGTATGACAAAGATAAGAAGGGTTTTGCTCCTGTTGCCAAAATAACATCCACCGCTTGGTCCAGACCTGACCAATCAAAGGTAAGTTGCCCATCGTCAGTTCTGGAGACCACCTTAAACGCGTCATATATATGATCGAGTCTAATATATTCCATCCTCAATGCTTTGACCGCATCCACTACGGGCGCAAGCATTTCTTTGGGCTCTTCCCCCCCTTGCCCTATGTTTCTCCATGGTTGAGGCATTTTCCCAAGTACGCCTTCATAATTAAAGACCAAATTAGCAGGGAATCCAGCCGCCTTACCGACAAATTGAACTGCTGATGGAATTGCCACTACTACCACAATGATCACCAATAGTCCGACAATCAGCGGGGTTAACCCCCTAAGAATTTTTTTTCGATTAGCCATTAATTAACTTTATCATGAGTCGCTTGACTGCCTCTTATCACTCATGCTATCATTCTGCTAACTATGGATCTAACTGAGCGCCAGATTCTCATCATCAAGACTATTGTCGAAGAATTTACCGAGTCAGCTGAGCCCGTTGGTTCTGTTGCTTTGGAAAATAAATACAGGTTAGGGGTTTCTCCGGCTACTCTCAGAAACGAAATGGCGAGTCTTGAAGAAAAAGGATTCTTATCTCAACCTCACGCCTCTTCAGGTCGCATTCCCACTCCTCTTGCCATCAAATTCTATGTCAACGAGCTCATGAAAGAAAAGCAGCTTAGTGTGGCCGAAGAAGTTGGTGTCAAATCTCGGGTTTGGGATCACCGGTTTAATCGGGATGACTTGCTCCATGAAGCCACCAAAGTTTTGGCAGAAAGAACCAAGGCGCTTTGTGTCGCCGCTTTTGATGAGGGGCAAAGCTTCCATTCTGGTTATGCCAATATTTTTAATGCTATTGAATTCAAAGATCTGGACATCACTCGAGAAATCTTTTATCTTTTAGACGAGCAAGCACGTCTTATGGATATCTTTGGTCGCGCGGCCGGGAACAACCCTATACATATTTTGGTAGGGGATGAAATGGGAGTCAGTCTATTTCAACCTGTGAGTTGTGTTTTTGCCGACATTCACGTCAGTGGTCGCAGGGGTAGCCTTGGAATTATTGGTCCGAGCCGACAAGAATACGATCGCAATATACCCTTTGTTCGATATGTTGCCAATTTAGTAAATCAAATAGCCGGAGAATGGTAAAAAAAGATAAAAAATCCAACGTCAATAACCCTGATCGCGTCGAAACAGCTCAGGAGATTCAGCTTAATAATCTTTCCAGACTGATTGAGCTTGAAAAACGGTTCGAAGAAAATGAAGAGAAGCTCGCTTCTACAGAAGAAAAATACCTGAGAATACTGGCTGATTATCAAAATCAACAGCGCCGCCATAAAGAGCAAGAGTCTCAAATAATCAAGATGGCTTCGGCCTCCCTACTCGAAAAACTTTTATTAAACATGGATTCCTTACAACTAGCTCAGTCTCATCTCAAAGATAAGGGGCTGCAGATGGTCATCGAGCAATTTATGGTTGTATTCAAAGAAGAAGGCTTGGCTCTCATCGAGACAGATGGTAATGACTTTGACCCAATCACCATGGACTGCACCGAAATAGTCCCGGGGAAAAAAGATCAAGTGGTCGAAACTGTTGCGCCTGGCTACTTTCTCTTTGACAAGGTTCTCCGACCTGCTAAAGTCAAAGTCGGCTCAGGAATTAATAACACACCGTCATCCCGAGCGTAGTCGAGGGATCTCAAACAACTAATACGTTTTAAAAATTAATTAAAAAATAAAAATAATATGTCAAAAATAATCGGTATCGACCTGGGTACAACCAATTCCGCCATAGCCGTGATGGAGGGTGGCACTGCGAAAATTATCCCTACCGCTGAAGGCCGTAACACTTTTCCTTCCATCGTAGAGCCTATCAAGGGCTTGGTGGGAGATGTAGCCAAACGCCAGATGGTTCTTAATTCACAAAACACCATTTATAGTGTGAAACGCCTCATGGGTCAAAAATTCTCCGGGAAGCAAGCTCAAAAAACCAAGGAAATGGCACCATACGAAATAGCTGAAGGTAAAGACAGTATGGCCATCATAAATCTCGGAGGTAAATCTTTCACCCCCCAAGAAATTTCAGCCAAAATTCTTCAAAAAGCCAAGGCCGACGCTGAAGCCTATCTGGGGCAGCCGGTAACCGACGCTGTTATTACCGTCCCCGCCTATTTTGATGATTCTCAGAGACAAGCCACGAAGCAGGCAGGGGAAATTGCCGGACTCAACGTTCAAAGAATTGTCAACGAACCAACCGCAGCTGCTCTGGCGTATGGCCTAGACAAAGGCAAAAACGAGACTGTTGTTGTCTACGATCTAGGAGGAGGAACCTTTGACGTTTCCATTCTCGAGCTCGGTGATGGGGTCTTTGAGGTAAAGTCCACCAATGGTGATACCTTCCTTGGCGGTGATGATTTCGACCATCGCTTAATTGATTACATCGTTTCCGAATTCAAAAAAGAATCCGGCGTTGATCTGTCTCTAGACAAACAAGCGCTTCAACGTATTAAAGACGCCGCCGAAAAAGCCAAGATTGAACTCTCAAGTGCGACTGAAACAGAAATTAATCAACCCTTTATTACCCAGAAAGACGGCCAGCCCCTGCACCTCACCATGAAGATCACCCGGGCCAAACTGGAAGAATTGGTTGATGATCTGATTCAGAAAACCATCGAACCTTGTAAGAAAGCTTTGGTCGACGCTAAGATAGAAAAAGCCGCTATCGCGGAAGTTATTCTCGTTGGTGGTATGAGTCGTATGCCCAAAGTTCAGCAAGTGGTCAAAGATTTTTTTGGCAAAGAACCCAACAAATCAGTTAATCCAGACGAAGCCGTCGCACTCGGCGCCGCCATTCAAGGTGGTGTCATTTCCGGAGATGTCAAAGATGTTCTTCTACTCGACGTCACCCCATTAACTCTTGGAATTGAAACTATGGGGAGTGTGATGACCCCTCTCATCGAAAGAAATACCACCGTTCCGAGTAGTAAGTCACAAGTCTTCTCAACTGCCTCGGACAACCAGCCCCAAGTCGAAATTCATATTCTTCAAGGCGAACGTCCTATGGCGAGTGACAACAAGACGCTTGGAAGTTTCATCCTCGATGGTATTCCTGCTGCCCCTCGAGGTATTCCTCAGATCGAAGTCACTTTCGACATCGATGCCAACGGAATTTTGAACGTCTCGGCGAAGGATAAAGCTACCGGCAAAGAGCAAAAGATTACCATAAAAAACGCCACCAACCTTTCCGACGCTGAAGTCGAAAAAATGAAGCAAGATGCTCAGAAATTTGCTGAGGAGGATAAAAAGAAAAAAGAACTGGTCGACAAAAGAAACGAAGCGGACACTCTTATAATCCAAACTCGCAAAGTTCTAAAAGATGCCGGCGATAAATTCGGCGCCGATGCTGCCAAAGAGATGACTGGGTCACTCGACGAACTTGAAAAAGAACTCAAGAACGAAGCTGCCACAGTCGAGTCTCTTGACGCCAAGCTAAAAGCTTCCACCGAACTTGTTCAAAAACACGCCGAAGCTCTCTACAAAGCGGCTAGCGAAAAAGACCAACCCGCCGGGGAGGGCAAACCAGCCGAGGACTCAAAAGCCGAAGGCGAAACATCAGAAACCAAAACTGACACAAAATCCGCAGAAGAAGGAGAGGTTGTCCAGTAAAATATTAATGTAAACCAATCGTCATTGCGAGACGCGTATAGAGTCGAAGCAATCCATCCCCTGGATCGCCACGTCGGAGTACATCCTCGCGATGACAAAATAACATGGCTACCACACGAGACTTTTACGATATTTTGGGAGTATCAAAAACCGCTTCTGCGGCGGAGATTAAATCTGCCTACAGGAAGCTGGCTCTCAAGTGGCACCCGGATCGCAACAAAGAAAAAGACGCCACCGAAAAGTTTAAGGAAATAAACGAGGCCTACGAAGTCCTTAGTAGTCCGGAAAAGAAATCCAAATATGATCAATTCGGTCATGCGGCTTTCGGTGGTGGCACCGGCTACAATCCATTTGGCCAACAATCTTCAGGCAATCCTTTCTCTTCTTATTACTCCACCGGAGGCAACATCAACTTCGAAGATCTCTTTGGCGGTCGAGGAGGCTTTTCCGACCCCTTCGATATTTTTAGCTCCTTTTTTGGTGGAGCAGGAGCCGGCAGACGCCAAGCCAAACCCCGCTATACACTGAAACTTGATTTCATGGAAGCCGTGAATGGTACTGAAAAAACTATTGTTCACCAAGGAAAACAGTACACCGTCAAAGTTCCTGCCGGCATCGACGAAGGCAACCGTATCCGTTATGACGCATTTGACGTTAGCTTTGAAATAAAAAATAGCCCCACCTTCAAGCGGGAAGGTAGCGACGTCATCGTCAATCACGAAATTCCTTTTACTCTAGCTATTTTGGGAGGCGAGACCAAGGTACAGACCCTTACTGGAGATTTAAAAATCCGTGTTGGTGCCGGCACTCAACCGGAAACTGTCCTCCGTCTTTCCGGCAAAGGCATCAAACACCTCCAATCCAGCCGCCATGGCGATTTCTATATTCGGTTCGTTATCAAGTTCCCCACACGTCTTTCTGGTAAGCAAAAAGAACTTCTAAAAAAATTCGAGGACCTTTCTTAACGTCTGATATACTTTTCCTCGTTGTTCTTTAACTTTCTGCTACACCTGGAGGTCATGTGTGGAATAACCTATTTGGGAAATGGCACACCGTTTACTTCACTAGTCCAAAAATTCCCTTTGATAATATCTTTGAGGGTGGCATTGAAGAAGATTTGATAAGACTAATCGACAATACCAAAAAAACACTTGATGTGGCTGTTTTTGAGTTTGACTTAGAAAACGTCGCTCAGTCTTTGATTAGAGCTCATAGAAGGGGAGTTCGGGTTCGTCTGGTCTATGACAATCAGTTTTCCGACTATCTCACCATCAAGTCCTTGGTCGACGCAGGGATAGCAACTGTCCCAGATAATCGCTCGGCCTATATGCACAACAAGTTCTTCATATTCGACCGTAAATATGTTTGGACAGGATCATTTAACATTTCGTTAAATTCAGCTTATCGAAATAACGAGAACGCTGTCGTAATATTCGATCGTTTGCTCGCCAGAAACTATTCTTTAGAATTTGAGGAAATGTTTGTCGGTAAGTTTGGTAAGACTTCTCCTGACAACACTGATGATATTTTTTCCATCAGAGGAGTCCGGGTTGAGAACTATTTCGCCCCAGAAGCCGAAGTCATTGGCCATATCATTAATCTGGTCAGGACGGCAAAGAGACACATTCATTTTCTCGCCTTTTCTTTTACGGATGATTCACTGGCAGATGCCTTAATCGAAATGATGTCCGCTGGCATTAGTGTCTCTGGAGTTTTTGAGAGTCGAGGATCGCATAGGTCGTCTTCAAAATATTCCAAACTTCTCCAAGCAGGCGCCGCCGTTATGAGGGACGCAAATCCGAGGACCATGCACCACAAAGTTTTTATTATTGATGGCCGTCTTGTGATCTTTGGTTCTTATAACTTCAGCAGTAATGCCGCTCAGGTGAATGACGAGAATCTGTTGGTGATTTTTGATCCTTTTCTGGCGGGGAAATACGAGACCGAATTTCAAAAGATATTTGCTCGGGCATCAAAACCAAAGGCAGCAAGAAAACCTAAACGGAGCTAACCCCTCCGTTTTTTTCTATTTCTTTAATTACTTTTATGTAGCTTTTCTTATCGACTGGATCGATTCCGTACAACTTTCCCAGTTTGATTTTCAGATTTGGCATTTGTGCCATACAGCCCAAAACTAATCCCAGATAAATCCTTTGCCATTCTTGATCAATGCCAGTCATCTCAATGTCCCAATCAATGATTACCTCACTCGACCTTCTTATCTCTTCCAGGGTAAACACGACTTCTCTAAGATGGGGTGAGTTGGCTAGATTTTTTGCCATTGCTTCTTTAATAATTTGAAGTCCCATTTGTGGGCCGGTAGGTGTTTCTTCGTTAAAGGTGTTTACTAGATTAAAATCCAGTTCCAGAGCCAAAATCATTCCCAAATCCACTCTTGATCCTTCCGATGGTGTTCCCCCTGCATTCCACAAGATATCCACTCTTCCACCCTCCCGGGCCGCCCGGTGTAAAAAGCTCAACTCCGCCATCACAATGTTGAATCCAGTTTCATCATCTTGTGGCGCGTCTTCTACCGGATTAAACAGCCTGACACCCTCATTATTCAATTTTTCCGCATGTTCGGCGATTTCTCTTGCCTGATTCGGTGTAACTTGTCTCACCGGCGAGAGTAGATAAACCAACTTTTCATTTTCCATAGCCCATATTCTACACCACACTGCTCATTAGCCTATAACTTGCTTTTATCGCAAATAATGATACAATTAAACCCATCTCATTGACAGGAGTCACAAATGGACATTGAATTTGAATTCGAGGGTAAGAAATATAAGGTCAGCAATTTGGCTCGATACTCCAAAAAGATTGTCCTTCCGGACAAAAGAGTGCTCAAGGCAAAAAACTGGGATGCAATGGATCCCCAATCTAAGCCAGAGGGTCTGTACGACACCAAGAGCCTGTTTTCCACCCTTCCAAGTCTAACGGCCAAGGAAGTGGCTGTGGCTGAAGGGAAAATATACGTTGCAGAGATAGTTCTCTAAATCTCGAATCTCGGCCAGATGGCCGAGATTTTTTTTGGCAAATGCGCTATAATCACCCATGGAATGTGGTTTTTAGTTTGAGCGGCTCGGGTCGCTCTTTTTAATAAAATCACACCCTAAATTAACTAAACTTATAAATTAAATACAAACTATCTGAGATCTTAAACCTGAGATCTGAGACCTAAATCAACATGGACACCCAAACTTTATCAGCTAGGACCGAATTCGCCGCCGCTATCAACCAGATTTGTTCCGAGCGTGGAATCGCTCCGGAAACCGTGCTAAACGCGATCAACAGTGCTTTGGTGGCTTCTTTTAAGAAAGACTACCCCGAACAAGCCCTCAAATTTGAAGAAGAAGAGTTAATTGTTTCAGCAGACGTGGATTCTGACAACGGTCAGTTCAAGCTATTTGTCGGCAAAGAAGACGCCAAGAAAAAAGATCTCAAAGAAATTACCCCTCCTGGATTTGGTCGCATCGCCGCCCAAGCCGCCAAACAAGTCATACTACAAACTATCCGTGAAGCCGAGAGAGACTCCGTCCTCGCCGACTATCAGGAGCACATCGGTGAGGTTATGACAGGCATGGTTCAGAGAATGGACGGCCGTAATGTCGTCATAGATTTGGGTCGTGGCCAAGCAGTCATGCCCCCCGACGAACAGGTTCGCACCGAATATTACCGCTTAAATTCACGTCTTAGTGTCTACCTCAAAGAAATTGCTGAGACAGTTAAGGGAAAACAAATTATCGTTTCCCGCTCGGATGATCGTCTATTGGCCGGCCTTTTTGAGAGAGAAGTGCCCGAGGTCAGCTCCGGAGCCGTCCTTATCAAGGCCATCGCCCGTGAAGCCGGTTCACGATCAAAGGTGGCCGTGGAATCTACCCAAGCAGGCGTCGACCCGGTCGGTTCTTGTGTCGGCCAAAAAGGTGTTCGTGTCCAAGCAGTCATCAACGAATTGAACAACGAAAAAATCGATATCATTCAGTACTCAGAGGAAAAAGACAAGTTTATAAAGTCAGCTTTAGCACCTGCCGAAGGACTTAATATTTCTTTCGACAAGCGGTCAGGTGAGACCACGGTCACCGTACCTTCCGATCAGCTTTCTCTGGCCATCGGTCGTGGTGGACAAAACGTCAAGCTCGCCGCTAAACTCACGGGAACCAAGATTAGAATCATTTCTGATCAAGCTTCTCCAGAATCAGCCATTGTAGCTACTGGAACTGAAGAATATGAAATCGATCAGCTCAGCCTAGACACCAAAGCCAGGAACATCTTGGTTGAGTCAGGGCTCACACACATTGAAGATCTCACGGAAGACAAACTGGACACAGTCAAAGGCATTGGGCCCAAGACTCTCGAGAAAATCAAAGTTCAGCTTGCCTCATACAAAAGCTAATTAAATCCTATGCCAGATAACACTCTGTCCACGAGACCGCCCGTGGTTACTATTCTTGGACACGTTGATCACGGGAAAACCTCTCTTCTTGATCGTATTCGTCACGCCGAAGTTGCCGCAGGTGAGATAGGTGGTATTACTCAAGCCATTGGCGCATATCAGATAGATTACAAAGGGAAGAAGATTACTTTCATTGACACTCCGGGACATGCGGCTTTTTCGGCCATGCGCCGCCGTGGTGGCCAGGCCGCTGATGTTGCTGTTCTTATTGTTGCCGCCGATGATTCCGTCATGCCTCAGACCATAGAGTCCATCGAGCATATCAAGTCTGCAGGAATTCCCTTTGTCATAGCCGTCAACAAGGTGGACCTTCCTGGAGTAAACCCCGATAGGGTAAAAACCGATCTAGCAAATAACGGGGTCTACGTCGAGGGATATGGAGGTAATGTTCCGCTGGTCAATATTTCAGCCAAAAGCGGCGCCGGCATCGACGATCTTTTGGAAATTATTCTCCTCTTGGCCGAGCTGGAAGAGCTAAGAGACAACTCTCAAGACATTCCTGCCTCTAATTTAGTTATTGAATCTTTACTACATCCCCAAATAGGTCCTCTTGCCACTCTACTCGTCAAGCAAGGCACCTTCAAAAAAAATGATAGTTTATATTCCGGAAAGAAAAATATCGGCAAGATCCGTTCCATGATCGATTATCGTGGAAAATCGATATTAGAAGCCGGCCCCTCTACCCCTTTTCAAGTTATCGGTCTCTCCGATGTTCCTAGTGTCGGAGATATCCTCACGAGTTCTCCGGCTTCTCCCTCTTCTCTTGATAGAGGTAGTTCAGGAAAGGTAGTCAGTGCTACCGATGTCGAAAAACCCAACATTCTCCTTAAGGCAGACGTTCAAGGATCTTTGGAGGCAATTCTGGGAACCATAAAAGATCAGGCCAATATTATTGCGTCTTCTGTCGGCAATGTCTCTGACACCGATGTTCAAACAGCTTCTTCTGCTAGCGCCGAAATATTGGGTTTCAACGTCCGCTTGTCGAGCAGTGTCGTCAAGCTAGCAGAAATTGAAAAGGTAAAATTCACCAATTTCCGGATTATTTACCAACTCTTTGATTATTTAAAGGAGTTGCAAGAGAAAAAAACTGTTGCCATGGGACCTAAGATAATTGAATCCGGAACCGCTACTGTTCTAAAAGTCTTCAATTTTGGTGGCACCATCGTGTACGGCTGTCTGGTAACTTCCGGAAAATTTAAACTCGGAGACAAAATACAAAATTCCAAAATTGCATCCATTCAACTTGGCAAAGCAAATGTAGATGAAGTAAAAAAAGATCAGGAATTTGGTGTTACCTTAGTACCGAATATTGAGCTCAAGCCTGGTGATATAATGACCGCAACGAATATCGAAGCCCTGCCTGCCAGTAAACAGATGTAACTATGGAAGCCCAAAATCATTTTGCCCCAATCAAAAAACTCCTCGAGTCTGCCAGTTCATTCATCGTAGTTTTGCCTCCAGATCCTTCCGGAGATTTAGTCGCCGCCGGTCTCAGCCTCCATCTGGCCTTAGTCGCCTCCGGCAAAAAATCCCAAATTGGTTGCGGCAGTGAAATTCACGTTCCACCATCGCTATTGGGGGCCGGTGAGATCGCCGACAGTATTGGCGCCAAAAACTTAGTCATCTCTTTTGATTATCACGAAGACGACTTAGAGAAAGTAGATTATGATGTCCGTCCTGACGGCAAGTTTTACCTCATGATCAAACCGAAGCAGGGAGCTCCCATTCCCGATGTCTCCAATGTGAAATACTCTTATTCCGGTGCTTCAGCCGATTTGGTCATTACGCTTGGTGTTAACTCTTTCGAAGAGCTAGGCAAAATCTACGCCGACGAAAAATCATTTTTAGATGAAGCCAAAGTCCTAAGTTTGAATATTACCCCCCGCCCTGCCACTTTTACCCAAAATCTTCTTCATCTCACCTCTATTGCCTTTACGGAATTGGTGGCCAGACTTCTGGAGAACACTGATCTTAAACCCTCTCCGGACGCCGCCAAAAATCTTTTAACTTCACTCTACGAAGAAACAAAAAGCCTCACGAGCCCGAAGATGACCGCTGATACTTTTTCCGCTATCGCTTTTCTCATGCGCCACGGAGCCAGATTCCCGAACCAACAAGCCTATATCCCCAGATTTCCTCTCCCGACCGAAGAAAATTTATCCGCCGCAATGAACAAACCTTACGTAATTCCTCCGTCCAATCTTTCTGATCAAGAGGTTCCCAACGACTGGACCAAGCCAAAAATCTTCCGCGCCACCGACCTGTAGTTACAAAAAACCACCCCTCAATTTGGGGTGGCAGTTAGACTTACACAATTTCCGTTATAGCCGGAATTCCGAGCCCTTGTGAGAGGTAATCGTGGAGCTGAGTGACCTTTACCGGCTTAGCCCAACCAGTAAATTCACACGGAAACTCCCAGACATCCTGCGGCCAGGCCACATCACAGGAGAAAACATTCAGTACAAACAAACTACCTTTTCCGGCCCAGATTCTCACGGCCGAAATGCCATCCCCCCGAAGTCCAAAGACGGCACCTTCATGTAATGCCTCGCTTGATACTTCCAACACTCTCCCCGAGCCATCTATCCACACTCTTACTCTACCCTTATCTTCATGTATGGTAACCTCGAACATAACTACCTCCAGCTTATTAGTGAACTGAGAATACCCCAGAGTATATCACACTACATAACCCAAAATCTTCCGCGCCACCGATTTATAGAACGACTAGCCGAAGGTCGGAACATGCCTGTTGGCAAAAACAGATCTTTCTGCTACAATACCCCTTGATATGGCCCTAAAATCAGACACCAAAATAGACATCATTAAGAAATTTGCCGCAAGTCCCAAGGACACCGGCTCGCCACGAGTGCAGATCGCTCTCCTCACCACTCAGATCGAGGAGCTCACCGGCCACCTCAAGGTCCACAAAAAAGACAATCACTCTCGCCGTGGCCTTCTCAAGATCATCTCCAAGCGCCGCCGTCTTCTCAACTACCTTTCCAAATCCAACCCAAAAGACTATTTAGACATTACCAAGTCACTTAAAATTACTAGCCAGTTGCGCTCAGCCGAATAAGTTGGGTTTAGCTTGAGGAGTAAATAGAGAAAATCTGTTTTTCTTTGGTTCTTTCTGTTTTCTTCTCAAGACCTGTGGTCGAGCGCGCAATATGAAAGGAAACCGGATATGACCTATCCATCCACCACCATAGTTCTGAGTGGTAAAACAATTACTATCGAGACCGGCCGCTTTGGTGCCCAGGCTTCAGGTTCTGTCACTGTCCGTTGTGGTGACACCATGGTTAACGCCTCAGTCGTGGCCTCCAAAAAAATCAAAGAGGGGATCGACTATTTTCCACTCTCGCTTGATTACCAAGAAAAACTTTACGCCGGAGGACTAATTAGTTCTAGTCGCTTCATCAAGCGTGAAGGCAGACCAAATGAAAACGAAATTCTAACCGGCCGTGTCATCGACCGTTCCCTGCGCCCGCTTTTTGATCAAAGAAGCCGCAACGAAGTTCAAATCATGGTTTATCCTCTGTCCATCGATGGTTCAGAAGAACCAGAAATTTTGGCAGTTATCGCCGCTTCGGCTGCTGTTTCCATTTCTGATTATCCCTGGCTGGGTCCTGTTGGAGCTGTTAGAGTTGGTATGACTCCTGATGGTGAATATCTCGTCAATCCTACGGCCGAACAAAAACTTCTTTCTCCTTTGGACCTCGTTGTTTCCGGTCCTAAAGGTGGAATCAGTATGGTTGAAGCCGGAGCCATTGAAGTATCCGAAGAAAAAATGATCGGAGCTTTAAAATTCGCTCAAGAAAACACTGATATTATTTGTGAAGCGATCGACAAGTTTGCCAAAGAAAATGGAAAGAAAAAGAGAACTTTAGAATTCTCGGAAATCAGTCCCGAAGTGGTTAAGCTAGTAAAAGATGAAATCAAAAACATTGACGAAATTCTCGAAAATGAGGCCAAAAAAACTGGCACACAGATGTCTGAATACACCGCCGCTATCGCCTTGGCTCATCCAGAGATAAATCCTAATCAAATCAATGAAGTGGCCGATGGTATGCTGAGAGAGCTCGCTCGTGCCGGAATAGTTGATAAAAATATTCGGCCAGATGGTCGCAACATGGAAGAGATTAGGAAAATTAACATTGAGGTAGGCCTACTTCCTCGTACTCATGGTTCCGCTTTTTTCCAAAGAGGTCTTACACACGTTTTGTCTGTCGTGACTCTCGCGTCTCCCTCCAGAGAACAGTTGATCGATGGGATGAAGGGTGAGTCCACCAAGCGTTATATGCATCACTACAACATGCCCGGATATGCTTCCGGTGAGGTTAGTCGTCCCGGCACAGGACGCCGAGAAATTGGTCACGGTGCGCTTGCCGAAAGAGCTATTTTCCCGATGCTGCCATCAACTGATGTTTTTCCTTACACCATTCGTGTCGTTTCCGAAGTTATGTCCAGCAATGGTTCGACTTCTCAGGCTTCAGTCTGTGGATCTACTCTTTCTTTGATGGACGCCGGTGTTCCTCTCAAGAAGCCGGTCGCCGGAGTGGCTATGGGACTTATCACCGAAGGTGACAAATTCATTACCCTCACCGACATCAGTGGTCTTGAGGATCATCTTGGAGATATGGATTTTAAAGTTGCTGGAACAGTTGATGGAATTACCGCTCTTCAAATGGATATTAAAGTTACCGGGGTCAATGCAGACATCTTGGTCAAAGCCTTGGAGCAAGCTAGGCGAGGCCGTATGAAGCTTCTTGATATCATGAATGAGACTCTTGCAGCGCCCCGTCCCAAACTTTCTCAATATGCTCCAAGGATTTCTTCCACCAAAGTTCCACAGTTAAAGATTGGTGAAATTATTGGACCTGGTGGGAAGATGATTCGTCAACTACAGGAAGATTTTACTTGTGAAATTGATATTCAAGAAGATGGCACTGTTACAGTTACCGGCAAGGACCAAGCTAAAGTTGACGGAGCTATCGCTTACATCGACTCAATGGTCGCCGAAGCGGAAGTTGGCAAAGTTTACGAAGGTACGGTTGTCCGTATTGAGGCTTTTGGCGCTTTCGTCA
The DNA here is from genome assembly GCA_000998025.1 of Candidatus Collierbacteria bacterium GW2011_GWB1_44_6. Classification (GTDB taxonomy): domain Bacteria; phylum Patescibacteriota; class Microgenomatia; order UBA1400; family MFAQ01; genus UBA10133. The sequence goes on from LCJG01000015.1 coordinate 24,193, forward strand.
ACATTATTCCCGGCAAAGATGGTTTGGTGCACGTTAGCCAAGTCCACCCCGAGACCTTCAAGGCCATGAAAAATGGTGACAAAGTCACCGTCCGTTGCTACGAAATCGATTCTATGGGTAGAGTAAATCTCACCATGCTTGACGAAGGCGAATCTCCCATCCGGGCAGAGCGTCCCGCCGGTACCGGCTTTGGTGGTGGCGACAGAGGTGGACGCAGCTTCGGTGGTGGAGGAGATCGCGGCGGAAGACCTGGTGGTCGCTCGGGAGGACCGGGCGGACGCCCCTCCTTCTCCAAGTTCCGCGACACTCGCTAACTCTTGTCGTCATTCCGTTATTTATACACGCCTAACTCCGTGAGTCTATTTTTTAGATCTGCGGCGTCCCTAAAGAGTATTGGAGTAAATCCAATTTCTGGAGCTTTTTCTAAGCTTTTTTCTGCGTCATCTATAAAGATAAATTCTTCTGCTTTTATTCCCAGCTTATTGATTATCATCTCAAACATTTCCTTTTGAGGTTTCATCATTCTCACTTCTGACGAAATCAATATTTCATCAAAATATTGAGCCACCTCGCTATCCTTTATCTTTTGTCCTCCTTCGATCGTTGCGTTACTGACTATACCGAGTTTATAGCCGTTATTTTTCAATTTTTTTATAATTTCGATGACATCTTTGTTGATTGTTCCTCCGGGAAAACTATTAATATAATCTAAAAGTACTGGTAGTTTACTTTGTGCCTTCAGATCTTCCAACACCGCTTTCCAAAATACTTCATTAGAGGCTCCTTCCTTATTTCTTAAATAGTTATTGTCAAAATATGATCGTCTAAAAGCGGCAATATCTATTCCGACTGCTTCCGCCGCCCCTTGAGAAAAAACTGACCCTGGTAAACCAAAAATAACTCCATTCCAATCAAATCCAATCGCTTTATATTTCATGATTATATTTTCTCATACAGCTGTCCAGCATATATAATGACTCTAGATGGATAACTCTGCCCCTACTTCGAACACAGCTGCCAAAAGAGATCTCGATGCCCTGACACAAAAGCTTCAAGCAGTCGAGCTCCCTCCCGAACTAAAGCTCAAAGCCGAAGACATGATCGCCAGGCTAGAGCGTATGTCTTCTCAGGGTTTTTATTCCGAAGAGTTTGAAAAAGTTACTCACTATGTCGACTGGATCATCAAAGTCCCCTGGACCAAACGTGTTGACCGCCCTATCGACCTCGCAGGCATCAAAGCCTCTATGGACAAGAGTCACTATGGTATGGACAGTGTCAAAGAAAGAATTCTGGAATATATGGCCGTCCTGAAACTCCGTGCTTCAAAAAATCTTGGCGTTGCCCGGGCACCCATTATTTGTTTAGTCGGCTTGGTCGGTACCGGAAAGACTACCTTTGCCTACGCCCTTTCAGAGGCGCTCGGTCGCCCCATTGCTCGCATTCCCTTCGGTGGTCTTGGCTCTGCCCGCGATCTTCGTGGAGAATCTCGTCTGCACATCGAAGCGGAACCTGGCTACGTCGCCCGTGCCCTTTGTACCTCAGGAGTCAAAAACCCCATTATTCTTCTGGATGAAATCGATCGTGTCACCGAAGAAGCCCGCATGGATATCATGGGTGTTTTGGTGGAGCTCTTGGACCCCAGCCAAAACGATCGTTTTTTGGATCACTTCATTGATTATCCGGTCGATCTTTCCGAAGTTCTTTTTATAGCGACGGCGAACAACACCGGCAATCTAGCTACCGCTGTTATGGACCGTCTCGAACCCATTCAAATGCCCTCCTACACCGACGAAGAAAAAACTCACATTGCCCAAGAGTACCTCCTCCCCAAAGCGCTCGAAGCCGGAGGTATGGATCCATCCACTATTTCCATCGACCCCGCTCTTTGGCCGAGCATCATCCGCCCTCTGGGTTACGACGCCGGTATTCGCACGCTAAACCGCACCATCGAAGGCATTGTTCGTAAAGTCGCCGCCATGGTCGTCACCGGCCAGGCACAAACCGTTCACCTCACGCCGGACAACATCAAATCCTTCCTCCCTAAGTGGTAAATTCAAAAATATGAAGCAAAATATAAATAAAATATCTATTCTTCATCAACCAGCATTGTTTTTGCTGACAATTTCAGTTTCATTTAAGTATTTATTTGTTAAAGGTGAATCTGTTTTTGCAACGATTCAAATCGCTTTAACACTCTTATATGTGACGCTAAGTGTTTCCTTATTACGAAAGATTCTGCGTAATAGAAAAAACTACACCTTAATCTCTGAAGAGGGTTTAAAGATTTTTCATTCAAGAGGAATTGTAAACTTAAATTGGGAAGATTTTTCCCTAACTTCACTACAAGCATCAGGGTCAACAAATATATTAGGTGATACTAAAATAATTCCTTATCTCAATCTAGTTTTTACCGAATCAGGAAAATCAAAAATATCAGCGATTAACACAAATAAATCTGGTGGACTTTACAAAAAACAAATAGACTTTGAGGGATATATGGGGGAAGTTTCTGGAGACTTATATATCAATTTATCCAAAACCACAGATAGGGACGCAAGTATTGTTGACACCTTATCTAAACACACAACATTTGTTAAGCACACTAAACCTATTTTTAAAACTGTTGATCCTGCTCAATATAATGAGTTTGTAATTCAGAACTTCGAACCTCAGAATCAACCGATCAGATAATATTTACAACTTCAACTTTTCCTTCATCTCCTCCTCAATCGCAATTACTCTCTTTTTATTTTTCCCAAAAATTATGTACGACATATATCCATCGTGAAGTAGATTTGACGAACAAATCACCAAGCCCTCCCTTGTCTTTCTGGAAAAAAGAATTGGTGTCATAATTTTATGAAGTTTACTAAACGTAAATTTTTTCGGAGTAATTCCAAACATATTGTTTGAGAGGACAAAACTCTTTTTCGTAAAGTTCCTTCCGGCTAGTTCTTTCCCTGCTTCATAGACATGTGTTCCGCCCGTCACTCTCACGTTTGACTCGCTCACCCAAATAACTCCCCCCTTCTCGGCTATATAGTCCACGTCATAGTATCCTCGGTAGCCATCTTTCGAGTATTGCTCGCCAATGAGGTATCCAATGTCCGTAATTCTTGAAGCCACTCGTTTTGGTAGCACACCTTCTCCTATCTCTACTCCTCCAAATTCGCCCTTTTCATTCACCCTCATTCCACAGGCATACAAAAACTCTACCTCACCATCTCTCCTGATAAAGAATTCTGCGTTTGGGAAACCTCCTCCGATTTTTGGGTTTGGGTTAACAAGAGACTCCACTACAATGGGAAATTTTTCCCAGTAGGCATCTTTGTTTAATATCTTAATAATTTTTTCTTCACACTCGGCAAACTTCTTCGGTAAATCACCCTTCCGGAAAATTAGTACCCCTGCCCCTGAGTGCCCTTTATTGGTTTTGATTACCACCCCGTTTTCTTTAATGTATTTATTTGCCGCTATTCCGGCCGTGTCTACTATCCCGGAACTAATTACCCCGTCTGGCATTTTTAAGTCTGCCCTTATCGCACCATTTATTTGTGTTAGTTGTCTTATCCCGGACTTGCTTCCATAAAAGTTTACCGTCCAAGCGTCAGACCTGTCCGGTGCCTCAGGAGTTCGCACGTCCACCCCTTTAGATCTCAATATTTCAATCAAGTCCAGAAAATTTGGGGTTGTAGAGTATGCTGTGATGTTTATTCGAGAGTACTCCCTTCCTAGTCGCAACAGTCGTTTCATTATCTTCCCGTCGTTCTTAATATCCTCACAAAGCTGACCAGTGTGTTTCTCTGGAACCAATATTTCCAAGTCACGCACCTCACATAGTTTCTTATAGTACTCTACAAACAAGGGATCGAGCGGTTTGGCGGTTATAAAGGTAAACTCAAACTCTTCGGCCATCGAAAACAAGTCCTTGTCGGACAGATTAGCATTCTCATCTATTTCCCATTTTTGCAGTTTCTTGTCTCCATAGGCCTCAATAAACGGCCATACGTCCTCCGATAAATTAAATATTCGAACCACGCGCTCTTTTTTACTTCCTCCAGGCTTATCTGACTGGGTAAGTTTCTTAGGTTTATTCATTTCCTTTACAGTTTACTCGCCTCTCTCCATTTGTAAAGATATGGCTCATTTGGGCTTGTATCATGCGTAGCGGTTGCTTTAGCCTTATAAGTCTGCTATACTACCCCTCAGTCCACGGAAACGTTGTCAACAGTGATTTGTGAGAAAGAAGAAGATCAGTTAGATTTTACCTCCCAGTCTGAGAAACTTACCCGTAAATTTTGGATCATTTAGCGTTTTTTCCGGCGCTCACCTTACTGTCATTAGACAGTGAGCTACAATATTATTTAGGAAAATAAATTATAAACAAATATGTCTCAGCTTAAGTTGATTCCTCTTGGTGGTGTTGGTGGTGTTACTAAAAATATGTACGTCTATGAGTTCGGCGATGACCAAATGGTCGTCGACTGCGGAATGGGTTTCCCTTCTAGCAGTGACCTCGGCGTTGATTCCGTTATTCCCGATATTAGTTATCTGGAAAAACCCGGTAAGCGGCTTCACGGCATAGTTCTCACCCATCCTCACATGGACCACATTGGTGGACTCCCATACATTCTCCCTCGATTGAAAGATGTCGAAGTTTTTGGTGGCAAACTAGCTATTGCCATGGCCGAAGTCCGCGTTCGTGAGTTTGGCATTCCCAATCGCATGACTCCGGTCGAAGGTAGTACTTTAGATCTCGGACCTTTTCATATTGAATTCATTCACTCAACTCACTCTGTTCCCAACTGTTTCCATTTGTTAATCAAAACTCCCGCCGGCACTGTCTATCATGGTGCTGACTTTAAGTTCGATCTTACCCCGGTCGACAATCTCCCGCCAGACATGGCCTCTATGGCCATCGCCGGGAAAAACGGAGTCGATCTTCTCCTCACCGATTGTTTGGGTATTGAGAAAGAAGGCTTCTGTCCGTCCGAAAGGTCTCTCAAAAAAGCGATCGACAACGAAATTCGCGACACTCAAGGTAAATTAATTTTTACTGGTATGTCTTCTTCCATTTCCCGTTTCCAAATGGCTATCGAATCTTGTATCAAGTACCATCGCCGCGTCGCCATCATCGGCCGCTCGGTCGAACAGAATTTGGAAGCGGCTATGAAAACCGGTTTTATCAAAATCCCCGCCGGAGTCCTGATCAAGCCTCAACAAATTACCAATCTCCCGGCCAACCAGGTGGCGATCATTGTCGCCGGCTCGCAGGGACAGTCCGGCTCTGCCATGCATAGGCTGGCTAACAACGAACACCGTTTGGCAAGACTCAAAAAGGGTGACAAAGTCATCATTAGCTCCAACGCCATTCCTGGTACCGGCAATGATGCTGATATCTTTGACCTCATGGATACTCTTTACAAAAATGGAATCGACGTGACTTACTCCGGCACTTCCGAAAACCTTCATGTTTCCGGACATGGTTACCGCGGTGACATCGCTTTGCTTGCTCAGCTAGTCAAACCCAAACACATTATCCCGATCGGTGGCGATATCCGTCACATGATGCTTTACAAGAAGCTGGCGACTGACATGAACTTTGATCAGGAAAAAGTCATGATCCTTCCAGAAGGTCAATCGGTCATTCTCGAAGACCACGTGGTCAAAGAGGGTCCAAAATTCGAAACAAAAAATGTCTATGTCGATGGTCTGGGTATTGGGGACGTCGGCACCGTCGTCCTTCGAGACCGTCAGGTTATGTCTGAAGATGGAATTCTAATTGCCATCGTACCTCTGCGAAGGGACAATTCTCAGTCGACTGGTGATATCGAAATTATTTCAAGAGGCTTTGTCTACCAAAAAGAATCCCAGGATCTTATCCGAGACGCTCGCAAAGAGGTCCAGAAATGTCTCAAGGATATCAAAGGGCCGGTTACGGATTGGGGTTTCCTTCGCAAAAAGATCGAAGGCCAACTGGAAAAATTCGCCTTCACGCACACCCAGCGCCGCCCACTAGTCATCTCCATCTTGATTGAGGTATAACCTCACCCCGCTCGTCAGCGATACTGATTCGCTTCCCCTCTCCTTCAGAAGGAGAGGGGCCAGGGGCTGAGGTAATAAAATAGTTGTGTGACCATCTACTTCAATAAATCTTCTCAGTTAGAAAAAAGGAAATTGCTTAGAAAGAGGCAAACCAGTTCGGAAAAAATACTTTGGACTCAGCTTCGAGATCGTCGTTTCCACAAAATTAAATTTCGGCGTCAATATAGCGTCGCTTCATATGTTATTGATTTCTACTGTCCCGAAACAAAGACGGCTGTTGAAATTGATGGTGGTATTCACCTACGTCCTGATCAAATTCAACACGATAAACTCCGTCAAGAACAAATCGAGGGTTTAGGTATAAAGTTTTTGAGATTCTCAGTCAAAGATGTTGAAACTAATTTGGAAATAATTCTAGAACTAATCGCCACCTTTTGTAAGTCTGATAATCTATAATGATAAGTATCTATGGCTCGTAAAAAAGGTCGCCGCTCCAAACCATATAAGCTAAATCTCAAGAAAGATACCATGAACTCCATTTTGGCGGTGGCTTTAATGGGTGTCGGCGGTCTGATTGCTATTTCTTTTTCTCAACAAGGCGAACTTCTGACGAAGATAAACGAAATCGGTCAGCAGTTCTTCGGCTGGCCATTGCTTTTCCTCCCCTTCATTTTTATTGTTGGTGGCCTGATTATCACTCACACGAAGCTGGCCATCGCATCCACTCACGTCCTTCTGGGAAGTGTCATCACTATGATTTCTCTTTCTGGTTTGTTCGGCACTGGCAGTCTTGGGTTTGGTATCAAGGAGTCGGTTGTCTCGCTCATCTCCGTCCCCGGAGCCATTCTCTTTTATCTTGTCGGCACCGTCATTGGCCTTTTCATTCTTTTCGAAACCTCCATCGAAGATCTCTTGGTTATTGTGCAAGACATCTTTGGCACTCTCACTGGTACCCTTGGCAAGTTTAAAGGCCTTCCGGGGATCAAAGGAAGAACTCCTGTTTTTTTAAGTAAAAGTAACACCGTCAAAATTACCGGAGGAGAAGAGACCCCAGTTATTTCTGCCCCACATCACGCAGCTGAGTCAATTAAAATTGTCACCAAAGAAACATCACAAATTCCACAGACCGCTATTGAAACCAAGAAACTTCCCGAAGGAGCTACTGCTGGAGTTTGGCAATACCCCCCCCTTACTTTACTGAGTGATCAAAAATTAGGCAAAGCCGATCGTGGGGATATTAATAAGAACATAGAAATAATTCAAAACACCCTTGCCTCTTTTGGTATACAAGCCAAGGTGATGGAAGTCCACCAAGGTCCAGCTGTCTCCCAATATGCCCTCACCATTACCATGGGCACGAAGCTTTCCAAGATTAGCGCACTTCAGTCCGATTTGGCCCTAGCCCTTTCCGCCCCACAAGGACAAATCCGTATCGAAGCCCCCATCCCTGGGCGGGATCTGGTCGGTATCGAGATCCCAAACAGATCGCTAGAATTTGTCTCTCTCAGAGAAATGTTATCCAAGAAAATTATGCAGGAAAACCGCGCAAAAACAGCCTTCTCACTAGGCTTAGATGTCTCAGGTCAGGAAGTGGTGGCCGATATAGCAAAAATGCCTCATTTGCTGATAGCCGGTACCACTGGTTCCGGAAAATCTGTCCTTATCAACGCCATCATTTCATCCATATTATTCCGCGCATCCCCCGAAGAGGTCAAATTCATCATGGTCGACCCCAAAAGAGTTGAACTTACACCATATAACGATATTCCTCATTTACTTACTCGGGTTATTACCGATGTTACCAAAGTCGGTAACGCTCTGGGGTGGTTAGTGGCAGAAATGGAAAGACGCTATCGTCTTTTTGAAGAAATGGGCGTCAAAAATATCGCGAGCTATAACGAAATGAGCGGTTTTCAGGCCATGCCTTTCATTATCGTTATAGTGGATGAAATGGCCGATATTATGATGTCCAAGAATGCTGGGGAGATCGAAGAAAAAATTGTTCGCTTAGCTCAGATGGCTCGAGCCGTCGGTATTCACTTGATACTTGCGACCCAGCGTCCTTCCGTCAACATCCTCACGGGTATTATTAAAGCCAACATCCCCGCCCGTATTGCCTTCCAGGTAACTTCCATGATCGATTCTCGAGTTATTATCGACACCCCAGGAGCCGAAAAACTTCTGGGGAAGGGAGACATGCTCTATGTTCCCCCCGATATTGCCAAGCCCAAACGTATTCAAGGAGCCTTTGTGTCCGACAAAGAAATAAAAAACCTCATCGACTTTATCCGTCGTACTGGAGTCACTCCACAGCTAGATGAAAATATTATCAAGGCTAAAGAAGAAAAAGGCACCCTCTCTGCGAGTGGTCAAAACCTTGGCGATGTCGACGACAAATTTGAAGAAGCAGCTCATCTGGTCATTGCCGAAGGCAAAGGGTCTGCCTCATTGCTCCAGAGGCGTCTGGAAATTGGCTACGCTCGTGCTGCCAGGATATTAGATCAGTTAGAAGGAGCCGGGGTGCTTGCTCACGCTGAAGGTAACAAGCCCAGGGAAGTGATTGTTGGCAGCCTGAACGAGGTCTTTCCCGGCGAAGACAATATATAAGCATGAAGACAGTCGGCCAAATTATCCGTACCGCTAGGCAAAAGAGAGGCCTCTCCATTGATCAGCTATCATCTTTAACCAAGATTGATGGAAAATATATTAATGCTCTGGAACAAGATAACTACTCAAGTCTTCCCTCAGAGACTTTCGCAAAAGGGTTTATCAGAAACCTCAGTCTCAGGTTAGATCTTAACCCGAGCGAGTTAGTTGCCATTTTTCGTCGTGACTTCAAACATCCGGAACAAAAAGTACCGTCCAAGCGTCATCAAAGATTTGTTTTGCAAGGCATTACATCTCAGATTCTTCCCTTTGCTCTGGGATGCGTAGCCTTCATCGTTTATTTGATTTTTCAATTCCGTGCCATTGTCGTTCCTCCGAAACTAACCATCTCTCAACCTGGAGACGGCAGCGTCTTAGTCTCCCCGGTCGAGATATCGGGTGATACTGCAGTCGATGCTCTTGTCTACATAAACGAAGAAATTAAAGTCAAACCGGATTCTTCGGGACATTTTTTTACTCGCATCAATCTTCCCGTGGGTGAGACAGAAATAGGAATAAAGGCCACCAACCGTTTTTCCCGCTCATCCTCGAAAATCCTTAAAATCACCATCATCTCTAAGTAACCCAATCGTCATTGCGAGAAGGTACTCCGACGTGGCAATCCAGAAAATGTTAATATAAATCAATGACTCTTCCTCAAATTATTTCCATGATCTCCATAGTGTTATTGACCACTATGGCTATCTTCATCGGTATTCAACTCATATATTTACTTAAGGAACTTCGAGACACACTTTCCAGGGTCAACCAAACAGTTGACACCATCTCAGACACTTTCGAAAAGATTTCCCAACCTGCACTGGGAATTTTTGCCATCTTAGAGGGCTTTAAAGAAAGTGGCAAAATTATCGAAACTATTTCTCATTTATTGGGCAGAGACAAACCCAAGCCACCAGTAGATATCGACGCTTATGACAACTCCCTCTGAGAAAACAGGCAACACCTCTTTCTCTTCCTTTGGTATCGGTGTTCTCTTTGGTGTTGCTGCCGCTTTTCTTTTTGGCACGGAAGAGGGCAGAAAAATAGTCAAAAAAATTGCGGAATCCGTTCCGGAAAAATACAAAAACCCCTTGAATCTTTCCCCCCTTCAGCCCGCCCACAGTTCACCTTCAACTATGCCCATAATCCAGCCAGAAGAGACCCAGCATCATGCCACCTACGAAGCCCCACCTCCACCTGCTCCCCACGTTCGCCCCACCCGCCCCGAGCCCTTCACCCCCTCTCGCTAGCCGAATTTTTTCCTTAATCACATAAGACACGTTAGGCTTGTTATAATTTGACTACAAATGACCATACACGACATCAGGCAAAAGTATTTTGATTTTATGCAGGCTAGGGGACATCAAATTATTCCTTCCTCGTCTTTGGTTCCGGAAGGCGACGCCACTACTTTATTTACCTCTGCCGGCATGCAGCCCATGATGCCTTACCTCTTGGGACAAAAACATCCACTCGGTGCCAGACTCGCAGACAGTCAAAAATGTTTCCGGTCTCAAGATATTGATGAGGTGGGGGACAATCGCCACACTACTTTTTTTGAAATGCTGGGGAACTGGTCTCTAGGAGATTATTTCAAAAAAGAACAACTAAAATATTTTTTTACTTTTCTGACTGACAAAAAAGTAGGACTGGGTCTCGACCCACATCGCTTATCTGTTTCCGTCTTTGCTGGAGGATCGGGAGTAGACAAAGATGAGGAAGCTATTCAAATTTGGCAAAATCTTTTTGCCACTGTCGGCATTCAAGCTAAGGAAGGTGTTCATATCTTTCCCTACCCGGCCAAGAAAAATTGGTGGTCCCGCTCCGGCACCCCGGACCAGATGCCTACCGGAGAACCCGGTGGCCCAGATAGTGAAGTCTTCTTCGATTTTGGTGTGGAGAATAAGCTTCACGAACTTTCCCCATGGAAAGACGAACCGTGTCACATAAACTGTGACTGTGGCCGTTTTATGGAAATCGGTAACTCTGTTTTTATGCAATATGTCAAACAAGCCGATGGCTCTCTAAAAGAACTTCCTCAAAAAAATATCGACTTTGGTGGAGGGCTCACACGTCTCGAGGCCGCCGTCAGAGACGACCCCGACATGTTTAATATTTCTTCTTTGGCACCGGTTATTCAAGAGATCGAAAAATTATCAGAACATTCTTACTCAGTGGAAGAACACCGGTCCTCTATGCGGATTATCGCCGACCATCTAACTGCCGGTTCCTTTCTAATCAAAGACGGTGTCTTCCCAAGCAACAAAGGTCAGGGCTATGTCCTCCGCCGTTTGCTCCGTCGCGCTGCTATCAAGCTATACTTCCTTACCTCAGACAGAGAATCAATTCTCAAGCTCCCCGAAATCGTCCGGGTGATTACCGATTTTTATGCTCATCCATATTTTGATCCACAGGATTACCCTTCAATTCAGCACACGATCACTACCGAAATTTCCAAATTTAGTCACTCCTTAGATCGCGGTCTGAAGGAACTTGAAAAAAACCCACAAGTTGACGGCAAATTTGCCTTTGATCTATATCAAAACTACGGTTTCCCGCTGGAAATTACCGCTGAAATCTTGGCGCAAATGGGTAAGCAAGTTGATCTGAAAGAGTTCCAAGCAGAATTTGAAAAACACAAAGAACTCTCAAGGACTTCTTCTGCTGGTATGTTCAAGGGTGGTTTGGCCGATAAATCTCAAGTTGTCACCGCCTATCACACCGCTACCCATCTACTACACGCTTCACTCCGCCGGATCCTGGGAAATCGTGTTGAGCAAAAAGGCAGTAATATAACGGCAGATAGACTAAGATTTGATTTCTCCTATACGGAAAAAATCACCGATGAACAAATAAAGGCTATAGAAGATCTTATAAACAAAAAAATAGCCGAAAAACTCTCAGTTGTCCGCGAAGAGATGCCCAAAGAAGATGCTTTGAAGCAAGGAGCTCTCGCTTTCTTCGGTCAAAAATACCCCGAAATCGTCAGCGTTTATACCATTGGTCCAAAGAACAATTTCTTCTCCAAAGAACTCTGTGGTGGTCCACATGTGGAAAGTCTTGCAGAACTTGCTAAGATAAATATAGTCAAACAAGAGTCCTTGGGCGCAACCACGCGTCGTCTCTACTTACAGTTTGTTTGACAATTAAGAATCTGTGAACTTAGTCAACCTATTTGGCAATAAATCAAAAAATCCCGAGCCGGAATATTTCTTGGCTATCGAAATTCACGAATCACTGATAAAAACTGCTCTGTGGGAGGTATTAGAAGGTCAGCCTGAGGTGGTGAACGTGGGCTCATATGAGTCGTGGACCGAAGAAGAATCTCTTATAAACGGCGTTGATTCCTCATTGGATCAGGCCATAAAAGTCATCAAAAGTCAGCCAAAGCGGACAATCATTGGCTTGCCCGACTCTTGGATGGAAAACGAAAAAATCCATTCTTCCAAAACTAAACTAATCAATCACTTATTCAAAGAGCTGGGGCTGGAACCTATTGGAGTAGTCACCATCAATAGGGCAATCGCGCATTACCTAAAAAAGAAAGAGGGTATGCCTCCCACTGTCATCCTTCTTGAGGTGTACACCAGTAAGGTGGCCGTTTCTTATGTGTATCTGGGTGTAGTAACCAAAACCGAAGAGGTGGCCAGGTCGGGCGATCTAGCGCACGATGTCGAGGAAGGGCTCACCCGAATGGACCTGCCCAATTACCCAGCACGATTTATTTTGACCAATGGTGGAGGCTTGGAAGAAGAGTCCGAGCAACTCACCGCCTTCCCTTGGACAGACAGACTTCCCTTTAAGCACATACCCAAGGTGGAAATCCTTCCTGTTGATTTTTCCATCAAATCAATTGCTCTTACTGGGGGCATCGAAGCAGTCCAGTATTTAGGCTTGGAGGTCAAAGAAGATGAGGCCAATTTGGTTATACCAGAGGAACCCCCCTCTTCTATGGAGGAACTTGGATTTTCCTACGAGGAGACCTCTCCGCCATCGACAATTCCCCTGGCCGTACCAGTTAGTCCTCCGTTGGTAATGAGTGATGAGGGGTCTGAGACTTACGAAGAAAATGAGCCCGAATACGCCTTTAAGGAAGATAGCGACACTGTCTCGCCTAAAAAAATACCTCATTTCAAGCTCCCCGTTCCAACACTTCCAAAAATTACCCTACCAAAGTTACCACGTCTGAGTCTGGTTATCCTCATTACCCTACCGTTGCTTTTGATCTTGGGAGTTTTAAGCTATTTATATTTTGGAAAAGCTCAAATCACCATTCATTTCACTCCGCAGAAAATTACCAAACAAATTGGCATTGCCATAGCTGAAACTCCACAAGAGGGGATACCAACGCTTATAGCCACCAAGAAAACTTTTTCAGGCACTGCAGTAGAGTCCGCCTCCACCACTGGTACGGCTACTGTCGGTGACAAAGCTACGGGCAGCATCACGATTGGAAACAAATCAGTCGCGCCAATCATTCTCAAAGCAGGTACCACAATCACTAGCGATACTGGTAAATATTCTTTCACTCTTCAGAATTCCGTCACAGTTGCCTCAGCCAGTGCCGATTCTCTGGATACCATTTCCGGAAAAGTTTCAGGAGTCTCGGTCACGGCAGCAAAAATTGGAGCAGAATTCAATCTTCCCAAAGACACGATCTTTACCGTCGACAATTTTTCAAAATCGATAGCCGCAGCCGTTGCCGAGGGAGACTTTACCGGAGGCACTTCCCGCACAGTCAACGCTGTTTCCAAAGTTGATCAGGAAAAATTACTAGCTGCTTCAATCGAAAAGATAAAAGCCAAGGTCCAAACTGACACTCAAACAGAAAACCCTGGGTTCAAAACTTTACCACTTTCCGAAATTCAATTTACCAAGAAGCAGTTTGATCATAATGTTTCAGAAGAGGCTACTACTCTTAGTCTGACTTTGGAAGGTTCGCTGGATGCCTTAGTCTATTCAGAAGACAGTCTTTACGAGTTGGCCGTCAAGGAGCTCAATGGCCAAATTCCTTCTGGTTCCGTCACGAAAAAAGAATCCACCAAAGTCAGCCTTGAAAATCCCAACAAATCAGACGGAAAATATTTATCGAAGCTAAATGTAGAAGCTTCACTTTACCCGGAAATCGATAAAAACAAATTAACAGAATTTATTAAAGGCAAAGTGGCCGCTGGCACGCGCCACTTTTTTGAGCCCATCCCCGGCTTCACCGGTGTTGATGTAAGGATGACTCCTGCTGTACCCATGCTTACCAAGATATTTCCTCTTCGGAATATAAACTTTGAGTTAGTCAGTAATTGACATGCTCTATAGTTACCGCAAAGCCACCAAAGACAATCCTCACCCTGGGCGGCGCATACCCCTGTATTTGAAAACCGTCCCCACTTTGGTGTCTGCCTTGGGACTAAGTATTCTTGCCGGAGTAGCCTACCCCGTAGTGAGCTATCAATTGAAAGGATTAAGTTTTTTTAGCATTGCTGATTCCGGTCTTCTTTCACCCATCTATTACGAATCTCAGGCAAACAATAACGGAGACCCTATCGTCATACAGGGTGCCGACTATACCAAGGCTAGCAGTTGGTTCCCTGGCACACCACAAAATGATCTATTTGCCTCAAAAAAAATCTTAGAGGCAGAGGTTCCTGACAATTATTCAATTTCCATTCCTTCTCTCGGGATTTTCGACGCCGAAGTCGCACTCAAAGATGAAGACTTAACCAAGCACCTGGTCCAATATCCCCAAACCGCTCTACCGGGACAAATTGGAGCCCCTGTAATCTTTGGCCACTCGACGTTGCCTCAGCTCTTCGACCCAAAAAAGTACACCACGATTTTTTCCACCCTCCCCAAAGTTAAAATTGGTTCTGATATTATCGTCAAATACAGCGGTACCGAGTACACTTATCGGATTAATAAGACCTATGAAGTCATGCCCAAAGAGCTTTGGGTTCTCCGTCAAGAATATTCGGACAAGACCTTAAAGCTCATTACTTGTGTCCCCCCCGGCACCACCCTCCGGCGTTTAGTTGTCGAAGGCGATCTCATTCAAAACTGACGTACTCGTCATCCTCTATAATACCTCCATGCCCATTATTCTTTGTCTTGACCCCGGTACTGCCCATACAGGTATTGCCGTATCATACGAGGGAGAACTCGCCAACCCACTTGATACTATTTATGAAAAAGATCTTGATAAGCTAGTAGTGGGTCTCCTTCCCTTTATCGTTCGCTTTAACCCAGACAAAGTCATCCTCGGCACTCCGGAACATGGTCCCCTAAAAAGTTTTGCTCAGGACCTTGGAGGCAGACTCAAAAAAGTATTTTCCGGAGAAATTATCTACTTTGAAGAAGATCTCAGCAGCCGCAAGGCCCGTCATCAAATGAAAGAAGTCGGGAAGACTCTCATAAAAAGGAAACAGTTAGAGCATCAAACCGCCGCCGCCGTCATTCTTCAAGAGTATCTAGATTCCCTATAAAACCGCGGCAATCCAAAGTAATAACCCATCGTATATAATCAAAATATGTTCAAGAATATTATCGCTCCTGTTCAAGCCTGGTTGTTGTCTCGAGGAATCTGTGTTGGCTGTGGTACACCTCTTGCAGAAGGCAACAAAAAACCTTCTTCCAAGGTCAAAGATACCGACCAAGTTACCTGTAATAAGTGCGGCCGAATTTTTATCTACAATCCGAAGACAAACACCTATCGTCGTGCACTTCTCAGTGAAGTCTAAAAAAACATGTTAAAGCGTTTCTTTATTGCAATTACTCTTTTGGCCATGCTCGGCTTCGCCTGGTACTTTCAAGCCATCCAGCCTGTCACCCGAGAGCGTCTTCCCACGGTTGATTTTGAAATCAAGCCCGGTACCGGCATTGATCAAATAGCAAATGATCTAAGCGTCTCTCGTCTTATTCGCTCCCGGGTCGCCTTCAAAATCACCGTTATTCGCCTGGGAATAGCCAGCAAAATTCAAGCCGGCTATTTTAAGCTTACCCCAAGTATGGATGCCACCGACTTGGCCGAAGCTCTTACCCGTGCTTACGCCCGCCAGGTACGTGTGACCATTCCCGAAGGTTTGCGAAGTGAAGAAATCAATTTACTTCTTGAGAAAGCCTTTAGTCAAACTAAAGACAATCAGTATAACCCTAGTGAATTCACCTCTCTATCCAGAGGGAAAGAGGGACATCTGTTTCCCGATACCTACGATTTTATTCCCGAAGCTTCTGCCTCAGACATAATTCGTCGTATGACAGATCAGTTCGAAAAGGTTACCGTCGACATCTCAAAAAATAATCTAAAAGAAATAATTATCTTGGCCTCTTTACTCGAAAGAGAGGCCGCTTCGTCGCAAGAAATGCCAAAAGTGGCAGGAGTCATGATTAAAAGAATCGAAGCTGATTGGCCATTACAGATCGACGCCACCGTTCAATACGCTCTGGGATCTGTGCGTTGTAAGCAGTTAGATTGTGACTGGTGGAAGGACAATCTTTCCAAGGAAGACATTCGCTTCAATTCGCCTTACAACACTTATCTAAATACCGGTTTACCTCCTGCCCCCATTTCCAATCCAGGTCGGGATGCCCTAAAGGCGGCAGCTAGTCCAGAAAAAAGCTCAGCTTGGTTTTATCTTCACGATTTAAACGGCAACATTCACTATGCCGACACTATCGAACAGCACAATAAAAACATCTGCCTCTATCTGAAAAAAGACTGTAAATAATTTCGTCCTTGCGCGATTCGGTACTCCGAACCAAAGCAATCCAAGGTCAAGTAAAATCCCATCGTCACTTCACAAAAAACCGGTGGCCTTTCGGCTCACCGGTATGTCAACCGTATAGTCATCTCTTGAACTTTTCACTAAAAATACGTGCGTTGAAGCTGAGAGCGTTCTGTTCGATATAACCTTTTTGCCACTTCAGCTCATTTCTGGCAAAGTAAACATCCTCAAGTTCTGCTCCGCAGATTTCAGCTAAACGGATATTCTCCCTATACTCAGCGATGATTCTTG
>LCJG01000016.1 GCA_000998025.1 Candidatus Collierbacteria bacterium GW2011_GWB1_44_6
TACAGGAAGAAGGGTGAAAAGTAATATCCGACGGATGAAAATAGAACGCCTGTTATTCATACTTATCAGTGTATCTTTTTTTACAAAATAGTCAAATTCGGGAGAAATATAGTCATAATACTTGTAATATTGGCGTTATTTTGTTACATTTAGTACAAATGATAAAACTGAGCTCAAAGAAGATATTTATTGTAGGAGTGATCTTGTTGGTTGGTGTTCTGGGGGCAAACTCATATCGTTTATCAAAACAAAATAGAGTGTTGGGCTTACAGTTGGAAACTTTGAAACAAGATCCTCAGAGTATCGCCAAAGAGGAGATAAAACAGTTAACCGAGAAACTATCTAAATTGGTGGTCTTGCCCGAAGGTGAAGAACCTGTGGTGGCCACAGTGACCGATAAGGAAAAGCTGAAAGATCAGCCGGTATTTGCCAAAGCGGAAAATGGTGACAAAATTTTGATTTATGCAAAAGCACAGAAGGCGTATATCTTTAGCCCAACAAAAAATGTGCTGGTAGATGTGGTGCCGGTGAATATTGGAAATCAACAACTGACAATTACCGGAGTAGATGAAAATAATCCTCTGGAAATTGCTTTGGTAAATGGGTCAAAGAACGATGGCATTACGGGGGAGCTGGAGAAAAGAATAAATGAAAAACAAATTCCAGGTGTCAAAGTGGTATCTAAAGCAACTGCCAAAGTCGACAGTTACGAGAAGACATTGGTATTGGATATCGATGGAAAACATGGGACACAAGCCACAGAATTGGCTCAGTTGGTAGGCGGTGTGGTGGTGACTGAGTCGACGGAGTCTTTTCCCGAAGCAGACATCATGATTGTGATTGGTGCAGATTTTAAGTAAGATTCGAGCATTGTATTAGGAGTTTAAGGTAAAATATGGTTGTGCCACCTTAGCTCAGTTGGTTAGAGCACCTGTTTTGTAAACAGGATGTCCTGAGTTCGAATCTCAGAGGTGGCTCCAAAATATCACTATGTTTGCGGACAGTGGGGGTGCAAAAAACCCCGGAATAAATCCGGGGGTTTTGGTATCAGATTATTTCGGCCAGAAAGCAGCCGTTTTCGTCTGCATCCTCGGGCATACCGTATTCAATATCGTCGGGAGTGATGGTGTTGCCATCTATTTCATAGAGATCTTCTCGCCGTATAATGCGGACTGTTTTGTACTGCGTTCTCCTTCTGGAGACATTACCGGTGCCGACCACAAAAAGGGCTTTAGTCAGCTCGAAAATATTATGCGGTTCAGTAAAGCCGGCCTCATCGATTTCCATATCCGAAATTATTTGGGGCTTTGTGGTAGTGGTCCTGTTGAATTTTGCCGGGAGAAAGTCTTGATTCTTGATATCGTTAAATTGATAGTTGGAAATTTGACTGTCTGCAATAGTGCTTCTATCAACTTCGACGTGATCCTTTCTCCTTGTAATTTTGGTGGTGTTGGTTCCCCGTGCCCAGTTGGATGTTTTTGTATTACTAAAAATGAAATACCGACCACCTGAGGTAAACACTGAGAGGGGATTTACATATGCGGTTGTGCCTACCTTCAGGTTTCTGACCACAGCATTTCCCGCTGTTTGAGACGGCTGCTGGACGGAGCGATCTTCGTGTTTGGGGCAGAAAAAACCACCGGAAATAGGAGTATCGCAGATGACGCAACATCCTCTCTTAAATATTACGCCGTCGATATATCTGTCATCGTTCATGTTAACCTCCGGAGTGTTGGTTATTTCAGATTAATTTGGCGGGGAGAGTGGGATAATTATCAAAGATGTCCTCTGATCCCTGCCAGATATCATCTGCTTTGATGGAGTTTTTGTATACCAAGACCAATCCTTTACTTTTGATTACGTGGGTGTGTTTGTAAATGTCGTCGTCCCCGTTATTGAACACCTCTGTCGAGGTGATGATGAAGAGTTTGCTGTTGTATCTAAATACGCAGTATGGTTCGACGTAACCGGAGTCTCCGTCGCCTATTTCATAGAGCTTTTTCGCTCTGACGGTGAGGTGAGAGGGAGGAGGGTTTTCTCGAAGAGGAGGATGTTCGGGACAAAATAATGACCCTGTAACTACCGGTGCGTGGCAGTCCAAGCATTCTCCGAAGCGGTAGATAAGATGATTTGGCATAATCCGGGCTGCTCCTTTGGGGTGATGTCAAGTTGCGGGACTAGATGGAATATTTTACTACGATTTAGCTAAAAAGCCCCGCGCGTGGCGGGGCTTTTGCTTATTTTTTGTCATCTTCAAAGTAGACCAGTTGTGCGGGTTGAACATCGGCTTTGTCGGTGCCGGTTGGTAGTCCTGCCCAGATGTCTTCTGGAGCTAATTTTTCCTTATCAACCCAGAAGTGGGTTTCCGTCCGCAACACTTTCATAAATTTGAAACCCTGCGGCTGGCTGGTGATAGTGCCGGTGGTGGTGATAAAGAAAGCTCCATATTCCTCATGGATGCAATAGGGCTCGGTGTAGCCCGTTTGTAAGGTAGCCATATCGGAGATGCGAGTCTCAGTTGAGTCTGTCGAGGTTTTTTTCTGCGCCTCACCCGCATGTTTATTGCAATAGAAACCATTCACCCCCGGCTCTCCGCATTCAATACAACAACCTTTTTGAAAGTGTTCTGACATGGATTGCCTCCTAATAGCTTGGAATTAATCAGAGATTACTGCTTGAAAAATTAGAACTCCCTCTTCGAGGTCGTCCGGTAATTCCGGTAAGATTCCATCTTCATCAACTGTTTGTCGATGGATTACAACATAGCCTTCTTCCATGGTGATCTTGGCGGTCTTTTGGCCGTTTTTTTCTGGAGATACATAGTTGGACCCGACGATAAAGAGACAGTTTTCAATTTCGAAGATTGAATTCGCTTCCGTGTATCCGGTTTCTCCGGGTTTCATGTCTTTGATTAAAATTGTCTGATTCGTAATTCTGCGGAGAAGCGCAGTTTGTTCGTCAATGGTGACCGTTTTGTTGGATTTCGGAGCACAATCTTCACAAAAAAGGTTAATGGATGCAGGTTTGACTTGGCAGATAAGACATTTTCCGGGTACATAGGAAAAGGTTATTCCAGACATTATTGCTCCTTTTAAATATCAAGGTGTATTTTTGTATATTATAGCTTAGGATTTGGCTCCGGCAGTTCGAACCATAGGGATCATAAATTCCTTTGGAATTTGCAGGGTTCCCCTCAGTAAATCTCAATAGAGATTTCTTCGGGACCTGTCTCACCAGGTTCGTTACGAAACTGGTTCCGACTTTCGAACACCTGCCGAGGACCATAAAAATATTCTCCCCACAAGGGGGAGAATATTTATGGTGCCGAGAGCAGGGTTCGAACCTGCGTAGGCTTGCGCCGCGGGTTTTACAGACCCGAGTATTTGACCACTCTACCATCTCGGTCGCTGGGGGTCGAACCCAGCACCTTATTCTTACCAAGAATACGCTCTGCCAGCTGAGCTACGACGGCATTCGAAGCTAAAGGAACAATGTATTTTATCAACAATCAAGCTTCTTTGCTATGATGGGATATGAGTAAATTTAGAAAATTGGTCATGGGAGGAGTGGTGTTAAGTAGTGTATTTCTCGGTGGTTGTAGTTTGGTAGCCCAGCCGGCAGATATTCAGACGGAAAGTCCGGTGGTGTCGCTTACAGGGCCAGTGACGGTTTCTGGTGAAAGGGTAAGTATTACTTCGAGTGGGAAAGTAATAGAAATAACTAGTCGGAAAATCGATTTGAAACAGTACAATGGTCGTTCGGTAACCGTAGAGGGAGAGTACAGTGGTACAACTTTATTCGTGGATTCAGTAAAGTAAACTAGAAGCCGGTGGATTTGTAGAGTATTTCTTTTGTCTTTGCGTTTAGCTGAAGGACCAAAGCGTTTTTACTGGCATCTACGGGATCAAAGGTGAGCTGCCAGATATTGAATTCGCCGGATCGAATAAATTGAGCTTTGACGGTGGCGGTGGCACAAAGATTGCTGGTGCAGGCTGCGTTAGCAATGATTAGAGCTTCGTCTAAATCTATTCCGAGAGTGTTACCTACGATCATTTCGTTTAGAGAGGGGATACTATTATCTGGAGTGACGTAGATAGCTTTGTCCACGATTTCTGGCTCATTGTTGCTTGCAATCAAGACATAGAAATATTTTTTGGTGGTGAGGTCCTGACGGAAGAAATATTTTGTAGTCTGTAGCGAAGGAGTCGTAGCGTTTTCCGTCTTGATGAGAATCATTTGAGCATTTGGGAGATGATTAATCCCAACCTTTAGCGCATTTGAAGCGTTTGATAGTGGTAGTACCGTTTCGGCTGAAATGGTGGCTGTGGGGGTAGGAGAAGGTGTGGGGGTGGCGCTTTCAGTGGCAAGGGGTGTGGGTGTGGATGACGGTGTAGGAGTCGAGGTGGGGAATTCTATGATGGTGGGAGAAGGTGTTGGTGTGAGGGTGGTTTTTTGCTGTTCCAGTGTCTGGGTAACTTCAAGGAGCTGCTGTTTTAGCTGTTGTGACTGGGAATAGACAAAAACGGTAATGGCCAAAGCGCCGCCAGCAATGAGAATGAGAATCAACATGATAAGGGAGCCAAAGGCTGATCCTCCTTTGACGGTAGGCATGGAAGCCGGTATTGGTTCTGGGGCGGATATTGGTTGTTCTTGAGGTGCGACCTCTGGAGTAGAAGCTTGTTCTGCAATGGGTGCAGGTTCTTGGGTAATGATAGAGGGGATTTCATCAGTAGTTGAGGGTGTTTCTGAGATCGTTGGGGGAGTTGTAAAAGGTTCCTCGGAGATTTGAGAAGTTGGTGGGGTGTTGATGTCCTCGATTATACTGCTCTCGTCGGTAGTGGAAGTATTCACCGGCTCGGTGGGGGTGATAGGGGGTTCTGGGGTGGCTGTGGGTGCAGGGAACTGGCCGAGGTCATCGTTTGGCATGAATTTAGTATGGCAAATATCATCGGTGGTGTCAACCTAAAATAGGCGATAAACCTAGTTGTGGATTAGATAGTTGCGGGAAGTTTTTTCGACGGTTAGGTTTAGACCGGCTTCCCTCAGGAGATTCTCCAGGTATGGTTTGGTGTGGGCGAAGTGAAATCTGGGTTTGCCCTGAAAAGGAATATACAGATATCGGAGATTTTTAATTTTTGTTTTTATATCCAGGTGATGTCTGAGAAGTTTAGGTTGCCAGAGATTCCAGGCAGTAATGAGGCATTTACCACCAGGCTTCAAGTGATTCTTAATTTGTTTGAGCACAAAGAGCTGGTCGTGACGGTTGTCCAAGTGGTGAATGACGGCTATACAAAAAATATAGTCAAATGGGGGGAGATCTTTCCAGGCATCAGGTTTGGTAATGTCTGCTTCTAGAAAATGAGCCTTGGGGTGATTATTAACGGCTTTTTCAAGGAGAACGGTGGAGAAGTCTATGCCGGTATAGTCTATATTTTTTGGCAATCCAAGCAGAAGTCGGCCGTTGCCACAGCCGACATCAAGGACGGTGGCGTATGTTGGTACTTCTGCCAGAAAAGGTTTGAGATCAGGCCAAATATAGCCACGGGAGGCGGAGAAATTGCTACCGATCTCGTTGTAAGTGTCTTTGACGGACATAAGTAATTTTACACCCCGCAGGCAGGCTAGCCCTATAGCTTGATTATTGGGCTTAAATAGTTTAAAATCTTGGTCATCTAGCAAGTTAAAAATCTATAATAATTTTTTGTTTGGAGGCCAAATGGCACTTTTAAGGTGTAATGACGCAGATGGAATTATGCTCGTGATTCGGCAGATGTTGTGCATGATCAACGAAAAACTGACGGTGAGGATTGATCTCAGTGATGTTGACATCGTTGTTTCCACAGCATGTGCCATGGAAAATGAGGAATACTTCGAGGGCAGGGACGTGGATGCCGATGATGAGCACAAGCAGGCCATCAGGCTGGTAATGGCAACTGTCTATTATGACGGTTCGTCCGTGATAAATGATTTTTTCCTAGAGGCGATGTCCAATATTGGGCGCTGCTGCTTCTCAGAAGTTGCTCCGGGAGAGCTGGGTGTTGCCGGTAGCGAACAGGTGGTCCACAGTGATTTGATGGTGACGAACGCTGATCAGATCAAAAAGGGGAAATGTTACTTCCTGATTGTGAACCATAGACCGGCCGCCTTGATTACAGTAGAAAAAGTCGAAAGTGACAAGTTGTTTTATACCGAAAGAGATGGGATCTTTGTTAAGCGGGGTGTCCGGAATCTATCCGCCTTTGGGGTTCTACCCTTGGAGGACGGATCGTGGAATGTTTGGAATTGGATCGAACCAGTCGAGACGGGCTAATACCCCGTCTTTTTTTTTGCTAAAGCACGGTCAGTTTGTTCCCTTTGATCTCTATTTTTAACCAGTCGGCATTGTTATCATAGTTGCTTTCGAGAATTCTTCGTTCTGGGTTGATTTCAAACCAAAGTATGTATTGACCATCGGGGACATTGGTAATATCAATGACTTGACCTTCAACACGGGCGAGATAGGTGTCACCCCAGCCGACAGACATACCTTGTGTATTTCTGGAGCAAGCGCTGGTGTAGAAGCGAGACTTAGCCGCTTCGGGTAGATTTAGGTCGTAGGTGTGTTCGTCCCAGATACAGAAACTCATCTTGCCGGTGGTGGCCACTATTCCGTTCTTTTCGTTTTTGTTTTTTATTGACCAGATCTGGTACTGGACGTAGTTATCGACGTGCCAGTGGCTATGGTCCGGGTGGTAGACGAAGGAACCAATATCCCGATATTCCCCGGAACCATCGATTTTTTTAATATATTGCGAAGCAAAAGTTTTATTTTGTTCGAGATCGTGGTGGCCGATTATTTCCAGTGGTCCTTGTCCTTGATTTACAAAAATCGTGTTGAAGCGGAGAGTTTTTATCTTGCTCGAGGGGTGGGCGATATAGATATCTTTCGGGGGAATAATCTTCATGTCGGGAAGTAATAAGTCTGTGCGTGGGCTCGGTGGTGTTTCGCTGACAACTTCTTTGGCTTTTTCGACTATTTCCTGGGCCGCATTGCGGACTAGCTGGGGATTGGCGCGGATATAAAAGATAGTTCCCAAGATGGCCGCAGTAAGAAATATCACAAGTGAGTGCTTCATATATTCATAATAACAAAAACCCCGCCAATTGGCGGGGGTCGATTCACCTATTATCTTTGAAGGCGTCTTTCGAGTTCATCCGTGATTTTGCGCAGGTATTCAATGAGAACTTGATCTGACTCCTGGGCAAGATCGGGTGACAAACACTGACTTGTCGTGGGATCAATGGTGACGCTGTTCTCGTTTACGGGGTTCAGCTCGTACTCGCCTCGAAGCCACCGGTTCACATATTCGAAGCTGGGAAGGTCTTCGTAAACGACACGTGATTCCGGATCGATCACAGAGTAGAACCGGACATTCGAAGATACGTTTACGGCCGAAACATAGCCCATGAAGTAGAGCTTCGGGCCACCGGCTTCCTGTCTGACAACCGGCACCATTTCCAGGAGCGCTGCATTTCCGCACTTGTCACCACCATGGAACCAAACCAAATTTAGGTGGTTAGGTGCGGATTCGATTAGGGAAGCGAGGAAATCAGTGCCGGGGAGCGACTGGGTCTGCTCGGTCCTCCAGATTTTCACCGGTCCGTTGATGTCGTGAGAGTCGGACATCGCTATGGTGGTGATGGATTCGGTACTCGACCCGAGAGGGGAGAGGGTGGTGTACCACAGGTTGCCAGCGGTGCTTTTAAGGTGGAATGGGGAAGCATTTTCGGCATTGACCTGGGAGACATGGACCGTGAGACGGGTGGTGCGATCGAAAATACCGTTCAGTACGCCGTTTCTCCAGCCATAGGCTTCCGTCCTGGCAGTCTCAAAGTCAAATGGAACCAGAGCAATGCCTTGCAGGCGGAGGTCAGCCTCGGCTACGGATTGGGGAAGGATCTCGATCAGCCCCTCGCTGCTCACCACGGCGACGCCGTAAATGTATGGGTAGCGGGCAAAGCCGGCCCGCTTGATCAGCGTGGTGACCGCCAGGTAGCGCCCATCTCCCTGTCGAACGTAAATAACATCCGAGAACTCAACAAAATACTCGTGCGAGCGGATCAGGCTTTTGGCGTGGTTCCAAAGGATCCCTTTTTCCGAGAAGGTAAAGGGTTGGATCGCCGGGGTGACGGAATAGTCGTTGTTCATAACGAAGATACCCTGGGTCGGGCGGTACAGCTGTACCCAGAAACTGTTCGGGTCAATACTTGCAGTCCAGCGGTCCTGGACGTAGTCCAAGTCGCCTGCGGCAGTGGTGCCGTCATACTTGGCGGTGGCAATGTTGGCTGCGGCGATGGCGTATGGATACGGCCGGATTTCGTTCTGGGTGACTAGGCTGACGTTTTGATCTTCGTACATTGTGTGATCGCTCAAAGCGGCCATCTTAATGGGATCTTGAATTCCCAGCCAGACAAACCAAACGATTCCTAGAACAACAGCCGCTATCGCAGGCGCGACCCAGGGACTTTCGTCGTAACCAGCGCCATCAGCTTTATAGAAGGAGATGAAAGTCATGACGAGGGTTGAGATAACCAAAAGCCAACTGATCTGGTGAACGTAAAGGATGTCGATGATCAAATCCGAAACCGTTGGGGTGGTCCGGAAAATCAAAAACAGGATCAGGCCAATAACAGCGACTGCCAAACAACCATATTTCTTCATATAGCCTCCAATGTGAATGTACTTACAGGAGATATTATCTCATAGAAATGCAATCATAAAAAAACCCGCTGGGAGGCGGGTTGAAGTACTGTGGGGCAGGCTGCTTATTGGGAAATCTTTGATTGGATT
The DNA here is from genome assembly GCA_000998025.1 of Candidatus Collierbacteria bacterium GW2011_GWB1_44_6. Classification (GTDB taxonomy): domain Bacteria; phylum Patescibacteriota; class Microgenomatia; order UBA1400; family MFAQ01; genus UBA10133. Next base: position 8,831 of record LCJG01000016.1, read on the forward strand.
TCCTCAACGAACCGTTCCCAGGTGATATGAATCGTGATGGTGGGGGCGACATTGAAGAGATCGTTGAAGTTACCGATTTCAGTGTCCTTGTACACACTTCCGTTCATTTGTTCCTGTGTGAAGTTGAATTCAAAGGTTGGATTAACGTATTTTGCTTGATAATCCCAGAGAATGTTTCTGTATGGTACTTCTACTACTGTACTAAGTCCAGAAGGGACTACCCAACGAAATTGAACAACATCACCGGTTTGAACTTGTCCCTGAAAAGTACCACCCCCAAAGACCAGAAAAAAGGATCCGCCGCCGGAGACTTGGCCACTTAGCTCGTTCCCGGATGGATCGAGGACAGCCATATCATGTTCTCCCAGTACGCCATACTTTGCGTATAAATCGGAATAGGATATGTAGGATTCGTCCACGCTTTTGAAAAATGACAACATTCCTATCAGGATGACAACGATGAAAACAATTGATAGAACTAAACCTACCAGTGGCTGAACAACGTTCTCATAATAAGTCCGATTCATGTAATACTCCTGTTAACGTAAGATTTTGATGTATTCTATCTGTATTATGGGATTTAGTCAACAGGAGTGGTCTGAAGTCGGGTAAAATAGACGGAATGTCTATTGAAGAATTGGTGCGAAGGGATGGGGAAAAAATCACTCCTGAAAATTTGGAGGAATACCGTCGCAGCTGGGCGAAGGTTTTGGGTCGGATGCCCAAGAACTCGGAGATCTGGCCATTTATCGAGGATGAGGAAATAAAAGAAATGTACAAGACCAGAAGTGTGCGGACGGAGTCTGGAGTGGCCCCCTTTGCGGTCATGATGAAACCTCACTATTGCCCAGGCAACTGCGTTTATTGTCCTTTGGAGCAGGGGATGCCGAAGTCGTATCTTTCGGATGAGCCGGCTGCGCAGCGGGCAAAGAAACTTAAGTTTGATAGCCGTCTACAGGTGGAAATGCGGTTGAAACAACTGGAGGAAACGGGGCATGTGACCGACAAAATAGATTTGATTGTGATTGGCGGCACCTTTTCGGCTTATCCTGACGATTACAAATTGGAATTTTTTAAAGGGATGTTTGACGGAGTGAATGGATTTGTTTCTGATAGTTTGGAGTCGGCACAGAAATTTAATGAATCCGGAAAGAGACGGATCGTCGGTATCTCGGTAGAGACCAGACCGGATTGGGTGACGGAGCAAGAAATTATTTTATGGAGAAAGATGGGGGTGACCAAAGTGCAGCTTGGGGTACAGGCTTTTGACGAGCAGATTTTGAGAAAAATCGAAAGAGGCCACGACTTGGATGCTGTTGGGGAGGCCACCAGAATGTGCCGCAATGCCGGAATTAAGATCTGCTATCACTTTATGCCAAATCTACCGGGGAGCAGTCCCGAAAAAGATATGGAGATGGCTAGGGTGATGTTTGCAGATCCCAGATTCCAGCCTGATTATTTGAAGGTTTACCCGGCCATGGTCATTCCCGATACTGAATTGTTTAATATGTGGAAAAGGGGAGAATATGAGAGTTATACCGAAGAGGATTTGAAAAAGGTGCTAAAAGAGGTAAAGAGATTAACTCCGAAGTGGTGCAGGATCGATAGACTAGTGCGCGACATCAGTAAACAGTGGGTTAGTTCTGGGACCTTGAGGACAAATATGAGACAGCAATTGCAGGAGGAATTAAAGAAAGAAGGTAAAAAATGCCTATGTATCCGTTGCCGGGAAGTGAGGGCGGGGATTTATGATGCAAAGGTAGAGTTGAAAATGGATGAAAGAGAGACCTTGGGAGGTAAGGAGCTGTTTATGTCTTACGAAAATGACGAAAATTTATTCTCGATGCTTAGACTTCGTTTGCCGGACAAGGGAGAGAAAATGCTTTTTCCCGAGCTTGTAGGCGCCGCCATTATCCGTGAAGTGCACACCTATGGCCAAGTTAAGGATCTGCAAGGCCAGGCCTTGCAGGAGGGGAAGTCACAGCATAGGGGGTTGGGTAAGAGGCTGATGGCCAAGGCAGAGGAGATTGCAAAAGAAAGGGGGTACGAGAAAATGGCGGTGATATCTGCAATAGGCACAAGAGAGTACTATAAAAAACTGGGATATGCGCTAGAGGGCGAATATATGGTAATAGATCTAAGTGAGTAACTGTATAATATAAGTCATCTTAGGAAATTGACAAAGGAGACCGTAATGATTATTTTACTTATTCTATCGATCGTGTTGGGGGTGTTTGGTGGCAGTCTGTTAAGGGTGATTGTCACTGGGAGGGATCGGTCGATGATGACTTTTATCTCACTTTGCGTATATGGTGGGCTTTCTACATTTTGTCTTTTTGGGTTTGTCTCACAAACATTTTTGCTGTCACCGATCCTGATTTTACTTTGGACCCTGGGTGGGTCCGCTGCGATACATGGTTTGATCGCAGCTTCGCCGTTTCGGTTATTTTAAAGGAGGTGCCGATGTGTTGGTTCATGTTGAAGGACGAGTATAAGCCTGCGGTTGCTTTGGGAGGGGTGGTGGGTTTAATCATCATTATTTTTGCCTGTGTCTATACAGGTATTGAAACAAACAAGTTCGATCAAGGTTTTTCTCGGGGTGAAGTCAACCTTCCAGCCAAGGAAATCGGCCTAAATCAAGAAGGCCATCCTGTTCACACTGACATTGACCTGATTGACATTCCGTCGGGCTATTCTTTGCAGTATTATCCTAGGGTTTTTGAAATTGACGGCTATGAAGAATTTGACCTACCAGAAGGTGCAACAGTACTGATGGTTGCCGCCCCGGCGATTGAGGATCAAATTCTCATCACAATGCCGGAATCTTCTGGGGGAAAGGTGAGAGTAACTACCCCTGACGTATTGGAGAGTGTTCCGGTGATAATGTGGGTTAAATAACTTTTTTCGCCTGGTGTAACAGCCAGGTTTTTTGTGTTAAGGGTTGACATATGATGAGTTGGTGATATGATGAGGTTATGCAAACCCAACAATATATCCGCTCGACCGTAAATTTACCCTTAGACCTTCATAAAAAGCTTAAAATGGAAGCAATCAATAGACAAGTTACATTTTCGGAGGTTGTTGTGAGCCGGTTGATCGGTAAAAGTGGACAAACAGAGAGCCTTGGAAGCGTGCTGTCATTTTTTAAAAAAATAAGACAAAGCGGTCCTTCTTTTGATGGAGCGGAAGCGATTAGAAGAAACCGTGATACCGGTAATATATGACGGAGATAGTTGTAGATGCTTCAGTTTTTGTGAGTTTGTTTGACAGGGAAACCGAGAACACTAAACTAGCCGAAAAACTGATAGATTTAATGAACCAGGGAGAGATTTTGGTGACTTGTCCGGATTTAATACTGTTGGAACTTACTAACGTGCTGGTTAAAACGAAGAGGCTTGAGGTAAAAGACGTAGTGAAGTTCGCAAGAATACTTGAATCAATGGGGGTGGAATTTATGCAGCTCTTGCCTGGGGATGTTGAAGAGGTGGCTAAATACATGAAGAAATATAGCCTGACAGCCTACGACGCCTGTTACTTGCAGCTTGCTGAGATGTCTGAGACGCTACTTATTACGGAAGACAAGGAGCTGTTGAAAGTAAAACGGTGCGTAACATTGAGCCAGTTTTTTGCCGTTTAAGGACATTGTGGTGCAAATTTTGTTGTATCATTTAGATATGAAAAAGTTTTTATTTGGTAGTTTGGTTTCGACCTTATTATTCGTAATAGTGCTGTTTTTTCCAAAAGGTGCGTCAGCCAACGAGGGAATCATCAATCTTAGGGGAGCTGGTACTTTTGGGTCTTGTTTTGCGGCCTCGGTTTTTGTCGATGGCACATATAAAATACTCATGACTTGCCGGGATCTCAGAATTGCCCTAACCTCGGAAAAGAACATTTATGTAGCTTGGGTGGAAGACGATGCCGCAAAGCAAAAGAGGCTGGGTGAGATCGTTAATGGAAAAATGTCGACGCTTACCGATATCAAATTCGTCAGAATTTTTATTACAGCCGAGACAAGTGGTTATGGCAACAAACCCTCCGAAGATGTTTTGCTTACAGGTTTTGTGGAGCCAATCAATTTTGGACCCGGAATTGCATCGACCCCTATTTTGACACCGACACCAATACCTTCTCGATCTGAAACTGTTTTGACTCCAAAGGTAACCAAAACTACTGAGCCAGGTAATTCTGGTCTGGGGAGTGCCCTTTCTACGGTTTTTAAAATCGCCTTGTTAGGCTTTGGCGTTTTGCTCTTGGTAGTTGGTGTGTTTAGCTTCCTTTCCCGAAGGAGGAGCTTATAGGGACTAGGGGATGAGAAGGTTGGAGAGAAACTCGATGGGTGGGATGATGATCGAGTAGATGGGTGCGTCACCGCCAAAAATGGGGAAGATAAGTAGGATTAGAATCAGGACGCCATAACGGTTCATGATAGCCTGGAATTCGTAGGCTAAGTTTCTGGGTAGCAGGGCGAAGATGATCTTTTGGCCATCTAGCGGGCCGACAGGTACGAGGTTAAAAATGGCAAGGCTGATATTGGTCATAATTAGAGGGATGAGGAAGAAGGAATATACATGAGGGAGTAGCCTGATGAGCATGGCGACTGCGGTGGCCAGGAGTAGGTTACTTATGGGTCCGGCTATGGAAATGATGCCAGCGTCTCTCCTCGGGTTTTTTAGATTGAAGGGGTCAAAGGGGGTGGGTTTTCCCCAGCCGAAGACAAAATTGGTGCCAGAAATACTGGAAAAGATGATTAGACTAAGGGGGAGAAGCACCGTGCCTATCGGATCGATGTGGGCGAAGGGGTTGAGGGTTAGCCTGCCTGCAGCACGGGGGGTGGGGTCGCCCAACCTATCTGCGGCAAAGGCGTGTGCGAACTCGTGAAGGCTAATGGAGATAATGAGATAGACGATGTAAAGAAGGAAGATAAAGATCATGTAAGTTATTATACGTGAGATTAGACGAAAGTAATTGTGGTAAAATTACGATCATGGAAAAAGAATATTATGGCTGCATCATCTGTGGCAAAGGAGTCCAGAACTCCAATTTAGTCAGTTTCTCAAAGAGAAAGATCAAACACATCCGAAGACCAAATCTTCATACTCACCATTTGGTGATTGAGGGTTCAAAGGTAAAAGTGAAGGTTTGTACTACTTGCAAAAGATCACTCCGTGAAGGAGACAGAAAAGAGCAGGCTACAGCCAGTGTCTAATATTGATCTGAATAGATTTCTTGGATACCCAAAAATTACGAATGAATCCGGCGGTTCCCTTTCGGCCAAGGCAGTGGATGGTGAGACGGATGTAGCTTTAACGAGGTTGGGTGAGTTTGTATGTAAAATCTCAGATGACGACAACTTTGCGGTCAATTTTCCCGAAATTGGTCTGATTTGTATATATCAAGAAGATGGAAGTGTAGGCTTGTTGTCACTGGATTTGACGACTTTTTTGGATTCCCAGCTTAGTCGAAAAGCTTTTTTGTCGGACGGAGAGAAAGATATTGCTTTGCTGATGAGTTTCTTAAAGGACCAAAAACAAACTTTGATGATTTCGGCTTTTCCTGATCAATTTATGTTGACTGTAGAGATCCTGGGTTCTAAAGGACAACGGCTAAACTTTCAGGAATTTGAGCAGGTTGATTTTTCGAAAGGGACGCATGGGGACTTAGAGTTGTTTGGTGTCAGTGTCGGATACCAGTTTGTTGTAACGAGCGATGAGATGACGGTAGCGGCAGGGGATAGTGACCCCGACAGAAAGCTGTTGGCACTGGCTGTAAGTAATAAAGTGGATTTTGTTGAGGACTATTTTTCTGAAGACCCAAAAAGGTTTCAAAAATTGGCGGCGAAGGTGTTGCTGAATTAGATTTTGTGGCCGGAAAGAAACTGTTTCCAGGAGATGGGGTTTTTGCCGGGAAGCTGGACGGTTTCGAGGACCAGTCTGCCCGCAACTAATGATGTTTTGAAGATTTTAACCTCGAGGTCAACACGGTTTGTTTTGCCGGAAGGAACATTGATCGAGGTCCACGCGCCTGGTTCCGGATTGAGTGATCGGATAAGTGCATGAACAATGGGAGAGTCAATACCGGTTAGGGCTTCAATGATTTTGTTGGAAGGGATAAAGGCCGACTGATGGGTGAGAGTTTTATGGCTTGGAGTGAAAGTGGCTAGGGCTTCGTCTTGGGGGGTATAAACGAAATTTTGAGCACAGATTTCGGGTAACTTATGTCTTAATATTTCAGTGGCAGCTTGAGTAAGTTTTGTGGTCAAACTAGCAACATCGTCGTTTACAACGATGGTAACTTTGGCTTGAGAAATAATTGGGCCATGGTCGAGCTTTTCATCCATCACCATCAAGGTGACACCTGTCTCATTATCTTGGTTCTTGATGGCTTCAGAGATGCAGAGAGCTCCGCGGTACTTGGGCAGTAGGGAAAAATGGATATTAAAAGTGCCGATCGCAGGCAAGTCAAGCCACTGCTTGGGGATTATCTTTCCATAAGAAACGACCAGAAAGATATCGGGTTTGAGAAGTTTGATATGGGCTAGGTTGGCTTCGTCAAGTTTGGTTGGTTTATATGTGGGTAGATCGAGCTTTTGCGCCAGCTGCCCCACCGGCGAGGCGGTAAGGGTTTGTTTGCGTCCTTGAGGCATGTCGGGGGTTGTGACCACGCCGACAATATTGATTAACTTGGTGTCGATAATTGACTCTAGAATTTCGGCCGAGAACTCAGGTGAACCGAAATAGACAAGATTTTTGAGCATAGTTTGATTATATTCCAGAAATACGATCCTGATCCGGTACTGGTAGAATATACGAAACCGAACATTGAAAGGAAAAGTAATATGCACATAGTTGTTTTTGCAGAGATGATATTGAGTATCGCGTTGGTTGTAATCATTTCTCTGGGAATTGTTTCCTTGTGGCCGGCTTCAACGATTCCGGTGGCGATTATTACGATGGTGGTGATTCTGTGGCTAATTTATCACGGAGGTTTCTAATGAACAAACGGTTTATTATCTGGTTTGTCGTGGGTTTGTTTCTGGCCGGGTTGGTTGTTACGGGTGTGTTGCTTGCTCTGCGTACCTGGGATGTGGCAGCTGCTCCAGAGGCCGGTCCGGCTACGTTGGTGGTGGATGAAACTTCGAGCGAGTCGGCAGAGTCCCGGGAAATCCGCCTTGACTCTCAGGGGACGGGATATGTCTACGTTGACGAGAATACCTTGGCAACCACTGAGCCGAGCGATCAGATGTACGTTTTGGAGATCGTGGGGACCTTTCCCAAGATCACCGCTGTCGAGGTTATGTATATGTGGCAGAAAAACGAGGGGGCAGAGAGAATGGTTTGCATGGAGGTTCCGGAAATGTCAGACGGAGCAAATCAGGTCTTTTACTGTGAAGTTCCCGATCTTGACTAAATATTTTTCCCCGCTTGAGGCGGGGAATTTTATTGACTCCTAGGTGTGGGGGATTTACAATATATGGGATATTTGATCTTTGAAAAGGAGAAGAGAATGACAGGGAAAAAAGTATTACTGGGACTGCTGGCTTTTGAGTTTGTTAATATCTTTGCCACCTATCACGGTCTGGTCGACTTGTTTGGTTCTTTTCTGGGGATTGGACTGGTTGTGGGGACGGCCCGTTTTGTTGTTCCTTGGGTGGCGATCTTGGCTTTTGGTTACGCTGGGATCGACTATGTGGGTCTGTCCAGGATATTTACTATCAAGAAAGTGTGGGAGGAGTCATACCGTTATTGGTGCTTGGTTGGAGCGTGGATTGTGGCCGCGGTAATAAACACCGTGCTGGTCTACTCCGCTTTTACGGTTTTCACAATCGGAACTTTCTCTTTCGCTCCGCTTGCGCTGCCGATCGCCGTACTTATGTTTGTGGTCCGGTGTCTTCTGATAGGGTCACTCATTGTTAAGGGCGGAGAGCTTTTTGACTAATAGCTCGGATGTCCGGGCTAGTAAATTGAAACTGGAGGTTCAAAATGAAACGTTTTTTCGTTGGTTTGTTGATTTTGATTTGTTTGGGAATGTTGATTGGTTGTGCCCCTGTCGCACAGGAAGAGGTTTTGCCAGCAGCCGAATATGTGCGTGAAATTCCGAACCCCGTAGGATATGTTTATGTATATTCTGATCACTATGAGACTACTGGTGAGGTTCACGTTGATAGCTGGCAAAACGGATATCCTGTAGCTTCTTACATCGGAGCACTGCAAGAATCCGAAAAATACCTACGCTGTGATGTTGATTCAGAGTTGTCAACGAGCACAGTTAAGGTTTATCGCTGCAGTCGTTAATTTAGAAAAACCCCGCTCTACTGGCGGGGTTTTCTTTATATCTGACCTATGGGGACGAGGCCGTCTTTGGTTTCACGGAAGATCTGGCCGCCTTGTTTTAGGATATGGTCGGTGAACAGGATACCATCTAAATGGTCGTTTTCGTGAAGGACATAGGCGGACTCCGCATCTTCAAATTTTCGATGGCGGGGGACAAGCTTGCCTTCGTGAGGGGTTTGATATTCGATTTCAATAGAGTATGGTCTGTCGACGAAACCCCAGATGCCGGGAAGGGAGAGACAGCCTTCGAGCCAGCGGTCCTTCTTTTTGGGGTGTACTTCCGAGAGCATGGCTTTACTTTGATTGGTGATTGTGGGGTTGATGAAGACTTCCGGTTTGCCGCTTAGGGTGACGATGAAGAGGCGCCTATTGATTCCCACCTGAGTGGCGGCTAACCCGACGCCTTCAGGGTCTTTGGCACTTTTGAGGGTCTTGATCATCTCGGAGATTTGTTTCTCCAGCTTCTTGTCGTACACCACGACAGACTTTGCCGTGAGGCGGAGGAATTTGTCTGGTGTAACAAGGATTTTCATAGGAATATTGATATATTGTATCACAGGCCTATAAGGTTTATTTGGCCAGTTTCATGGTATACTCGAGGGGCTCGTTAACTTCGTTCATATTTCTTATAGTGGAGGGTTGATGTCCAATCAACAAAGATTTTGGACTCTGATTACTTTTTCATTCTATTGGGCACTTAATCTTTGGTTCATCTGGCTGGCGGCAGTGTTAGTCTCAATTCCCGCGTGGATCGGCGCTCCCTTGTGGTTTCTGTTAGCTGGTGTCGATTTTTTTGTTATTCGGTACTCACTCACCTATGCGGGTGGAGATCCCAGAGTGACCAAGAAGTTGGTTCTTGATTTATGGTTTTATTGTCAGATGATATCTTGGTTATTAATATGTGGGTTCACACTGGCTTATCTGCCGGCCAGGATCTTTACTGCGTTGGCTGCGCTTTTTGTGTGGGGTATACTTCGCTGGTCAGCGGCCTACAACCTCGTAAACTGGGAATGAATGGATTACGTACCTATTGCTAATTCTAGGATATGATACGGTATCTTAGATAAACTAGGAGGTTAGCATGTTTAAAACGAAGGCCATGTTATTACCGTTGGCATTGGTGATTTTTGCTCTCGTCTATGGTTTTGTTTACCTGGATGCCAAGACAATCGAATCTGGGTATGTGAACCAGATATTGAGTACGCAGCATGAGGGGGTGAAAATGGGTGAAAGAACAAATGTCTATTTGCATGATCTGTCCTCTCCTTGTGGGAGATATGACATTGTTTCTTTTACCTTTACTTCGATCGTGAATGGCCATGAAGTAACGGCGGTGGCCTGTGTCCAGATGTGGACACATAAAGTTACCGTGGTCCCCTCTCAGTGAGGGGATCTTTTTTATTTCAGCAAATTTAGCCTGTCCTTGGCGGCTTGGTAGTCTGGCTTTAGTTCAATGGCTTTTTGGAAGGCCAATTTGGCTTCGTCGTTTTTGTCGATACTGGTGTAGAGAATACCGATGTTGTAGTAGTTGGAGGCTTCGGTAGGAGAAAGCTCTGTGAGCTTTAACATAGTTTGAATGGCCTCTAGATTGTACTTTGGGTCGAGGGAGGCGAGTGTCAGTTCTGTCCGGGCCTTGGTTTTTAGAAGATTTAGATTGAATTTATTCATGGATACCGCCTTGTTGACATTTTCTAAGGCATCTTTGGTGTACTGGGTAAGGTAGGAGTTTGCTTTTTCCCTTAGATCGGCGGAAGTTGAGGCCGTCATTTCTTTTATTTGTGGGTCGATGATTTGGGTGGCGACCATAGCCTGAATGTTGCCGAGTTGGGCAAGGTAGAGTGGCTCTTTGGGGTTAAGTTTGACGGCTAATAAGTCTTTAGAAAGATTACTCCGTCCTCCAGTGTAGGCCAGGTCGGCGAGCCACATCCGACGGACTCCCAGAAAAAGCCACAAGGCAGTACCTAAAACGAGCAAAATACCTAAACTCTGGTTTAGATTTATTTTTTTAGAAATAATTTTGTTTGTTCCTAGATGAGAAAGAAAGATGGCGGGAAAAAGAAAGAAGAATAGGGCGACATTGACCACGGAAAAGCCGAAGTAATTGGTGATGAGGATACTGATGAAACCGTGATGAGGATACTGATGAAACCTAATATTAAAGGAGATCGTAAATCTGTCATCGCGAGCGAAGCGTGGCGATCCAGAAGGGATGGATTGGCCGAAAGTTTTTCGGCACTTAGCTCTGCTGAGAAGCGCTTGGGGAGGTTTGAGTACAAAACTCGCAATGACGAGAAGATAAGAAACAAGTAAGCAAATAAACCGAGGAAGCCGGTGGTGGCCAGAAAGTTTAAGTATTCATTGTGGGCTTTGTTGTAGAGGAAGTCGGCCTCCGAAGTCAGATTGTGAGCGGCGGGGCGGGTCCAGTAGTACGAGTAACCAAAGGTTTCGACTCCGGTACCAAAGAAAGGATACTTCTTGCCAAGCTCAAGGGCTCCTTGCCAGACGACCCGGCGGATGGCCATGGAGTCCGAGCCGCCAATGCGGGTTTTGTTTTCCTCGGTAATAATGGTGACGGTATCGGAATAAAAAGGGTTTATTTTATTTAATGAGTGGAGAGTTCTGCCGACCGCAGCGCTTTTTACAAAGAGAATAGCGAAGAGAAGAACGGACAGTCCTAGGAGGATTTTAATTTGTTTTTTCTGAATGGAGGCAATGACGGCAAAGGCAATCAAGACGACCGCCATGGCGCCAATGCCGGACTGTGAGCGGGTAAAGATGATGGCGGTGAGAAAGAGAAGAGAGAGAAAAATATTCAGTAGACGAAGGTTTAAGTTTTTGGTGTTCATGGCTCCAAATAAGGAAAGGGGGAGGATGGCGACGAGATAAGCCGAGAGCCAGTTGGGTTGTCCCAGGGTGGAGAAGACACGGTTTTGGACATCTTGGACCCAGATATGTTTATCTATCCCCATTCTTTCGAGCAAAGCATAAAAACTGGTGATGGCGGCGGTAGCGAGAATCGTGTACAAAAGATTGCGGACGGCTTTGGCCTGTCCACTAAAGTGGGTCACGAGGGCGTAGAAAAGAATGACGTAACAGAGGGTAGACACTAGACCACCATGAAAGCGGGAGTAATAGCCCCAGAGGCTGGTATGCCGGTCGATGCTAAATATAGTGGAGGCGATTTGGGAGGTGAGGAACAACATGAGGGGAAGGTCAAGTGGTGTGCGGGCAATTTCAAACTTTTTTTCTTGAAAGGAGCGGATGGCCCAAGCGGCGGCAATGATGATAGTCATGGCATAGACAAACATCATCTTGTTAAACTCAAATACTTCGGAGGTAAATGGCCAAAGAAGTAGGGGGGTGACAAAGAAAAGAGTGTAGAAACTAAACTGGATAAAGTTTATGGTCTTAAAGCCATTTTGCGGGATAACTTTTTCTTTCGAGGACATGGAGATAGTTTAGCAGAGAAAAGAAAAATCCCGGTAATAAATTACCGGGATTGGTTTGAAAGGAATGCCCGCCAACCAAAGCCGTTCCTGCAAAAATGCAGGCCAACTCCGCTGGCGGGCAAGTGCCCCTGAAGGGAATCGAACCCCTATTCCCAGCTCCGCAAGCTGGTGCTCTAATCCGTTGAGCTACAAGGGCGGGCCTTACAAAATTTCAAAAATCTCTTTCGAGATAACCTGTAATATATCATAACTATACATATTTGTCAAGACAAAAAAGCGCTTCGTTAAGTACGAAGCGCTTAGATTTCCTATTGCCCAGCCTGCAAGTAAGTTGGTGGGCTGGGGAAGTTCGGATCGTCGCAGTTTGTGGACTCAGACGACCACTCTGGGTGGTCATTGCGGTTCATGGCTGTCTCAAAGTCAGCCTGAGTTTTTGGATACGCACCACCCCAGGGTCCGCGATTCGAATTGACGAAGTACCAGGCGGTGTAACCCCCTTCCGGGAGAGTAGCGTCGGCAATCCAAATGAACGCCCGGATCACCATGCCGGCAGTGTTCTTGACCACACCACATTTGTGTTCTGGTCCGGGACCGCCTGTAGCAGTAAACAACCCCATGGCGGCTGCGATCAGGGTCCGGGCCAATGACCCCAATTTGTTGGGGTTGTGGGTGGGGTCTGTATGGCTCTCCCATGGAAGGCCACTTGTCCCTTCGAGGCCAATTGCCGTGGTCGTATCAACCTGACCGGCAGCGTAAGCGGCTGCATAGGCACCAGCAAGAAGGATGAAGAACTTGCCGGCGGACTTTACAAACACAATGCCGTGGATGGTGACATCGTCCGCCTTTGTAGGTGTAATCTTTGTGATAAATTCGATGCCTACAAGAAACAGTACTTCGCCACCAGCCACTACTGGTTCACCGCATTTCCACAGCAGTGCTGCTTCGCCGCCATAGAGGGTTTCCGGAAGAAAAACTTCCATTTCCGGAGTGGTTAAGTCGATTGAATTAATACACTTTTCATATTGGTCACGCAGGGTGGGACGTGCGTCTGTAAACGCCGGTTCGACACTGCCGCCGGTATTGGTATCACCGGGAGCGAAAATCTGCTCAGCGGGTTGAACCTCTGGGTTCGAAAAGTCAGCCGTACCGCAGGCGGAGAGAAGCATTGCGGTGATGACTACAACAGAAAATGCAACGAGCTTGAACTTTTTCATCTTGGGGCTCCTTAATGGATCCTAAACCCGCAAGCAATTGGCTAGGGGCTTGGGAAAAAGATTTTAGTGTGCTCGAAGTGACGCACGAGATTTAAGGATAGTATCACAACTGAGGCTAAATGTCAAGTTATGGGATAAACTCGCAATACGTCAGAAGCTTGGCAACAGATTGACCTAACCAAAAGGTAGGTGTCAGACTAAGTTTGAAACAACTTTAGTAATTAGACACCTACC
>LCJG01000017.1 GCA_000998025.1 Candidatus Collierbacteria bacterium GW2011_GWB1_44_6
CGTTCAATGAGAAAAAAGGTCGGCTCGAACCTGAAAATAGCTTGATAACTCGGGATAATACCACTCTTTCGAAAAACGATTCCGATATGGAGCGGGTGAGGGGAGTCGAACCCCTTTCATCAGCTTGGAAAGCTGAGGTAATACCGGTATACGACACCCGCAACAATGTGATTATACCAAAAAGGAGCTGAATCCAATCTCAAACTACTAGGTTTTTAGCAAATCTTCGAAAAAATTACTTTCTTCCAAATCCCGGATATATCTCTGTAGCTTTTCAAAGATTTCCTTTGTTTGTAGCTCAGGTCGCCAAAACATTTTCGCACTGGTTCGAGTCACCAGTCCCAACTCCTTCATATCGTCATCAAACGGCTTATCTTGACATAGTATGACTTCCTTACTCATACCGGCAACACCTAGAGATATTCGGACACCTCTTTCACTCGAATACTTACTATTCTGAATGCAAAATTTATACACATGTCCATTTTCTGCGCTCTTATGGTATATCTGAACCGGATCTCCCTTTTCATGAGGCTGAGCTTCAAAACCCAGTGCCAAGGCAAGTTCTTGCGGAGTCCAAGACGGTGATTTCTCTTTCCTCCGATTTTCTATGTATAGTTTATCAATCTCGTTTTCCGGGTCTGGGATACCCCTTTCTGAACTATTCATACGCTTAAATACGTCTATTGTCGGGGTGAGAGGACTCGAACCTCCGACCTCTGCGTCCCAAACGCAGCGCTCTAGCCATCTGAGCTACACCCCGCTAGGCCAATTTTACCATCTAAGAGCCTTTTTGAGGTAAAATATACGTGCTCGTCAGAGATGGCGACAATCATATGGTGGGTGTAGCTTAGTTGGTAAAGCGCCTCCCTGTGGAGGAGGAGATCGCGGGTTCAAGTCCCGTCACCCACCCCTTATAGGTGATACCACTCCTAAACGGTCACGTTTCGGTTAAAAAAGGCTTGGTATATCAATACCGGGCTTTTTTGAGATTTGGAGGGGTGTTTTACCATTTAGTCGAGTGAATTTGCCAGTACAATCCTTGAATTTCTTGGTTCGTCTTCTGAGAAAGTAAGCATTAAGCCAAGTATCGGCGTGATCGTAGGACTCAAATCCTTTGATACTTTTTAACCTGCCTTGTAAATGGGAATTAAAACACTCAATTAAGTTAGTAGTGATTCTGGCAGAGTTGGACACAAGCAGAAGGAAAGGCTCTTAGGCAAGCATCTCTGATGGCTTGGTTGTCATCGCAGACAACAGCTTGAAGTGGGTAATTGAGAAGCTTGAGTGAAGTAAAGAATTTCGTGAGCAAAGGCAGATTTTCTGATCTTCCTAGTTTGTATGAAGGAATGTCGTGGGTTTGGTAATCTACTCCGTAGATGACCGGAAGTTTACGTTCATAGCCTTTGATCTTAACGAACTTACCGTCAACCAGAAGGATGCCGCAATATTTCTGACAATATTTTCTGGTGACATCGGCGCAATGTGGAAGAGATGAAAGATATTCTTGAACATGACGATATACCGTAGCCAAACCTAGATTTGATTGATCTGATAGGCAACGGAAGGGAACTCCATCGAGATGAAAGAGAGCTAACTCACGATCGGTCCATTTGGGATGGGTTCGGTTTACTTGAAACCAAGAGCCACAACCTGAACGCCAATATTTAACAGATCCCCGACGAGAGCCTCTTTTCTGAGTCTGACTACTTTTACACTTTGGACAATGAGGATTTTTTTCATATTTTAATACTAGATGAATATGATTGACCGGTCAAAACAGATCTTTAGTTTGATGAGACTTTCTTTTTTGAGAAATTACGAGACCAAAATGGAACGGTCTCCACCCAAGAAAATGATATCGATTGATATATCAGTATATAATTCATATTACTCCACATATCGTTTGATACTAGGTGGTATATTAGCCTAGTAATATGAAAACAGAACAGGATCATATTGAGTCAATTCGAAAATATTATATTGATTCGGAGAAACCTTATAGGAATTGGGGGGTCGATCTGGAGAGGCCAGATGTTTATGCTCTACATTGTGGGTTCCATCCGGACGGCGAAATGATTGATCACCATCAGTCTGTCAAATTGATGACTCAAAAAATAATTGAATTAGCGTGTATTATCCCAGGGGATAATGTACTAGACGCTGGATGTGGGACCGGATCTCTCTTGTTTGAGGCATCAGAAAGTCAACCTGAGGCAAATTTCTTCGGTATTAATATTTCAACAAACCAGCTTGAGTCGGCAAAAAAATACCTTAGAACAACAAAACTCAGCAACACCACGCTTTCTTACCAAGACTACCTATATACAGCTTTTCCTGCTGGTCTCTTTGACAAAATTATTTATTCCGAAAGTGCCGCTCACTCTCAAGATAAATTAGCTTTATTTTTGGAATCTAGAAGAACAATAAAAACTGGTGGAACTATAGTAATCTCAGATGCTTTCTTGAATATTTATCCCCAACAAAACTCGAAAGATGAAATTCTGGTAAGAAATGCTCAAGATGGTTGGGTGCTACCACCAATACCAACAATTGAGTCTCTGGTAGAAACATTAAGTCTTGCCGGTTTTGGCGAAGTAACTGTAAACGACATAACTACAAACATCCTACCTTCGACTTATATTATGGGGGCAAATGCTGCTGTGAGGCTGAAAGAAAGTAGTGACGCTGAGGAAAAACTATTGAAGAGCAGGCAAGCCTGTGTAGCTGCAGATATTCTTATGAGAAAAGGCATTTTAAGTTATTTCTGGATTACAGCAAAATCTATTTAACTTATAGCGATGAATTTACTACTTGAGTTCCTTCAGATTCTTATAAAAAACCTTCCAAGAGGGATAGTTCCCGGTTCTTTGGTAATAGTCTATAAAGAAACCGTAGAAGGTAAAAAATTTCTTGTTATAAAAAACATGCCTTCAGGGAGCATAGCTTTCCCCAGTGGAACTATCTCGTGGTGGGAAAACTACGAAAAAACTGCAAGACGAGAGCTATATGAAGAAACCGGTATTAGAGTCAAAACATTAGTAGAAATTCCCATATTACACAAGTTCAGATACAAACAAATATTCTTAAAGCTAAAAAGCGAACAGCACATATTCTTATATGAATTGAAGAAACCCAAAGATATTAGATTACACTCCAAGGAAACAGCCTGGTTCAAATGGGTTACAAGTCAGCAGGCAGAAAAAATAATCAGCCATACAGAACTAATAAAGAGTTTTCGCGAGTCGTTGAGATACCTATTGAGAGATCCTCAATAAAAGTTCCCTGGCTATAACTGACGCCCATTTTTCACTCAAAGACCTAGCATCTAATACAGAAACATCTCTCATTAGCTCAGTCCAAAAATCGAGGTTTACTCTGTTTTGGATATTCTTTGTAGACATTGATAGCAATGGGTTAAGGAGGGAATTTATAACAATTCGACAAAGGATACTCTCTTGATACTCAATCCATCTGTCATCAGGGACATTCTTTAATGCGTAATTCAATAGCATATTTTCATCATCTCTATTTGACAAAAACCTCCCTGTATTGTCTTCGACCATATCGTAAGTCGAAATCTCATTAATTAGCTCAAAAAGCTTTCTTCTCTGACTTGTAATTATGGAATATTCAAAATGCTCAACCGGAGCTCCGATTTCGTTTACTCTTTGAACCAGATCGAAACACTCTCTTGGTGCAGTATTTCCACGTACATCCAAAGGCTGACGAAACCCTCCAGCTTTGGCATAACACTCTATTTCAAATCCAGAATTCGGACCCCTCATTCTAATTTGACCTATGGATAAATCCAAGAGCTCAGATACTCTCGAAAAAGATAAAAAATAATTTTTTATTCCAATTTCTTTTTCTACGATCTCATCAGTTTCTGGTGAAGCGTGGTAATTACCAGACACTAGGATGCTCTGAGAAGATTTTGACATTTGTTCATACATTTTAGATAACCATGTTTTCCCAGGTTGGGTGTCGGCATCAGTTAAAACGATAAAATGTCTTTTGGGAATCTCACCACCTCTATCCAATACCCTACGAATTATCTCGTCAACTCCAGTCTTCCTGGCCCTTCCAGCTCCTATATTCCGTTCATTTACTACACATACCCGGTTTTCAGAGTTAAAAGAAAAGGACCCTACAACTTCAGCAGTCTGGTCTGTACTTCCGTTATCTACAATAATTAATTCAAACTTATGATCAAAAATCTGATCATTTAGACATTCAAGTAGAGTTCCAATATAAGACTCTTCATTATAGGCAGGAACCACTATGCTAATGTTTATGTCTTCAGACAACCTAGGCAGTCTATCGTTCTCTGAAAGAATGTTTGCCGAACTCTCCAAATAATTTTGAAGAAATTGTTCCTTCATTTAAACCAAGTTATCTAATTGTTGCTTTTTCGATAATATCCATTCGTCGATAAATATCCTAAATTCAGGTTTTAAAACAGAATGGAATTGGTCAAGACTCGCATTATAGATTTCCTTTGTCATGTTAATAGAGTCAGCGAGAGTACCCGAGGTAACAAAAGAATCAATTACAAATCGTTTATCGATTTCTGACATTTCTCCATTTCCAAATAAACCCAAAGTTCTTGTTTTATCTTCAGTGTTCAGACGCTCTATAAGGATGGCTAGGGGAATCGACATCACGCCAGAACGAATATCACTAAAACCTTCTCGAAGCCATATGTATTTTGGTGAAACATCCTTTAGATCATTCATAATTTGACCCGCAAGATTAACATTTTCTATAGCTAAAAAAGAAACATTTTTGTCGTCCGGAACCTGATCGATCAAGACGAATGGTAACGCTGTATGGAATAAAGCTCTTAAGCGATAATTATCTAACAACTCAGATTTGGATGCACCCGGTTTTAAGTCCCGATGAGCTTTTAGCGATCCAATACCCATAACAACTAATTTATCAATTACTTGTGAAGCATCGTCACAAAAATATCGACTTACCATCTTTTTTACAGCTTCAAATCCCGCCTGAGCTGATTGATACGCGAAATCAGACCCGAACTCCACCCACGCCGCTGGCAGTCCAGATCGCTTTAGATCTTGGTCAAACATATCATCGTACATTAGCGAAAGCGTCCAAAGTAGATCAACTATAGCTCCTACTTGAACAGAAGTCTTTTTATCTTGACCAACAGACTGCAAAACGGAGTATGTAAATACCGGTTTTTCTTTTGTAACATGCGATCCTAGTGTATGAATGATTGGTTCTAAAACCCTTTGCGGTACTTCAGACAATATTTGCGAGACCGAATCCAAAATTCCATAATTACAATAAGCATCAAATAGTTTTTTGACCACATCATCATGCAGTCTAAATTCTGTCTTTTCTCTTATGGTGTTTACAAGCTCATTCACTCTTACGGGATTATACAACGGAGTACGATAACACAGGCATAAGAAGATTTCTCAATTTAACTATCTGCGCACAAACCGGTTCTAAGATCTCATCATCAAGGACCCATAACATAAGTTACCCTTGTGGTAACTTTTTTTATGGTAAATCTGATGGGACTTGAATGCCGGAACCAGTTTCGTAACGAACCTGGTGAGACAGGTCCCGAATGAAAATGAGGGAAGTCCCGTAATGCACACAGAATATCCTATAGACTTGACATTTGAGGCTAGTTGTGATACTATACTAAGCGATGGTCTGTCGCAGACAGCCACAGCCTATACTGACTTTGGGAACTACCCAAGGCAGAAAAAAGGAGAACTTTACAATGTCCGAGCCTACCTACTGCTTAGTTAGCACAACCACCGGTAAGACCGATCACGACTCAACTCGTTATGGCATAGCCCCAACCAAGGCAGCACCGGAAGGTACTGTCTGGAGCTATTTCGCTCAGCTTCGCCTGTTCGATAACAGCTTTCCTCCGTCTGTTGAATTCCACTCAGGAACTGCTCACGGAGAAGTAATGCCCGACAATGAAGGCTGGGTGCGAATAGTTGTTAAAGGCGTTGAGCCCAAGGATGTCGAACTCGTGGTTAAAGGACTCAGGGAGCGGGTTGGATGCCAAACTCTGAACCCTTGCCTCTACTTGCCTGACAACCTCAAAACCCCATATGAAAGATTAATGCACCTGTTGCACTGGGTTTTAGGTAAGTATTAGAAAAATACCCGACAATTTGAGCCGTCTCTAAATGAGACGGCTCATTTATTTATGCAGAGCAGAAGGTAAACGATTCCATTAATTTTAAAAACTGAGCACAAATCGATTCTGAAATCTCATCAGCAAGAACCCAAATGAAATCTCTCGCTTGTCGGGAGATTTTTATTTGGATAATCGCTACAGACTAGAACCAATTCCAAGAAAGCAGTTTAATCTTTTTTTATTCTTGCTTCAACAAATTTTTTCATATCACTAGCGATTTTCCATCTGGCTCTCCGGACATCTTTTGGAAATACTTTTCTGTCAATTGTGCCCATAGGATCGGATACAAAATCAAGCTTGAAAGTTAGATCATTAATCATTTCATATGCACCCAGAACAAGAACCAATTTATTTGAAGGATGGTCTAGAAAATATAGTATTTCATCTCTGGTAGTACCCCAAGGGTATCCAGGGGGAGCATCAAAACTAAATATATCCTGAGGAACTAAGAAAACGATTGACGAGACATTCGGATCTTCTTCAATTTTGTTTAAAAAAATCTCAGTGTGATTTGGAGTACTTTTCCAATCTATCCCATATCTTTTGTAATATTCCTCAAAATCTTCTCCTGAAATATGTAACCCAACAGCGCGTGTTAACTCATACGGAGATATTCCTAATACAACAGGAGTCGATCCAATTATGGTCTTACCTTTTTGGGTAACTGATTCAGCGATAAAATCTTGATTATTTACCATCCATTTGGAGTGTTGGGAGAGATTTTCCCATTTGTCACTTTCCACATATTTTGGATCGGTCAAACCGGACTGAAACAACAATGCCGGCAAGTTGTATCGACCCGGTTCGTTTATCAAAGAGCGTTCTTTAACAAAGTATTTTCCATCAAGTTGATCCAGGGACATCATTAAAGTATATATTATGATGTCGTTCGTAGAGGTGGGAGAAACTTATCTCTCAATTTCGTTATTTGCGCACAAACCGGTTCTAAGATCTCATCATCAAGAGCCCATAAAAATCCCCCGACATTTGCCAGGGAAGTGATTGTTAGATCCAAAGTGCTTGAGGTAATGAGGGTTTAATTTTTAGATGCTGTCGACGTCTGTATTCCATTTCGAAAGATTCCACCAATCTCACCGCGTTGTCAGGGACAGTAAGGTCCAACGGTTGGCTCTCAACAAACTAGGGAATCCTCTAGAACAATAATAATAACCTACCCTATTGTAATTCTTTGTAACCATTCGCACACTCAGCCCCGTTATACGACAATACTCGAAGCGACAAAACCTCCAAAGAGTGGTAAAATTGCCCTTGTTACCGATAGATTAACTATTATTCAAAAACTATCTATCAAAAAATACTATGACAGGCACAATAAAGAAAAAAACTGACAAAGGATTCGGCTTTATTTCCAGAGAAGGTGAGGAAAAGGATCTCTTTTTCCACTCAAACGATCTTCAGGGTGTTACCTTTGACCAGCTTCAAGAAGGCGCCAAAGTGACCTTCGAAATCGAACAAGGACCCAAAGGCCCAAGCGCCAAGAACGTCCAGCTTGCGGTGTAAACCTGAGCTTCAACAATTAACAAAAAACCCCGCTTAGCGGGGTTTTTTGTTAGTCTTTGGCGACTACCTTTTTTGCTTTCTTTTTCGGTTTGACGAGGCTTACCTCGGGGTTAGATTGAATATCTTCCAAAATCCTCTCTGTAATCTCCGTGGAGGCCTCTTTGGAGGTAGCCGGGCTCAATAGCTTAATAATTTTATCCAATTTAAAGTTTATTGCTTCAATGTCAGACCCGTTATCGGACGAAGGTCTCCTGCTATCAGTTTTGCTCTCCGCAAAACAATTGCTACATAGTACTGGTTTGCCGTTTGTAGGCCGGAAGGGTACCTGACACCTGCTGTGACACTGATCACAGGTTGCCTCGAATGTTGGTTTTTCGGCAAAGTTTGAACCACCATCGCGGTTATCGTACATCCTGGGACTCCTGTTCTCTCGATAATTAGAGCCCCCAGAGCCCCTTGAATCACGCGAATCACCGTTCATCTCCCCAAAGCATTTACTGCAAAAGACCTCTTTTCTACCGTTCGGCAAAAAGGGAACCTTACACGCTGACCCACACTTGGCACAAACAGCATCATGCAAAGTCGGCCTGTCCTGAGCCTGGCCAAAGGATCTTTCCGAACCCCTATCGGAATTCCGGTCACCAAATGGCTTTCCGTAGAATGTACTGCGGGATCTATCATTACCTCGGTTTGAATATGTCATATCCTATATTATACCACAAGTTAAGTAATCACTACTCTCATGTTACAATATCAACAAATCAAGAGAGACGAGAAGAGCACTGGCTCACTGATTCGTCCGGCAACCTTTTAAGTTAGGTGCCACATCCAGCCCAAAAAGGGAAGATTTAAACTCAAGTATTTGCTTGTAATTGGATCTCTCCTCAAGGGAGAGTTTTTTATTATTTAAGGAAATAACATGAGCAACTCCAAAGAAGACGAGGCCAGAACTTCCGGGTTAACTCCGCGTGAAGTATACCAATTACTGCTGGAAAATAGAGTCGACCTTATAGAAATAAGTCTTTGTTCTTCAAACTCTTCTGTGGTTGTAAAAAGTGGAGCTGAAACCCTGCTTATACTTACCGGACTGAATTACAATGACCTTTTACCCAATAGTTTTCGATGTATATTACAGAACATCATCGAAGATCCGACAATATCTGTGCTCAGCAAAAACAGAACAAATGATCATGGACTGTTTACTGGTAAAACAATCATCGAAATAAGTAGCCTTTCGGGAGACCGTATTTCTTATCTTGTTACTAGTCAGGGTATTAGTAATAAGTTTAATCGGCTTGTCATTGAAAGAGTTGGTATCTAGTAATTAGACAAACTTGCGCTACAATTCGCTACATGACCGAATTTCCTACAAATTGGGATAAAGAGCGAGGAAGACACTTACACCTTGTCTCCGAAAGGGGATCTAGAATGGTCGCAGAAAGAATAAATTTACAGGGTATGGAATTAAAGTTGACGGACTTACCCTTGTGTACGGAAGAGGAAGCAGTCTTTATCGAAGAAATGATTCCCCGCGCCAAAGAAGGCTTTGCGCTTGCTCTAAAAGCCGAAGGCGTCTCACCCATGGAGCTGATAGATTTATATGCACAAACTCTTCCCAAAAGTATCACCGGAATTTGGCATCAGCTAAAACTGACAGAGAGACAAAACACTCTACCCGAGTACAGGCACGTTATTGCCGCCATTGCCACACTACTGAGTTTGGGAAGAGTTTCATATTTTGACTTTTCCCAAATACCTCCGGAGATCGGACTAAATCTGGGTAGGGTAGAAACTTATTGGTATTCAAACGATCTATCACCTGGAATGCTCTGGAGTCTACTCGAAGACCTTGAAGACTCCATAAGAACCACACTATATGAAAAGCAGCCTGTAGACATCAATGTACTTCTAAAAATCGGCCATTTTTTCTGTGCCGGAACAGAGGTCTCTAAGGTATTTGTAGAATAAATTCCCAACTTATCTAAGATAATAATTTCTCGTCATGTACTCCACCGGAGACCAATCATCCGTCAGTACCTGTCCGTTCCCCGGTTCTGTTTCTTGGACCATTTTCCCCAGTGCAAGATAGTCGCCTACGCTTTTTTTGTAAGCTACCACCAATAAATTTTGAGTTTGCGTCAAGGGAAGTTCACCCAATGTATAAACATCAACTTTGGGAAAAATAGTTAGTAGGGTTGCGCGTTCTGATTTTAGGAATCTAGCATTATCTCCGTCGACTGCAGAAATAAGATTAATCATAAGAAAACCTTCATCGGTTAAACTTGTATTTAAGTCCTCCATAAACTCTTTTGTGGTTAAATGAGGAGGTGGCGTCAGAGAACTAAAGGCATCTAGAAAAATTACATCGTATTTCTTATTTGAATTTCTGATAAAAGATCTGGCATCTTGATGAAAAATCAACATCCTACTATCTACCTCCAAGTGAAAATACTTTCTGGCAAGCATGGTCATCATCGGATCTATTTCCACCACGTCAATTGATGCTTCATGGTTATGAAGAAGAAAATATCTGGGAAAAGAATAGCCGCCGCCGCCAATCATTAACGCTTTCTTAATCTTCGGATTTATTTTGTCAAACTGAGCATAAGCCTTGGTATATTCAAAGACAAGTTCGTCCGGGGACTGAAGATTAATCGCCGATTGAATACCTGAGTGATCCGTACTCATGGTCAACAAAGGACTTGTTCCGCTCCGAACGCTTTTTACAATGATCCTACTGTACATAGAATCAATGTCAGCCAAAGAAGATATTTTAAAAATGCCCATAATTTGATTCAATATAAAGAAAAAAATAATTAGTAGACCAAGTTGAAATCGTGTCCTGAAGGCTCGGTCCACCGTGGTGGGCCTGGAAACAGCCAAAAACGAAATGCCTAACAACACGAGTGCCAAGATGTAGAGTAACTTAGAGTTACCCACCCATGGTATCAAAAAATATCCAGCCAAAAAAGTTCCACAGATACTCCCCAAAGTCGACAATGCTGACAAATTTCCAACCACTCTACCGGTACTATTTAGGTTAATAAGTTTCAGTTTTGCCGAATAAGGAGAAACAATGCCCAAGACAAAGCTTACCGGACCAAAAAGTACTAGCGCCGCCACGAATGAAGCCGCTCTAAGTTCAGATCCAAAAAGGAGGGAAACGTAAGCAAGAACCGGCTCTTTAAAAAATGCGCCAAGCCCGGTAAGCGCTGAGGCGCACATTATAAGGATGCCTAAAGTTTCAAAGCTCCGAAAACGGTCTGCGATTTTACCACCAAAATAATAGCCAGCACTCAAACTACCCAAAATAACGCCAATGAGACTTGTCCAAACTACAAGCGAATTCCCAAAGTATGGCGCCACCACCCGTGACCCCACCAGCTCAATAATCATTACTACCGCTCCACACAAAAAAACCACTATCTCTAAACGATTTTCGTCCAATATTCTTATTTTCATTTATAAAAAAGTAACAGTCTATTTGCCATAACTTACTATACGATTCTACCAATTTCCTTCTTACCAAATTTTCTAAGAGTTTTTTTCCAAAACTGCGTAGCCCCATCACCGCCAATTTCACCAGATTCTAATGTAGACTTGGAAAAACTAAAATTGTTTGCAGTCATTCGAGAAAACAAACCAGACTCAACTCCTTCCCATATTTGTTTCGCTGCGTTTATCGGATCATCCAGAAGGGTCACTGCTCGTGGATAAGTAATTGATCCGACAGTAGATAGCAAACCATGTCTTTCTAGAAAATCAATATTTTCGATTTCCTGTCTTCCAACCGGCGCCGTAAACAACAAAGCACTTCCACCCAGTCTACTAGGCGTAATTATTGCTTTAAAAGATTGTTCGCTCGGTTTTGTTACTTCTAGATGGATTAAGTTTTTTTCATAAAGCAGTTCATACAAGGTAATCATCTCAATATCATTTTTTCCAACTAGCACATTGGTTCTAGGCAAGTTAGTCATCGCCGAAATGAACATCTCAGTAAATGGCGATTTTTTGACTAATACCCAAAATTCGAATCTTTTGGACAGTGCCCCCAGTTCCCTTATTAGCGTGGTAAGGTACCCCAAACCTACGGCTGCTCCCGAAATCGGAACCGCTATTTTTATAGTCCCGGTGGTTTCAGTAAATGCCTTGTGTCTATGTCCCATCCCTTTGGGTATACGTTTCGTCAACATAGTAGATAACGGATAGGGGATAACCTCACACTCAAAAGGTATGCCCTTGGTCTTTGCATAAGTGACAAACTTTTCCTTGACATATTTACTAGGTACAAAAGTAAGATCGGACCCACGGATACACCAAATATGTTGGGACGTATCGTCGGTAACCTGCACAATCAATCGGACCATCCGTCCAGTTTCCTTAATCAGTTTTTGCTTAATTGCGCCTATTTGAATAGCCATTCCAAAATGTGTCGCAATAATCCAAACTTCATCTCCTCCAGGACTTCTTTCGATAATATCTCTGATTTGCCTGTGAATCGTCTTTAAATTAAACACTAGAAATTTTCGGTAGAGTAAGACAAATAAGTCTTCAAAAAAACCATACTGCGATTTTAGAAAGATAAATTTACCGATAGGGTTGATACTGGTGAAACGGTGGATCCAAGTAACGAATCTATCAATCGAACCCAAAAGGATATAAGGTGAGTTTTTTGGTCTGCTTTCCACAAGGGCATCTGTTACTCGCAGGTGACCGAGTCCTGCAGGAGCATAGGTAAAAATCATCAGTTTCACTACATATAAATATATATGAAACTCCAACTATCCACTCAATAAAATTAATAAGTATGGTCAAAAATATCCGTTTCACCTATTAATACTGACTTGATCACTTGCGCCCCATCGATGTTACCTATTTCTAAGGCTATGGTGTTCCTTTCGCTAAATTTTGAATTGAACATTATTAGTAATTTCTCTGGAGAATCCTGAGAAAAGCGATCAAAGAAATAGCTACCATTACCGAGCAGCGTCTCCAATATTCCTCGTAGGTCATTTTCAGAATCATATCGATATTCACTGGCAGGCTGTCCCCATTTAACGTATATATCATTCGATTCTGCATCTGATGGCTCAGGACAAAAGGAATCGTCCTCAATCAAAGAACAACCGTGAGACTCGTCATAGGAGTATTTGTACATATTGACCATTATTTCGACAGCTTCTGGCCGTGATAATTTCTTGTCGTGTACTATTTTAAGAATATCCGGATCAAGTTTTTTAGAAAGCTCAAGAAATGACATATATCTAGGTACTTTCAGGGACAGAAAAATGGACACTAAGATAACAACACCAAATAATATCAATTGATACTTTTTACAAATATAATTTTTCATAACTACTATTAGTTTACTTCAACCAAAAACGATAGAGGGACTCCATCGCACAAACTTCCGCTGATGTTTTGCTCTGACCCGGTTCGACAGGATAGTTACATGCTTGGTGGGTCAGGCGGGACTCGAACCCGCGACAAATAGCTTAAGAGGCTACTGCTCTACCGACTGAGCTACTGACCCAACAAGTATATTTTACCGCATACAAGCCCTTTTCAGGGTAAAATATACCCATGCACCAATAGCTCAACTGGATAGAGCGCCGGTCTTCGGAACCGTAGGTTGGGGGTTCAAATCCCTCTTGGTGCACACAATTCTTGACATCCTCAGGGTTTTCTGCCACGATGATTTAGCTATGGCAAAGAAGTTTTTATATTTATTGGCTCTTTTTGTGCTTACAAGCCGTATTGCTTTCGCCCTCAACACATCCCTTATTGGTACCAGCGCGCCCTTCGTATCACCACCCATAACTAAACTTGATACGGAAAACAGTACGCCGCTCTATGAATCAACACTCAACCCTAACGAACCATTCATCTTTGCAGCCTTACCGGCTTTCGATGAACAGATTAAAACTTCCATAAAAACTGCGGATGCTCGTCCCGAAATCATCAGACAATATCTCCAGAAATTTAAATCCCCCCTAGAGCCGCACGCAGACCTAATTGTCACCCTATCAGATCAGTACAAATTTGATTATCGCTGGCTCGTCGCCATTGCCCAACAGGAATCAAATCTTTGCAAACACATTCCTGAAAACTCCTTCAACTGCTGGGGGTGGGGGATATACCCAGATCCCAAAAATCCTGAAGTCTTGAAGGTAACCCGTTTTGACAATTACGAAGACGCCCTCAGAAGAATTGCTCCACAGTTTACCAAAATCTTTCTCAAAGGCGCACACAGCAGATGGTTCCTGGGCCTTCGGGGTCTCCCAATTTTTCGACCACCTCGAATAACACCCCTTAGACTTCCACAAACCGTTGACTCGTACATCTTTTGGTATAAAATCCAAACCATATGAAAGAACTAGAATTCACTCAGTCTTCAGTTATTGAAAATGCTCTAAGGTCTCAGAAAGTCGAACAGCTTGTACAAATGTATTATTGGCGGGACTCCAGAGCAAAAGACTTTGATCCTACCACCTCTACCCTTGGATTAATTATTTCAGTTGACTCGGAAAAGGTCGTTATAGAAGGAACACTATCTAGAGGCAGTCAAGCTTTATCTGTGATTACTTCGTATTCGGAGATTCCTGCTCTGGTAAAAAACTCCAATGTACTGACAATAGAAGTATGTGATGAAGACATCCTCAGTCTAATTCAATCAACCGAATCCGATGTAATTGAGCTCAATACACCATGGTCAGGCCCAAAAGGTGACGAATGGGATAGCCCGGCATATGATAGTTTTTGGTCTGGTGCCGAAAAATACTTTGCCGAAAAAATTCGCACCCTCGAAAAAGTCGGTAAAAAGGTCAAGGTCGTATAACAATCCCAAACATCAAATAAAAAGATCTCTACAAGGGGGGCTTTATGCTATGTGCCCCTGATGCATCTTTATTTGAACACTTTCTGCCTTGGATTCACCAAATAATGTTCGCATATGATGAGTCTGAACCAGACTAACGATCTCAGGATATCCAAAAGGTATTATACGAGAAAAGTTGGCTAATTAAAATAGCGGTAGCCTAAGACTAATTTTGAGTGCTTTAGCTATATTTTCTACAATATCAACGCGTGGAGTAACTTCGCCTCTTTCCACTCGAGCATAGTAGTTAAAGTGGATACCCGCCTTCTCAGCTACCTCGGCTTGAGTTAATCCAGCTTTTTCCCTAGCATCTTTAAGAATTTTAGCTAATTTAGTATCTTCAGATCCCATATCGGTCATTATACAACTATTCGAGATAGTTATCACTTCTTTGATTGAATTCTACGTAGCATTATAGTGCAAAACCATTACGAAGTGATGCAACTGAAGTGTCAGGGTTGATTGTGTTAAAAATGTATGTCTTCCACCCCATTTCTTGAGCAGGTGCTATAAAAGTTGAGTTATCATCTATTAACAAAATGTCGCTAGGTTTTTGACCACTCATTTCTTGAGCTAGTTCATATATTTGTTTTTCTGGTTTTACAAAACCTGTGTCACAAGATTGTAAAACGAACGCATAGGGTAAATCTGGAATATTGCCTGTTTCTACTGCTTTTGGATAAACGCCTGGGTAAATATTAGTAAGCAAACCGACGGGATGATTTCTTGAAACATCCTTAATTAGTTTGTGTACTTGGAGATTTGGCTTGAAGTGCTTAACCCAGAATGAAACGAAGTCTATATCTTCTCCTGCATAACCTGATTCTTGTTTAATACGATTCCATAGTTCTTGTGGTTGTGTCTTGCCGCGACAAATATTGTCATCCATCTCGAGCCAGATATCACGACAACGCTCATATGGGAAATTTGTCTTCGCGCTGAGGGCTTCTACCCCCCATGAAGTTTAAAAGTACACCACCCAAATCAAAAAGGACCAACTTGGTTTTGGCAAACACACCTCGCTCAACTTTTCGTTGTTCAGTTTCATTCATATGATTTAGTTCTGATGATAGCAGATTTGAAATGAGTTAGAAGGTTTATTTGAGTTTTTCGTCCTTTTGGACTCATCAGTATCGACACACATCGATAAAAACTGCAGGTGGTGAGGGGGTTGGGATAAAGAATATAAATTCTTTTTGTGATTAAACACAATCTCAACTCTCTCAGTCACCTGTCGGAACAATCCGAAATAAATAAAGGCAAGGATAATTGCAGATTGAACATCTCTGGTGAGATATTCAATCATATTGTTATTTCGCTTCAGCGGCGTTGACAATTAGATCAACTAAGTCAATCAATCCTTGGCGAGATTTCTTACCGTCTTTTTCGTAATTTGGAAATGCCTTGAAGAACAACCCGTCAACACCTTTATGATCTTCTACAGACATCCAGCTTGCGTTCCATGTATCGAAACAGATCCGGGTTATTTCTCCGCGCATGTTCATTGTTACAAAAAACGAAATTGCATGCGGTGCATTTGGATTATCGTATGCATCATAAGGCGGGAGGCCAAGTTCATAACCCTTTTCATACATATAATCGGTAGTCAGATTCCCTTCTTCGGGTGCGAATACTCCGTAGATGAGAACCTTATCCGATCTGGATGTTGCCTGCATGGCCGCGAGAAAACCTTCCCAGTCCCACCAACCGTTGGTTGTGGTATCGCTAGGATTTGGGCCCAGATTCTTGATTCCAACTTCATCAAACCAACGCTGTTGGCCTGAATCTGGTAGTGAACTCTCCAGAGGTTTGGAACCATCAAAAAACGGTCCGCATTCGTCCAAATCAACCATCTTGGAACCATCTTTTGACCCTACTGCGAGACATCCCCCGTAGCCTTCAATTCCGTAACGTACAGAATTGGGTACAC
Source organism: Candidatus Collierbacteria bacterium GW2011_GWB1_44_6 (assembly GCA_000998025.1). GTDB lineage: Bacteria > Patescibacteriota > Microgenomatia > UBA1400 > MFAQ01 > UBA10133. Next base: position 16,522 of record LCJG01000017.1, read on the forward strand.
AACCACCAGATTCACAGGATAGGTATTGATACTCCGAGACTCCTGCATCAGATGTTGATACAACACGGTAATACTCGTTCGAGTTGCTATCTTCAACCACTGCAACTGCGTGTCCCTCTGGAACGTAATCAGCTTGTTGGGTGGTTTCAGCAATCGCGGGTGCGCATGCGGTCAAAACAAAGACCAAAAGCGCCAAAACGGGCAAAATTTTCTTAGTCATTTCCTATTCTCCTTTTGATCTTTTTGTGCGTCCAATTTCATACGCTCCGATGAAACCTAGAACGCTGGTAATCAACGCAAGAGCCATGAATCCCCAAAGAATCCATTGACCATGAGGGTCATACACGCCGAATTGCATATCTCGGTAGGTTTCCGAGACAAGATTGACGACTCCATAAATCGCGGCAATGAACATCGCGACTGACAGAAGTGCAATGGTAACTCCAAGACGTTTATTGTTCATTTCCTTTTCCTTTTTTTGAAAATCCTTGCCAACTCTGCAGTTGTTGGAAAGGTTGAATATGACAGGCAGGCACAAAGCCTTACGCCCTCTTACGGTTATATATTTTTCCTTTTTCCTCTTTTCTTTGATTTTTGGAATTTATTTTTCTTTTATTTCCCTCTCCACTAAGCAGAAATAATTCTGCTCAAAAGGGAGGGAAATATAGATCAATAATCGTCAACCTCTCCTATTTATTATCCTTTTCCTTTATTTTGTTAAAGTGCAAAGATTATAAGCCACTATGACCACTCAGCTGTAGAGTTGGATAATGTGCCTACATCAAGTGGAAATTTTACAGAGAGAGAGAGTAAAAGTCAACTATAGGACATTACTAAAACGAGAAATAGCCACGAATGTGGAAAAAATTTTCGACGAGGAAGTGCTGAAAAAGGATGGTTTTGGGGGTGCAGGAGTTGCGAAAGTCTTTTACCGTTCGCTCAACTTAAATATTTGCCTGCCTTGAGAATTCTTATCTATCCAAATATTAGCGCTAAATTTACGGCGGAGCGCTATGACATCAATATTATTTATTGATTCGTTATCAACAACTTCGTCAAGATAGACATAATCAATTTTTGATGTTCCAGTTGCTCGAATATGAGCATATCGTTTTCGGAGAGAGTCAAATTTGACTTGTGGATCGTTCTCTTTATCCCAGAGTGAAAAAATTCGATCAACGGCTGCACCAAAAATACCTTTCTCAAGAAGAATATCCGGATCCTTTTCACCTCTGCTGGACTGTACAGGAGAAATCCATCTATTTTTTCGGGCTACTTCAAGCATTTCGGGAGTAAATGTATCTTGTTTTGTCTGTAACAAGCTGAGAGGAAGTCGTTCTTTAGTGCCTAACAGTAAAGCTTCTCTGGCAAAAGCCGTGGCAAAGGTATTACCTACATTAACATTGGGTGGCTCAGGTGTGTGTGTGTGTGACTCTTCCGTACTAGTTGGCTTTATTGCTTCGTCGTTCATATCTACTCGAATTATAAACCTAGCGAAAGACCTAACGCAAATAAAAACGACAAGAAGGGTTCTTACCCCCACATTTACAAAGGTTTCCCCTTCGCTTCAATAAACTTCGTTTCACTGTATCAAGGATTAGCCCACTCCAACAATCAAAGCTTGACTTTCAGAGAGAGAGAGAGTACTATAAGCCCATCCTATTATAGGAGGCAAATAAATATGGAAAAAAATATACAACGTTTATCAGGAAGAGATGTTAGAAGTAAAGTCAGTGGATTGATCGAAAGACGTGGATATTTGCGTGATGACGGAGCGCATGCTTTTTCAAGAGAAGAAGCTTTAGGAATTACCAGAGAATTTGAACAACTTGCCGAACAAACCGGAGTATCAGTTGCTGCCCTTGAATTTTTACACAATCCTGTTGGCCTAGTTGGCAGAGGAGCAAGTAATTTAACTCGGGGCGAAAATGTACTTGAAGATTTAAATGTTCAGTGGGCACAAGAGTTAAAATCTGCTGGTCTCCTAGAGTAACCCAAAGGTTTATACTAGTTACATGGTTAAGAAATTAGTCCTAGTTGTATCCATCATTCTGGCCATTGGTGCAGGTTACTTTTATTTAACCAAACCGAACAAGGAAAATTTTAAAGCTCCGGGGAAAGATTGGGAATCAGCAAAGAAAGTCGAAGACTATTTTATCGAACGGCTCCATATGCCCGTAGCTGAAGCGGAGCAGATCAGATCGAAGCCTGGAGTTGATGGAACGGCAGACTTACGGATAAGCTCAGAGGTTACACTCGACGCCCTTATAGACAATCTTTTCTATTATGGCTTTGTGAGGGATGAGAAGGCATTTCGATACGCTCTCGAGCACACCAAGGACACGACACCAAGTGATAAGGCTATCAAGGTAGGCAAAGACGGAACAATTGACACCAACGCCGAGTACAGAATCTCAGAAAATATGACCGCATGGGAGATGGCTGATCTGCTACTCAATAAGACAGCCGGGCACTTCTCATTTGATGAATACAACTATTTCTTCATGCCGTAGCAATTCTTCATAAAGTAGATTTTCCTCTGACAACTCATCCTTTCTTGTAGAAAAAAGATTGTTCATACTCCAAAAACTTGATTTTCAGAGAGAGAGAGTATTATAGGACTCGTTATTGAGGTTTTATCGAGGCTAACCCAGACAAATGCGTCTGAGAAAGGTCTCTTATAACTCAAAAACGAGCACCTTAACAAGACATACAGGGATACCTAAATATATTTCCTAGAACCCCAATACGAGCCATCAAGATCTATTTTGACATCTGGTATCGGGGTTTTATGAAAAATTTAGAGGGAATGTTAATAACAAAAAATCAAGGAAAGAAAATGAAATCGTGTTGATAGACCTTGACTATCAAATTTTTATTGATTGGGCGACACCTTGTCGTTCAAAAATCTCATGCCAAATGGAGGCTAAAATGGGAAGAATAGCGTTTGAAGCGGCACTATACACCTGGGCGATTTTCGGCACTACGAAAGCTGGCCTTGAACCAGTTGTAAGCGGAAATCCACTCGGATGGATAGGGATTGTCACTGGCGTAATTTGCTTGTTTGTGGCTAACCACCTACATCGCAAGCGAATGGGACGCTAATACAATAAAAAGAAAGGTTGGGAAATTCCCGACCTTTCTTTCCCTTTGGGGACTTAGAGTAGCGAAAACGCTAGAACGCAGCGATGGAGCTATTTTATAGGAATATATCCTATCTCCCTCCTTTTTTTGTTTTCTCACTCCCTGTATGTCTTTTTTTATTCATCTTCTGCTTCGACTTTTTCCCAACTTCCTGAAAATGCACCCTCTCGGGTGGCAAGATAAATATCAATTTGATCAATTGAGGTTTCTTCGTAAATACGAGCTAAATGTTTTTTCAGGTATATCAGACTTCCGATCCCTGGACAGATAAAGAGGATGGCCGGAAATGGATGACTTGTTGCCTCTTCAAACTTTCCATCATCGATGTAGTCACAATACTCCTGAACTCGTTTCCGCAGGGCAAACCGTGGGGAGCTATCTTCGACTATTTCCACAAAATAGCGTTTCGTTATACCCGCAAGATCCACCCGAGCAAAATAGGCATCGGGCAACGGATGGAGTATGTAAGGGTGTGCTAGGAGATCAGTTTTAGTGAAAAAATGGAGGTTGTGCTTGGACTTTTCCGATTCGTTGCGGAGAAACAAATAATACTCAGCTAAAAAAGAGGTGTGGGAGATAAATTGTTGCGAGCGGATTTTTTCCCTGTAGATACGTTTTAAGGCTCGTTTATCGATTCCGTCTTGGTCTTCGAGTGCCTGGATACTTGCTGATGTCAGAAAGTAGACTGCTGGTAGATTGGCTAGACCGAGTGACCGAGTATAGTGTTTGCCTAGGTAATTTTTTGAAGTGAGTAGTTGTAAGTGGTAGTTAGTCAGGCGGATATTTTTGTGAGAGAGAAGTTTTTGAAGTTGAAGGCTAGTTAAGAAGCGAAAGCGATAGAGATAGTGAAGAATAGTAAGTTGTGTGGCAGTTAGTTTTTGATTGTCCATAGTGTGTCTGGGTGCAGAATCTGGAATGATTGTATCATTCCTCTCCCTTATATATAAGGAATAAGGGGTAAAAGTAAAAAGTAAAAAGGTCTATAAATCGGGCTAATCTCAAAATAATGTTTTCCTACCGGTAGGTAAAGTTACGGCACTGTAGCATAGATCTTTTGTGTAGCTTGATTTGTTGACTTCTTGACTGGTATAGATATTTCGGGAGTATAGAATTTGGCATACAATTTTCTCGATGATTCAATGACCTCATTAACCCTACTTTGACTGTATTCGATCGTTACTGGAATCGTGGTGCCAGAAAAAGGCTCTTCTGGATTAAGCGCTCCAAGCCTCATGTAAAAATGATATGAGGATAGACTGGCAATTTCTCCTTGTTCTATATATGGTCTGAATTGTGGCAAGATCATCCGTTCGTCTTCTGGGTTAGCCGTCCGGAAACAAATGACTGTTCCTGTATTCGCCAGGGTTATATTTACCAGTGAAATATCTTCAAGCTGTGAGGTGGTTTGGTGAGCCAAGATTGCACCTAATCTATATTTACGAGCCTCTGAGAGGATCTGGGCGAACGCTGGAGTAGCAAAGTTTTGGAACTCATCAACGTACAGATAGAAATCTTTTCTCTCTTCAGGTTTCATTCTCGCACGTTTGAGTGCTGCCAATTGAATCTTAGCCATAATTAGCACACCAAAGACACTTGAATTATCCTCTCCAATCTTTCCCTTGGCCAAGTTGCAAAGTAGTATTTTTCCCTCATTCATAATCGTGTCGAAGTTTATGGTGGATTTACCCTGTTCAAGTATTCGTTTAGCAGTAGGTGAGAAAAGAAAGCGTCCAATCTTGTTGGTAATTGGCGAAATCATTTTTACTTTTTGGTAGTCACCAGCTTTGGCAAACTCAAATTTCCAGAAGTCCTTGAGGTTTTCATCAGTAAGTCCTCTGGTCACTCCTTTTCTATATGAGGTATTTATCAGGAGCTTGTAGACGGTAAACAAAGTGGCATCTGGGACGGTAAAGGCCGTGTGAATTGTGTTACGCAAGATGTATTCCATTCTTGGTCCCGAGTATTTATCGGTATAGATTTTATGGAAGACCGAGATAATACTTTCGGCAATAAACTCTTTTTCGCGGATTGCGTCTTCTTCGTTTAACCCTGGAGTAAGCTCAAGTAAATTTATCCCCATCGGATAGCCAATGTCGTCAGGGTTGAAGTAAACGACATCAGCAATTCGATCCCGAGGAATGACGGAGATAATCTGTTCTATTAAATCACCATGAGGATCAACAACACATAAGCCTTTGTTGTTATCGACATCCTGCTTAATCATCGATAACAGCATCGTAGATTTACCAGTTCCGGTAGCTCCTAGAATATAGACGTGCCGCCTTCGCTCATCGGCAGTAAGACCTATTTTAGTTTCAGTGCCACCATAGGTATTTTTAGCAAAATATATATCAAGCGCAGTTTTTTGTTTGAGTGAAAGAGGTGCCGGAAGTTCTTTACTGTGTTGTTTGAGCAAATCCTCAGTTTTGGTTGTACTGGTATAGGGAAAGTGATACAGATCGGAAATTTCAGTGGCTGAGAGGATAAATGACCTTGTAGGCAATAATACACGCAGTTTGTAGACAGCCTCCATTATTTGATCAAAGAACTTTATTCGCAAGCGAAATGATGGGACAAGTGCTTGATATTCTGAATTATTTAACGTTGATAAGGCAGACTGGAAACCACGCTCCCTCTTTCGCAGTTCAGAATAATTATTACTTGCCACCATCAGACGTATAGAGGTTGTAAAGAGCTGTTGATCGAGCTTTCCCTTTACCAGTTGCTCCAACTCCTGCTGATACGGATTTATGGTTTTCAGTGGTAATTGATCAGTGGAAAGTCGCAACACCGGACCTTCCCGACCATCTGTGGCAATAAATACAAGAATACCGATAGGAAGCATTACGATTCGAACAATAAGGAGAAATGCTAGCTTGAGTACTGCCGTGAGAGGATTTGAACTGGATTCATCTCGAATATTTGAGACTAAATCTTTGCCAGAATATATTAGATGTGAAATGCGCGAAACGGCTGAAAGAGTAGATTTGCGAAGTGGTGAGAGTACAACCTGAAAAGCAATCAAGTCATCGTCACTAAGTTTGGTCATACTGCCAGTTAGATACGCTATTGGATCATGGAGTGTTAGGTCGTCTTGATGTTTGAGCGGATAGGCAAAATGTCCAGCAAGTTTGTAGTTTGAGATTCGTTTATGTTGCTTAGTGAGTAATCCTAGATAATCATTTGTTTCTTTAACGCTAATACCTGGCAAATAGGATAGTAGAGTTTTCTTAACCAAGTCAGACTCATCCTCACTAATGCGGGTGTAATACGTAATACCCCCATTCTTGGTTGAGACAATTTCAAAGGCGTAGTTTTTGGTGACATCAAAGAAGCGATATAGAAATGTGCGCTGCTTGGCTAGTCCATGCAAAATGGCAAATAGCTGTTGAGTTGTATAAGAAGACTGTTCCGTATTCTTGAGTGGTTGTAACTCGAAGAGAATACTTTTCTCTTTTAGTTGTTTAACAATCAGATATAGCCGGAATAATTGATAACAACAATACAAAAGCAACAGAGCTAGGAACACTATCTTTAACGGAACAATATAAGGACTAAAAGAAACAATGAAAGAAGTTGCGTAAGTCGAGAGAATTGTTTGGAGGATGGTTATATTTGGCATAATCCGACCTTAATAGGCAGGATTTAATTGAGAGTATACAGTAAGTTTCCCCTGTGAGCAAAAATTAGAATGGAAGAACTTGCGAAGACTTAATCTTGAGTGCCTTACAGATGTTTTCGATCACTGAGAATGTGGGGTTCTCTTCCCCGCGTTCTATGCCAGCATAGTGTGTAGTGGAAATCTTACTCAGCATGGCAACTTCTTCCTGAGAGAGATTTTTATCCTCTCTTACAGTGCGCAAGTTTTTTCCGAACGCTTTCTGGCTTTTTTCATCTGGAATCATATTCATAATCGTAGTATATCACTCGTGATTTGACGGTAGTTTATCAAAGAATCTCGTTTTCTTCAACTTATAGGACATTTGTCGTGCCTAAAAACACTATAGCTATAGTTGTAATTTAGCCTTGAAAAACGCTTGACAACTACAACTATAATTGCTATTCTGTAACTATAGTTGTAGTTTATTTAAGAGTACAGCCATGATAAGTAAAGAGTATTTAGATAAGTTTAAGAAGCTATATAAAGACAAATATGAAATTACTCTATCTGANTACCCTCACAGACGAGGAGGCAACCGAACTGGCTAACCATTTTCTCAATATGATGGAAGTTCTTATCAGACCAAAGCTGAAACGTTCACAGAATATACGGAATAACACCGAGGTTGTAGAAAGGAGTACATATGCGCCTGACAGAATATAAAAATCAGAACAATACAAAGCTTCCAATGTCGCCACGCTATATGATGTATTGTCGTAAAAGTAGCGAATCAGATGAACGACAAATCCAATCGCTTCCGGATCAAATAACAAATCTGACTTCACTCATAAAACAGCGAGGTGTAGACCTTATTGGTGAACCCTTGCAAGAGCAACGAACAGCAAAAGTACCAGGCAGACCAGTCTTTGGAAAACTCGTACAAATGATCGAGGACGGAGATGTAAATATAATCGTACTGCTTAATCCATCACGTTTATCCAGAAATACAGTAGATACCGGTCGCATAATCTATCTAATGGATCAGGGTAAGCTGCTCGAAGTTGTTACCCCATATCAGTCGTTTCGGAATAATCCAAGCGATAAATTTATGCTTAACCTGCTTTGCACACAGGCAAAGCTCGAAAATGATAATAAAAGTGTCAACGTAACCGAAGCGCTAAAACTTAAAGCTGAACGAGGAGTATTTCCGGGCAAAGCGCGTCCAGGATATAGAAATAACCACGAGAAACCACAAGGATTAAGAGATATATCTCCTCACCCCGTGTACTTTTCACTTATGAGGAAACTATTTGACCTAGCACTAACTGGTAACTATAGCGTTGAAGCACTCATGCGAGAGGCCAAAATCCTTGGAATACGGAGTACTAAATCAGGAAAGCCTATTGTGAAAAGTTGGATGCATCGGATATTGCGTGACCCATTTTACACAGGCAGGTTTATTTATAACGGCAAACTCTATCAAGGACAGCATCAAGCCATGCTTACAGACGCTGAGTTTAACTTGCTTCAAGATATCTTGGATGGTAGATCCAAAGCCAGATTGCAAAAGCATGACTTTGCACTCAACGGCATCATGAAGTGTGGTGAATGTCATTACTGCATTACCGCCCAAGAACATAAAAAGAAATATAAGAATGGGACGGAGCAAATATTTGGTTACTATAGCTGTACAAAAAAGGGTGAAATAAAATGCAGTCAGCCCTATATATCAACCTCCAAACTTGAAGGTCAATTTTCGAGTGATTTGTCTCAATTTGAGATCGAAGATAAAGAATTTATTGATTGGGCGTATGAGGCGCTCGATGAAACGAAGGACAAGTATCAGGAGGTCAATAAAACTAGCTCAGAAGCCCTCCAAAGCGCATTAGACGGCGTAAACCGCAGGATCGATAATCTTATCGCCCTGAAGATATCACCAGAGAATGACGGAAGCCTTCTATCTGATTCGGAGTTTGCCGACAGAAAACGCGAACTTATGATGGAAAAAGAACAAATTACCAGACAATTAGCTCAAGCAAATAGTAACGGTGATGAATGGTCTGAAATTGCCAAAGATTCCTTTGAGTTTGCTCTACTTGCTAAAGAAAGGTTTGAAACTGGCGACTCAGAGGATAAAAAAGTGATATTCAAGGCAGTCGGCTTGAACCCGATCTTACTAGATCAGAAACTTGAATATCAGCCTAGATTTGTCTTTATGAAGATTAAAGAAGGTACTGAAACCACAAATGGCGGAAACGATCCGCTTGAACCCAAAAATAGCTTGTCAAATCGGGAAGATTTGAAAAACTATTTAAAAAGTTCTCTATGGTGCCGAGGAGAGGACTTGAACCTCCATGGGTTGCCCCGCTAGCTCCTAAAGCTAGTGCGTCTACCATTTCGCCACCTCGGCATTACCCAATTTTACCACCCACTCTTAAGCAGAGATAAGCTAAAATAAGCCCTATGGAAATAAAACAAATTAAAATCGAAAAAAATACCGCCTTCTTAGAGGCCAGCGTAACTCAGGATGAAGTTGACATAGAAAAGAACCATGTCATCGATGAAATGATCAAAAACGTATCTGTAAAGGGTTTTCGCCAAGGAAAAGCCCCTAAAGCCATAGCCGAAAAACAATTGGATCCTGAGAAGATGGGTAATCATATTTTGAGCCATGTAATGAACCACCTTATGGAACACGCCCTAGAACAGTACAAATACCGGCTTCTGGGAAGACCTGTTTTGGAAGACATGAAAACCGAAAAAACCGGAGGCTGGACCATTAAACTACAGCTTCCTCTCTACCCAGAAGTCAAACTGGGCAGCTATCATACCTACCTCAAAGGAAAGGGTAAAGACAAGAAGGTAGAGAACATTTACGAAACTCTACTTGAAAAAGAAAAGTTCGATGTTTCTCCCCTTATTATCGATGAAGAAGTAAATTACAGTCTGGAACGCCTGGCCACACAGGCAAAATCGCTGAATCTACCCGTGGAAGACTATCTAAAAGCTCTTGGTAAATCACTGGACCAAGTGAAAAAAGAATACGCCGAGAGTGCCGAAAAATCGGTCAAACTGGATATTATCCTTCTGGCGATCGCTCAAATAGAGAAAATAGATTCTTCTGAGCAAGAGCTGTTAGAATTAGCTAAAGTGGCGAGCGTGTCCGGCCAACAACTGGAGCAGCTAAAGTCCATTGTCAACCGCCGCAAAACCATTGATTACTTGATGACCATTTGATATTTTAGTCACTATTTGATATTATAGGGCCAGATAATGAATAATACCGGAGGCTCAACCAAATCTAGTCAGGGAAATCCAAAAATCCAAAGCTTTTTGGAAGCCTTGCGCAACTCACAGGGTAAAACCTTTGAAAATGGCAACCTTGACCCGAAAGAAAACCCCTTCGCCCAGTTCCAACAGAAAAAAGAGGCCGAAAAAAGACGGGCTGAGCTCTTCTTTCAGGCTAGACAACAAGAATGGAATAAGGTATTTTCATCCAAAGAAAAGCAAACCACCCAAAAAATTCAAGAAATCAGAGAGCAGTTAAAGGCTTTAGCCAATCAGGTTAAGACTCTAAATACCAATCTATCCAAAGCCGTCGACGCACCCGTTGTCGAAGCCGGAGTCTATCATGAAAGCTTCCTAACCCACATCCAAAAAATGATTCGCCTTTTTAGCTTCAAAGTCCAAGAAGCCAACAGCTGGCTCGAGATGTACAACTCTAGATCCGCCAAAAAAGGCTTTTACCAGGGGATGGCCAAAAAAGGAGGCACCTCCTTCACCCAAGCCAACGAGCGCGCCGTGGCCACCTCCGTAGGCTAGGAGTCAATTCTCGACTTTAAATGATAAAATATCTACGTTGGGCTCGTAGCTCAGTTGGCTAGAGCGCTGCATTGACATTGCAGAGGTCACTGGTTCGAGTCCAGTCGGGCCCACACATAAAACCCCACTCCCAGCGAAGAGCTGATCGGCTTCATTAACTATTTACGGAGGATAAAATGAACTTATGGACCGTCTTCCTTATGTCTTATGCATTCCTGGGCACAGTGTTGGCGATATTCACTTTCGCG
>LCJG01000018.1 GCA_000998025.1 Candidatus Collierbacteria bacterium GW2011_GWB1_44_6
CGAAGTTTAATAACAATTTTATTCACCGGTTTAGCTTCTTGGATCTGAAAATCTTCGATGAAAGCTTCTTTTTTGAGAATTATTGTTATTTGCTCCCTGGCGTTAGAAAAATCGACCGTTACAGTGTCTTTTTTTGCTAGGTATCCGTTTCTGATGATGGTGAGAAAATCTGCAATTGTATCCATATTTATTTTGACATTTTAAAAACACCTGGTAGTTCACCTTTGTGAGCCATCTCCCTAAAGCACAGACGGCAGAGTCCAAAAATCCGGATCACACCTCGTGGCCTGCCACAAAGCTGGCAACGACGGTGATCGCGGGTACTGTGACCGGCAAACAAGCCCGCCACAAACACTTGGGAGGAGAAGTTATTTGTCAAATTTGGTAAACACATATGAGTCGCATTGGACGCAAACCACTATTTCTGCCTGAAACCGTTACTCTAGACCAAACGGCAGATTTGTTAAAATTCACCGGGCCAAAAGGTACCCTGACCTCCGTCGTTCCCAAGGGTATCAAGGTCGAGGTCGAGAAGAACGTTCTAAACTTTACCAGGGTGAACGATCTTCCTGCGACTAGAGCTCTCCATGGCTTAGCTCGCCGTCTGGCTCAAAATGCCGTCACCGGGGTTACTGAAGGTTTCGTCAAAGATCTTCAGCTCGTGGGGACCGGTTACCGTGTTGCCACTCACGCTGAAGGACTTTCGCTTTCAGTTGGCTATTCTCACCCTGTTATATTCAAAAAGGTTGATGGAGTTACTATCACTATCGAAGGCCAGGACAAAATCAAAGTTTCCGGTATTGACAAACAACTTGTTGGTCAAGTAGCCGCCAATATACGGGAAGTCAGAAAACCAGAGCCTTACAAGGGCAAAGGCATTCGCTACTCCGATGAAGTGATCCTCAAGAAACAGGGCAAGACCGCTACCAAAACTGCTGCCTAAACAAAACAACATGAAAAACTTAAACGATAAACAAAAAAGAACCAGCCGCATTCGTACCAAGCTCTTGGCCCGCTCCGATCGACCACGTTTGACCGTCAATCGCTCCAATAAACATATCTTTGCTCAGATCATCGACCAAAGTGGTAAGGTTCTCGTTGCCTTCGGCTCCGAAGCTCTTAAGGGTTTCAAGGGTAACAAAACGGAATCCGCTGCCGAAGTGGGTAAAAAATTAGGTGAGATGGCCAAAGAAAAGAAAGTCATCACTTTAGTCTTCGATCGCGGTTCTTATCGCTTCCATGGTAGAGTCAAAGCATTAGCCGAAGCCGTTCGGTCTACAGGAATAAAGTTTTAAACGTCATTCCGAGCGGAGTCGAGGAATCTCACTCCATCAAAGATAAATAAAAATACAAAATCAAAATTTAAAACATAAAATAAATCAAAATGGCATACTCAGGCAACACAAATTCAAACAGAGGTGGCGGACGCCCAGCGCCGGATGGCTTTGAGCAAGTTCTGCAGATCCGTCGTGTTAGCAAAAAGACCCAGGGAGGCACCAACGTTTCTTTTTCCGCCCTAGTGGTTACCGGAGATAAAAAAGGTAAAGTCGGTTTGGGCTTAGCCAAAGCTCCAAACGTGGCCGACGCTATCAAAAAAGCCATTCGCTTAAGCAATCGTGATCTGGTCCAGGTTCCTTTGGTGGAAGGCACTATTCCTTACGAATCCACTTCCAAATATGGCGCCGCCAAGGTTCTCTTCCGCCCGGCTCCTAAGGGTACAGGTATTATTGCCGGTTCTGCTGTCCGTGCCGTGGTCGAAGCCGCCGGTATTACCGACATTGTCTGCAAGGTTCTAGGTACCAACAACAAGACGAGCAACGCCAGAGCCACCTTCAAAGCCCTCAAACAAATCGAAATTCTCGGCAAAAAATATCAATTGCTCAAGGCTCTCCGCGCTAAATAATATGAACACCATCCTCACCAACCTCCCCAAATCAACAAAGACCCCCAAAAAGCGTCTCGGCCGTGGCTTCGGTTCTGGAGTCGGTGGTCACACCGTTGGTCGTGGTCAAAAAGGCCAGAAGACCCGTGGTATTATGCCACTCTGGTTCGAAGGTGGTCAGCTCCCCCTTGTCCGACGTACTCCATTCATCAAAGGTAAGCATCGCTTCCAGGTCATCAACCTTCAGCCAATCACGGTCAATTTTGATCGTTTGGACAAATTTGAAGCTAATTCAGTCATCGACCCCTTATTCCTGGCAACAGCTCTCAAGATAAGCGAAAAAGAGGCCAAGCGGGGCTTCAAGGTCATTGCCACCGGTAAGCTCACCAAAGCCCTCCAGATAGCCGTCCCGGCCTCAGCCGGTGCTATCAAGGCTATCGAAGCCGCCGGCGGTAAATTCCTCCTCTCCAAATAACTTCTCTTATATCCCATAGATAGAAAAAGGCATTTTTGTGCTACAATCTGTCTAAATATTCTCGCACTTTTCAAAGGAGTTTACATGCCTACCTGGATGATTATTGTCCTATCAATCGGCTTTTTGACGATAATTGTGTCTTTGTATGTCAGAAAATTGAGATACATCCTTGTCTGGAACAAATACCAAAAGAAACCGGCTAGGCTATACGGCGACCATTGGTATGGTCGTGGAAAATATATCATTTTGGTTTGCAAGGATCCCAACATTTGGCTTGAGAAGCTGGGAAAAGAAAAAGCCGTCATATATCATTTCAACTAACTGTCTCCCCGTTTGGACCGCCCCGCACCGGGGTGGTTTTTTTATTGTGAGGTACTGCCCAGCAAGCTGTCATCCTCTTGATTCTTATCCTATATTATGATATAATTCTCAAACCTAAACTTCTTTGAAATTATGGAGGTAAGTAAGAATGCACTGGGTTTTTAGAATTTCCTTCGCCTTACTTTTCGCTTTTTTTGGCGCTCTCCTGGGACCGCTCCTTGGCTGGAGTTGGCTCCTCACTGCCGGAATCGTCTTCTGCCTTTCCTTGATTATCATGGTATGGCTGGGAGACAACTATCATCTTCCCAAATTTTGATCCAATCACCCCGTCTTTCTAAGGCGGGCTTTTGTTATAATATCTCAGAACATTTCCATATTGGAGGAAATCATGACCGATTCACGGATTGTTTTTATGGATGGATCACCTGAGACCTTCTCGGCTGACTGTGTCGAATTTTTTCAGGAATTCTGGGAGGTCTTTCTTGACGCAGTCACGACAACAGAGAAACTCGAAATCGAACCTGCAATTATCCGCAACAATACTTTTTTCCTGATGAAGCCGGAAGGTGGATGCCTGATCATCAAGCCTCTTGAAAAAAAGATCTTCGAAGGCGACAGTGAACTTCAAATAATTACCGGTGATTTTTCCCTATCCCATCCAAGGCTGAAAGCTACTCTCGAAAGCCTTGAGAGCAGGCTATATTCAGATATCACCATCGAAGTTGTGCAAACATCGCCCCTCTCCGAAAATATAGAAGGTCTACGAGATTCGGTATTATATTTTGCCGGGTTGATGATCAAATCGGCTTCAGACAAATTTGAACCTGAATTCGGCACAATCCGAAGTGGCATTCTCTACATCACACAAGACAATGGTAAATATTTCGGCATTTATCCTGACGGAAAAAATGCCACCGAGAAATATTTTTTTTGCGATCAAAACTTCATCCCGTCAACCGAACCCTTCTCGATCGATATTGTCGATCTTGAAGTTTTTCTGGACGAAATCCGCCGACAGCTGATTGTTGCTGAGATCATCCAGCCTGAAGATTTTTAAACGAAATAACCACCCCACACCGGGGTGGTTTTGTTATAATATCCCAGAACATTTCAAATTAGATCGGAGAAAACATGGAAGAAGATTCCATACTTCATCACGTTAACATTCAATTTTTCTTTTTTTCCGCAGTTGCTATTCAAGATCTAAAGATGATTGCTTTTTGCCGCACGCCGTACCCCAAGCACCCCCGCGGCTGTCCGAACTGGAACTACAAAGAAGGTTGCCCGCCACAAACCAAGCCCTTCCTGAATCTATACTTGCCTGGTGTGAGAGTTGTGATTGCCCAAATGGACTTTGGCCGCTATCTCACTTTAAAAAAGCAAAGACACCCTGATTGGACAGAGCGGGCACTCCGGAACCCTCTTCATTGGCAGGGTCATTTGCGAGCAAAATTAAATATGTATGTTTCTAGTCTCGAAATTCCTCCAGGCTTTGAAATCGTTGACAACCCTGAGGCTATGGGTATCAATATTTTTGAAACTTGCCACCGTGCTGATTTCGATCTGGAACGAAATCCAACGCTATTTGTCTGCAAGATCAAATTTTTATCTAAACCCAGATAAGCAGGACTTCTCAATTAGTTCACCACTCCTCACCGGGTGGTTTTTTTATGGCAATTTGCCGCCGTTCTCCCCGTCAGGTAGCAAAAACTGCTTTCATAAAGCCATTGACCATTTCTCGTAATTTAGATATATTGCATCTATGGCATTAAGACCTTGGTCTGCGGAGGGCGCTTCTCCATATTCTTCAACTGGACCGGTGGAAGGAATCCCTCAAACAGAAGAATCTAAAGCTTTATTGAAAGAAGTTAGCGATCCCAAACAAAGATTGGATCCTGTGGCAGCTAAAGAAGCCCGAAAAGAATATCTCCGACGGTCAAGCACCCAAATTAATCAGTTGACTGCCGCCATGGATCCATGGAACAATAGTTCTGACAAGCCTGGCGAAGCAGGCACCGACGAAGAAGATATCTCAATAACAGAGGAAACAGGAAACGAGGTTCAAGAAGGATTCCAAATCCTACGTCCGGCCGACGAGGATCTGGTGAAAGAAATGCGTGACAGAGAAATTGCCAAAGATCCAACTGTTGACCTGCGACACATGGATGAAGAAGTTGACCACTATGTCAGCGATCCTGGACCTCTTACCAAAGCCGTTCTTCCACCAGTTTCCCTACACGACATTTCAAGTCTCCCCAAAGAACGCCGTACCTTTATTGATGATGGACCACCCTATGTCAGAAAGCCCCAACCCGACACGATTACTATGTCCTCAGAAGAAATTTTGGAGGAATCTAAAAAAAGAAAACTCTGGCAAGATCCTTTGGACAAAGAGTCTTTCGGGGAAGAACCCGGTTTCCTTAAAGATCTAGAAGCAGAAGAAAAACGCAAGCAAAGTAAACCGTGGCGATGGTAGAATAGATCACGATATGAATAACATCCTGGCACCTTTGCGTGCCATGTTAAAAATCAAGAATCTTCGCAAGCGCCTTATTTTTACGGCAGTGGTCATTGCCATCTTCCGTCTGGTCGCCCACATTCCTACACCGGGAATAAATCTCGCAGCCCTCAAAAACCTTTTTGACTCCTCTGCCTTCCTATCGCTACTTGATGTATTTTCCGGCGGCACACTCACGAACTTTTCTGTCATGGCCCTCGGTTTAAATCCTTACATCAATGCCTCCATCATCATGCAAATGCTTGGCATGGTCGTACCTAGTTTGGAAGCACTCCAAAAAGAAGGCGACTTTGGCCGCCAAAAGCTAAATCAATACACCCGCCTCCTCACCATCCCTCTCTGTTTTATGCAGGGAATCGCTTTGATTCTACTTTTGCGCGGGCAAGGTCTCACCACCACCTCAGACCCTCTCAAGTTAGCTTCCATCGTCTTTACTCTGGCTGCCGGCACCGCTTTTCTCATCTGGCTTGGTGAACAGCTCAATGATTATGGAGTTGGAAACGGCATCAGTTTGATCATTTTTGTCGGCATTGTCACCCGTCTTCCTGTCGCCGCAGCTCAGCTGTTTACCACGATAGACCCTACAAAAATATTCACCTATCTGATCTTCGGTGTTTTTGCTGTAGCCATTATCTATGCCATTGTCAGAGTCGGTGAAGCTGTCCGGGAAGTTCCTATTCAGTCCGCCCGCCGTGGAACCTCCTTCGCCGCCGCCGCCAGTAATCACTTACCACTCCGCCTCAACCAAGCCGGCGTTATCCCCATCATCTTTGCCGTGTCCTTCATGTTGATTCCCAATCTTCTCGGTCGCGTCTTTGCAACTTCTAGTCAGGCCTGGCTGTCGGGACTTTCTCGCAACATTACTCTTTACTTGGCCCCAGACACAGTTCTTTACAACGTGCTTTATTTCTTACTCGTTGTCGCTTTTTGCTACTTCTACACAGCGGTTGTTTTCAATCCGGAAAAAATCGCCAAAGATCTCCGCCAATCCGGTTCCTTTATTCCTGGCATCAGGCCCGGCCCAAATACGGTGGATTATCTAAATTTTGTTCTTAATAGAATTACCTTGGTAGGAGCTTCCTTCTTGGGGCTCATTGCTATCTTCCCTTCAATTATTTCAGGTATGACAGGCGTAACCTCAATCGCCATTGGCGGCACCGGCATCTTAATCGTCGTTTCTGTGGTTCTGGAAATTCTTAAATCGATCAACTCTCAGCTCTACATGTACAGTTACGACAAATTTCTCGATTAATAATCGTCATTGCGAGTTTCGTACTCGAAGCGTGGCAATCCAGAAAACTAACAGCATATGAACTTAATCATCCTCGGTCCACAAGGATCCGGCAAAGGCACGCAAGCAAAATTAATCGCTGAAAAATTTGGCATGATACACGTCTCCTCAGGCGATCTTCTCCGTGAAGCGGCCAAGCAAGACACCGATAAGGGCAGACTACTGGCCGATCTCCTCACCACCGGCCAGCTAATTCCCTTCGACACTGTTTTGGAAGTTACAGAGCCTGTTTTATTAAGTGCCAAAAATGGTTTTATTCTTGACGGCACCCCTCGCGACCTTATGCAGGCAGAATATTTAGATTGGTATCTTGGGGAACGCAATATAAAAATAGACAAGGTAATTTTTCTTAATATTCCGAGAGACATCAGTCTGGCCAGACTGGCCAGTAGAGCGAAGATAGAGAACCGCACCGATGACACCCCCGAAGGAATTCATGCCAGATTGGATATTTTTGACAACGAAACTCTACCCGTCATCGATTACTTTCGCAAACAAGGGAAGGTCGTAGATATCGACGGTACCCCTGAACCACAAATAATATTTGCCGACATCGTAAATAAGTTAGGACTGATATGACCAAATTTCAAGCCATGACCGAAGGCGGCAAGCGTCTCGGCCACATCAAAGGTATTCTTGCCGGCATGGTCAAGGAGGGGGTCACCCCATTGGAAATAGATACTTTGGCAGAGAAGCTGATCAAAGACGGAGGAGACAAGCCAAACTTCAAAATGGAGCATGGCTACCATCACTCTACATGTATCAATGTGAACGAAGGCATGGTTCACGGCATTCCCGGAAAGGTTCCTTTCAGGCCTGGCGACGTGGTCAAGATAGATATGGGACTGCTCCACGAAGGTTATCACTTGGATACCGCCACCACCGTAGCCATTCCACCAACCACAGGAGCCGTCACCAGGTTTCTTGATGTTAGTAAACAGGCTTTGGCTACTGCCATTTTTGTCGCCACCCCTGGCAATACTATTTACGATATCGGACTAGCCATGCAAACGGTAGCCGAGGCCAGTGGATTCAATGTCATCCGCGAGCTTACTGGCCACGGCATCGGCCGCAAGCTTCACATGGAGCCCTACATTCCCTGCTTCGCCGACAAGACCTGCAAAAAGCACTTTCTCGCTGTCGATCAGACCATCGCGGTCGAAGCCATGTTAACCATGGGTGACTGGCACCTGGTCGAAGATTCAGACGGCTGGACGCTCTCTACTCAAGATCGTTCCATCACTGCCATGTTCGAAGAAACTGTTTATATCACCGCCGAAGGCCCAAAGATTCTTACCTCCATTAATTGATAGTATAATTCCTTAGATTTCTCGCAAATTTACACCAAGGAGTTTGAAGTGTCCAGAAACATTAAAATCTTAATTGTTCACAACCCTTCAAAAACATATTTGGCCAATGAAATAGTCAAAGGCCTCAAGGGTAGATACCGCAAATTCGAAATCGCCACTCTTCGGGACCACCTCTTGAGTGGCGAACCTCTCAATCTGAAGAGAATGGTTGATGACGTCTCCACTGTTGTCATCCTCGATGACCCCAATTTGTTTACAGACACTATCACTGACGCTCTCGTCCACTACTCCATCGAATGCCACAAATTCCTACCGGTTTGTGACGTTGAGCCAAGTGCTTTATTTCTTCTGGAACTCAAATCCAGCTATCTCACCCACTCTCCTGATCCGGACGACGTTTTTTGGGATCTATTGGCCAACCGTATTCTGATCAACTCCCTTTAGACTACCGGCCCCGCCAAAATCGGGGCTTTTTCATGTTAAAATCGCCACAAGTTTCGCATCCTTGAAAATTCGGGAGACTATCATGGCCAACAATATACTCATTCTGCATGCAGAGGATTCGATAGAGGAAGCCGAAGAGCTTTTGTTCGAGTTAAAGCTTCTGGGTATCGACTGTCTTACATTCCAAAAACTCTCCGGAAGATCAACAGCCAACTTACTGCACTCCGCGCTTCACGAACTGTTCAATTCGGAGCCAGCAGTCATTGTTCTCGCCAGTCAGGAATTATTTGCCGACCCCTTACTGCTTGAGTGGGCCCTTGTCGCAGCGGCCGAAAAGATAATGGTTCCGGTGGTTTTTGGCTACAAAAACGGAGAAATCCCTGATTGGTTCAGAAATCCGTTCGTACTCACGACTCTGGCCGGACCGGATTCGTCCAGGGACTGGAACCGGTTAATCCACGAAATCACTCGACGGACCTTTCAAAATTTCCAATATACCGATCTTCCCTTCGAGCCTCCAAACTAACCAAACCAGCCAAGCCCTCGAAAGGGGGCTTTTTCGTGGCTTTTATAGTACAATTGCCATAACAAGAGGTTTGTGCCCAGTTGGTACTGGCAAGTTGTGCCGGTCTTTGGTACAATACCACTTGCACAACTTTTATATGGCTAAAAACCAGATGACTGAGGTAAACGGAGTCGTCTCCGAGTCGCTACCCAATATGCAATTCCGGGTAACCCTCGAAGATGGCAGAGAAATCTTGGCTCATCTTGCTGGTCGCATGCGGCTCCACCGCATTCGCGTTATGCCCGGAGACAAAGTCAAACTCGAAATGAGCGACTACGACACGGACAAAGGCAGGATAGTTTACAGATCAAGCTAATTCGTTTCCCTCACAACAATAATTATTTAAATAAAACAAAACGCGCATGCGGGTTCAATCCTCCGTCAGACCTCGTTGCAAAAATTGCAAAATTATCAAACGCCATGGTAAGGTGTTGGTCATTTGTACCAACCCCCGCCACAAACAACGCCAAGGATAAATTAATATGCCCAGACTATCAGGTATCGATATTCCCAACGAAAAAAGAATAGATGTCGCTTTGACATATATCTACGGCATAGGTGAAAAAGTCGCTAAAGATATTCTGAAACAAGCTAAGGTAGACCCGCATATCCGCACCAAGAATCTCACTGGTGAAGAACTAAAAAGTATCCAAGCTGTCATAGAAACTCTTCCCACCGAAGGTGAACTTCGTAAAATGGTTCGCGACAACATCGAAACTCTCAAAAGAATTCAAGCTTATCGAGGTATTCGACACTCCATGGGTCTTCCTGTCAGAGGGCAACGTACTCGCACCAATGCCAGAACCAGAAAAGGCAAAAGAAAGACCATCGGTGCCGTTTCCAAAGAAGCCGCCACCACAGCAGCCCCAGCCGCCAAGAAATAATAAATCAAAATGCCAGAACCAAAAACCAAAACCAAGCAAGTCGTCAAAGCAAAAAAAGCCTCCGCTGTTCACTTTAAGGGAGGGCAGGGAAAGATGTTCGTTAAATCAACTTTTAACACCACTTACGTTACCTTCACCGACAGTAACGGCAACACCGTCTGCTGGAGCAGTGCCGGCACCTGTGGCTTCAAAGGCGCCAAGCGCTCTACTCCTTTTGCAGCTACCACCATTGTCGAAGAAGGTCTTCGAAAAGCTAAGACTCAAGGTCTCACCAGTATCGATGTCTATCTCAAAGGCCCCGGTCCTGGCAAAGATGCTGCTCTTCGGGTACTTAAAACATCAGGTATCGAAATCAATCAGCTGGCCGACACCACTCCGGTCCCTCACAACGGGTGCCGTCCCAGAAAACACAGAAGAGTCTAATAATCAACACAATACAACAACATGGCAAAATACATCGATCCCAAATGCAGACTCTGTCGCCGAGAAGGAGAAAAACTCTATCTCAAAGGTGCACGCTGCTTCACCCCCAAATGTCCCATTGAAAAAAGAGGTGGACAGATCCCCGGCCAGCATGGCAAAAAAAGAACCCGTGGTCGTCTATCCGGCTTTGGTATACAACTTCGCGAAAAACAAAAGACCAAAAGACTCTATGGTGTACTGGAAGGCCAATTCCACAATTACTATGAAATTGCTATCAAATCAAAAGCCAACACCGCCGAAGTCCTCATGCAGCTTTTGGAGTCCCGCCTGGACAATGTTTGTTACCGTCTTGGTTTTACCCTTTCGAGGTCTCTCGCGCGCCAGCTTGTAACTCATGGAAACATCTTGGTGGACGGTAAGAAGGTCGACGTTCCCTCTTTCCAAACCAGGCCTGGTATGGTTATCTCTCTTCCGGAAGCTGCCGCCAAGTTTGACTTTGTCGCCCCAAATTTAATCGAGAAAAATCTTCCGGCCAAGTGGCTCTCCCGTGTCGGCACTCAAGGAAAAATTGATCGTATGCCCACCATGGACGAAATTGGCTCCGATATCAAAGTCAATCTAATTATTGAGTTCTACTCAAGATAATTTATTTAACAATTAGCAAACAAAAAAATGTTAGCACCAAACTTCAAAATTACCCTAAAAGATAAAGAAATCAACTCCGCTGAGGTAGTTATCGAACCACTTCCACAGAACTTTGGTCACACCATGGGAAATGCTTTACGTCGTGTCTTACTTACTTCACTCGAGGGCGGAGCCGCAATCAGAGTCAAGATCGATGGAGTTTCCCACCAATTTTCCACTCTTACCGGACTCAAAGAAGACATTCTCGAATTCATTCTTAATCTCAAGACTGTCAACTTTTTTGTAGATTCGGATGAGCCGGTAGACATCAAATTAAAAATCAACGGTGCCAAAATAGTCAAAGCCTCTGACTTAGACCTACCCTCCAACGTAACCATCGCCAACCCTGATACAGTTCTGGCCAATCTTACTTCTCCCAAGTCAAAGCTTTCCGCTGTCATCACCGTCGCTCGTGGTTTAGGATACGTTTCTTCAGATGAACACGCTACCAATGAAATTGGTGTTATCCCTCTAGATGCTTCTTTTTCTCCGGTAATCAAAGCCAATTACACCATCGAAGCTGCCCGTGTTGGACGCTCCAGCAACTTTGACAAGGTTCGCTTGAGTCTTACAACCGACGGCTCCATCACACCTGAAGAAGCAGTCAGAAGCGCCGCTCGCATTCTCACTGGTTTCTACGACTACGTCAACTCTGCCGAAGCCTACCTTATTGAGAAAAAATCCATCTCCGAAGCAACCACCTCTGGATTTGTAGACGACCTTGATCTTCCCACCCGAGTTTTAAACGCCATGAAAAAAGCCGGATTTAACAAATTAGCCGATCTAAAAACCCTTACGCTAGCCGACTTAAGAAAAGTCAAGAATCTAGGCGAAAAATCTGCCATGCAAGTGGTAGAAAAAGCCGGGGAAAAAGGCATTAACATTCAGTAAATATGGGACGCCGACATCACTCAATCATTTCTAAACTCAATCGCAATACCTCGGAAAGGCAATCTCTTTTCAAGGTTCAGCTTAAGCAGCTCATTGAACACGGTCAAATAACTACTACTGTTACCAAGGCTAAGATCATCAAACGCCTTTTTGACAGACTTGCAGCCAAAGCTCAAGATAAGACACTGGCTCAGAGACGCAGGATAGGTGGGCAGCTCAGTGATCAGAAAAGTGCCAACAGGCTCATGGATCTGATTATCCCCACTATGGGAGATCGTCGTAGTGGCTTCACCACTATCCAAAAAGTCGGCATCCGAAAAGGAGACTCTACAGCCACCGCCTCCTTAAGTCTCATTGCACCCCTTCCACCTACACCCGAAAAGCCAGCCCGCGTCATCCCTAAAGCAATTACGAAAAAATCCAAATGAAAACCACTACTCTAAAAATCACCGACATCAAACACAACTGGCACCTAGTCGATATCGATGCTCAGATCCTTGGTAGAGTAGCCGTTAAAATCGCTGGACTTCTTATGGGTAAAGGAAAAGCCCTCACCGGAGACCACCTAGACAATGGTGACTTCGTTGTGGCCATCAACGCAGCCAAATTCAAAGTAACCGGCAAGAAAATGACTGACAAAATCTACTACTCACACTCGGGTTTCCCGGGCGGCTTTAGAGAGCTTTCTCTTTCTCAGCTCGCCGAAAAAGATCCCCGCAGAGTCATTGAAAAAGCCGTCAAAGGTATGCTTCCCAAAGACAAACTTCAACAAACCCGACTCAGGCGTCTAAAACTTTTCACCGGCAGTGAACATCCCTACGCCGTCGAACTAGGACTTAACAAAAAAAGCTAAAACATGGCCCAAAAACTAACCAAAAAATCAAAAATCGCGATTAAGCCCGTAAAAACAGTTCCGGTTAAAAAAGGTGTCCTTGCTATGCCCAAAGAATTTTTCTCAGCCGTCGGTCGTCGAAAAACTGCTGTTGCCCGTGTCCGTCTTTGGTCTGGCAAGCAAGAGATGACCGTCAATGGCAAGCCAATCTCTACCTACTTCAAAGGAAATACCATGAAGCAAATCTACCAGGCCCCCTTTGTGACTACTAATACACTTGGCCAGTTCACCGGCAGTATCAAGATTGTTGGCAGTGGCCTCATGTCCCAGGTTGATGCGCTGACTCACGGCATCGCCCGCGCTTTGGCCAAGATTGATGAGGTCCACAAACTCACCCTCAGAGAAAAAGGCTTCATTACCCGGGATCCCCGTATGAAAGAGACCCGCAAAGCCGGTCAAGGCGGCCGCGCGCGCGCCAAGAAGCAATCTCCAAAGCGCTAACTTTTTGTGCTAAAATAACCCATAACTTCATCCTTTCGGGAGGTACAAGATGCACGTTTTAATTTCACTTGAGAATGTCAGTCGTAACTTTAGTCCGAACTGGCCATCTTTGGATCAGCTTTGTGAGGCGGTGAAAACACTTTTTCCGAACGAAAAAGTTGAAGTCCACGTCGAATTCTCCCTGGCTCACACATACGAGGTTATTACCCCTCTAAGAGAGATTAGACACAAAGGACCCGAAATTATTAGGATATCCCCTCGGGATCGTGTGGACAGCTCCATGATCAATCCAAGGATTTCAGAATATTCAGTCTGGATCGCCAGCCTGGTTGTTCTATTACTGCTTCGTTCTGACCAGGAAAGAGACATTTTGGAACCGGCTCAAGTTTCGATTTCCGTTGGACTCCAGACATTTCGGTACTTAAACGACAGACGTGTTGAGAACTTCTAGACGACTCTTGCCCCGATTTCGGTCGGGGCTTTTTATCTTTTGTCATTCCTGACTTGATCAGGAATCCATCAAATTCGTCTCCAACTCCTTGTTCAACTCCATACTTGTCACTCCGTCTCTTTCGCCGTCAAAGTATCCACCCATGATTCTCGAAGCCAGCACTGGCCGAAAAGCCATCTCATCATTTTCTGTCCAATTTATAATTTCTTT
>LCJG01000019.1 GCA_000998025.1 Candidatus Collierbacteria bacterium GW2011_GWB1_44_6
TTTGGTGACATTTAACTATAATGTATCACGAGTTACTACCGTACCGCGATGACTATACCCACGATTACCAAAGCAATACCCAAAACTAATCTCATCCATTTTGTATTTTTATGCTCCCACTCTTTCATATCCACCACCTGTCTCCCCTTACCCATGACCAACAATATCAAAACCAAAGGAGAAATAAATACTATGTTGTAGTAGAAAAACAACCCCAAAACTTGCGCCATCGGCAGTCCGGATCTGGCGATCACTGCAGTAGTCCCAATATATAGAGGAAGCATGCAAGGAGTCGAAAACACGGTGGTCAAAAATCCAATTACAGCCGCCACACCAATACTGGTTCTGGACATCAATTTGTTTAGCTTTTCAAATCCGACTTTTGGCATTCGTAGGTGAATCGGTAGGTCTTGCCAAAAGACGTCCTTCAACTGTATCAAACCTGCTATCGTAATAGCCCCGCCAATTATGTATTTAAAAATCCCAGCTAGCCAAGACCGTTGAAAATAAAAGGCGGCACCATAAAAGAACAACCCGAATATCAAATAGGTCACAAAGACACTCAAGATATAGCTAAATCCAACCTTATAGATCCACTTCTTATCCTTATCTTTTCCTCCAAACACCAGTAGATACCCCAGGAAAGTTATCATCATCCCAATTCCGCAAGGATTAAGCCCGTTGGCCAAAGCCGTAGCGGTGAGTATGGGAAGGTTAACTGTCATTTACTTTTCCCCCAGCAATTCTTTAACCTTATCCACCACAAATGGAGACGCAATTTGCTCACCGTTCACAAAAAATGTCGGCGTACCCGAAAGCTGCAAGGAGTTTGCCAAGTTTTCATCTGTTTGCACCATATCTCTTACCTCATCCGATTCCATCTTTTTCTTAAACAAATCGTCGTCCAGCCCCAAACTTTTTGCATATTCCACAAAAAGCTCCTCAGGCTTACCGCTCTCAGACCACTCTTCTTGTTTCTCAAACATCAAGTTCATCATCTCCCAACCTTTTCCCAGCACCCTTCCCGCTTCTACCGCTTTTGCCGAAATCAAAGAATATCTATGAACATTGGCAGGCAAAGGAAAATGTCGCATCACCACTTTGACACCTGGCTTATCAAACAATTCTTTTGTCTGACCTTCAGCCGTCTTACAAGCAGGACACTGGATGTCCGAAAACTTAACCACCGTCACCTTCGTCTCTCCATTTTCCTTGACAAATCTAGCGCCCTCGAGAAGAACTTGTTCGTCCACTTTCAACCCACCCTCCGGACCTGCCATTTTTGAAAGTCCAAAAATAACCACAAAAAGCAGCAAGGCGCTGCCGATCACAACTTTCAAGATTAATTTCCAATCATTCATATATATATTTGTTGTCATTCCGACCGAAGTGGAGGAATCTCACTCCACACAGTCTATATATTACCTTGTCATTCCTGGCTTGACCAGGAATCCATCAAATTATTCATTATTAAATATTTTAAGCAATCCCCGGTAGGCTAGAGTAGCACACTTCATTCTACCCGCGTTTACCTCACCTCCCAGCATCTCTATTATCCCCGCTTCCCCAAATTTTTCCAAATCAGCCTTGTTCATACCCACAATTTTTTCGGAAAGCATGCTGGCCGCGGCGGTTGAAATAGCACACCCCACCCCTCTCCACCTCATCTCCTCAATCATTCCATTACCCATCTTCACTTGTATTTGGATCATATCCCCGCAAGAAGCATTGGCCTCGTCCATACTAATATCTGCGTTATCAAGCTCCCCAAAATTCCTCGGGTTCTTATAGTGATCGATGATTATATCCTTGTAGTCCGACATGTTTATGCAAATACTTTTGGCACTTCTCTAATTTTTTCTATCAGATAATCGATTTCTTCCCTTGTATTGTAAACGTAAAATGTCGCCCTGACCATCGCCGGCACTCCAAAGCTAGTTACCAGAGGAGCCGCGCAGTGCTGGCCAGACCTTACCGCTATCCCAAAGCTATCCAGTATCTGTGCCGCATCATGAGGATGAACTCCAACTACGTTAAAAGCCAGAGCTCCGCCTCTCTCTTCCGCGTCTCTAGGTCCATAAACCGTCACCAGATCTTCGTCTTGAAGAGTCATCATCTTTTCCATGGCATATTTCATTAGTTCTTTTTCATGCTGGCGTACATTATCCATTCCTAATTCTTCCAGATAATCCACTGCCGCACCTAGTCCTATTATTCCTGCAATGTCAGGAGTACCCGCCTCAAATTTATTTGGTAGATCTCCCCAAGTCGTACTTATCATTCCTACTTCGCCAATCATATCCCCGCCGTACAAAAAAGGTTCCATTTTTAAAAGAATATCCTTTTTCCCCCACAAAACTCCCGTGCCCGTTGGTCCCAACATTTTGTGTCCCGAAAAAGCCACAAAGTCGACCGGTAATTTTGACACAATTACTTTCATATGTGGCACCATCTGTGATGCGTCCAAAACTACCACTACATCTTTATTATTACTTTTAACTTTTTCTACTAATTTTTTAATATCTGGAAGAGTTCCAATGGCATTACTCGCCCCAGTCAACGCAAATAGTTTTACTTTCCCATCAGCAGTGAGTCTCTCAAAGCTCTCCATATCAAGCCTTCCTTCGCTATCAACATCAACCACCCTAAAACTTCCATATTTTTCTTTACACAGCACCTGCCAAGGTACAAAGTTAGAGTGATGTTCCAATCGAGTCACCAAAACGGCGTCCCCTTTTGTAATATTTTTCTTCCCCCAAGAATACATCACTAGATTCAGACTCTCGCTGGCATTCCTGGTAAAAATTACTTCTTCCGTTCTCGCTCCGATAAAGTCGGCAATTTTTTTTCTGGCTTCATCTACCAGTCTGGTCGACTCCACCGATAGTTCGTAAACTCCCCGGTGGATATTGGCATTGGTATTCCGGTAATAATCGTCCATTGCTTTCAAAACACTCTCCGGTTTCTGGCTTGTCGCTCCACTGTCAAGATATACCAAATCATGCCCGTGAATTTTTCTTTTTAGTATCGGAAAATCTTTTCTGACTTTTTCTACATCAAACATGGTTTATTTTAACAATTTAATAAAATATTATTCATTAACTTCTTTCAAAAATCCGTTAATAATTAACTTATTAGCCTCATCCAAATCCACACCTCTACTGGATAGGTAAAACAGCTGGTCTTCGTCAATCTTTCCAACTGTTGCGGCATGCGACGCCTTGACATCATTATTCTCTATCTCCAGTTTTGGCTCTGCTACAGCGCTGCTTTTTTTATCAAGCAGCAGTACTCTCATCTCTAAAAAACTATCTGTATTTCTGGCTTCCTTTCCGATCTTTACCATACCGTCAATGGACACATGCGCACCATTGGCCGCAACTCCTTTTATTACCACTCTGCCAAAAGTATTTGGTGCTTTATGATCAGCCACCACCCTTACTCTATAATCTCCCGGCTCCATCGCCGAGATTACACCCAACACTTCTTTCTCATCGTGAGAAGTCGAAAAGGGGACTACTAAGTCAATTTCTCCCGGTTTGTCTAGTCTAAATCTCTGTATTTTCATCCCACACTCCCTTCCATTTCGAGTTCCACCAATCTATTCATTTCTACGGCATACTCCAAAGGTATCTCTTTCACCACCGGCTCCATAAAACCATTCACAATCAAGGTGCTTGCTTCCTCAGCGCTTATTCCTCTGCTTTGTAAATATAGTAGTTGCTCCTCGCTTACTCTACTGACTGTCGCTTCATGTTCCAAGACCACATCATTCTCTTGGATCTTGTTCACGGGGTAGGTGTCGGAGCGGCTTTTTTCGTCTAGTATCAGTGCATCGCAGACTACTTTAGAGCGGGACCCCCATGCTCCAGGTACCATATGCACCATACCGCGATACGTCGCCCGGCCGCCTCCTTTACTAATCGATTTGCTGATTATTTGCGAAGTCGTTTCCGGGGCCAAATGTATCATCTTAGCTCCAGTGTCCTGATGCTGTCCTTCACCCGCCCAAGCTATAGAGAGTACTTCGCCATGCGCCTTTCGTCCAACGAGTACACAAGAAGGATATTTCATGGTCAGATGAGAACCCAAGTTTCCATCAACCCAGCGCATCACGGCGTTTTCTTCCACCCGAGCACGTTTCGTCACCAGATTGTAAACATTTTTATACCAATTCTGAACCGTAGAGTACTGTACCTTCGCATTTTTCTTCACATATATTTCTACGACCGCAGCGTGAAGTGAAGCAGATGAAAATGACGGGGCAGAGCAACCCTCAATATAGTGCATCTTACTGCCTTCTTCGGCAATGATTAGTGTTCGCTCAAACTGTCCGGCTTTTTCGGTATTAATTCTAAAGTAAGCCTGCAAGGGGAGCCCCACATCAACACCTTTTGGAACATATACAAAAGATCCACCGCTCCAAACGGCAGTATTTAATGCCGCCAACTTGTTGTCTCCCATAGGGATTACTTTTCCAAAATACTCCTTCACAATCTCCGGATACTGCTTCAAACCCTCATCCATCGACAGAAAAATTATTCCTTTTTCAAATAGCGCTTTTTTTAGTGATCCATAAACCACCTCGGAGTCATACTGGCTTTTTACTCCAGCCAACATTTCGCGTTCAGCTTCCGGTACTCCAATCTTTTCAAAAGTGTTCTTGATCGCCTCAGGTACTTCTGCCCAAGTCTTCACCTCCTGGTTTTTTGGTTTTATATAGTAGCGGATATCCTCAAAATCAATAGGGGAGAAGTCACCTCCCCAAGTCGGCATTGGCATCTCTCGATATTTTTTCAGAGCCTTAAGTCGAATTTCCAGCATCCATTCAGGCTCTTGCTTCATCGCCGATATTCCCCGAACGAGTTCTTCTGTCAGTCCTTTTTCCGCCATATAAGAATACTCGACTATATCGGAGTGACCAAGCGGGTAAGTATTATCCATATGACTTATAACCTTGTTCCTCTAACTTATCCACAATTTCCTTTCCTCCCCTATCTACCACCTCTCCATTTTTCAAAATCACCACCCGGTCTGGAACCAAATATTTTAAGAGTCTCTGATAGTGAGTAATCACCAGCACACTCATTCCATTTTCTTTAACCATTTCGTTTACGTTGTTGGCGATCAGAGCAAGCGCATCAATATCCAAACCGGAGTCTACCTCATCCAACACCAACAACTTGGGTTTCAGTATTCTCATCTGTAAAATTTCCAATTTTTTCTTCTCTCCCCCACTAAACCCTTCATTAAGACTTCGATTAAGCAGCGAGGGTTCAATCCTCAGCTTTTCCCCCTCCATGGCAATTTGATTTTTCAGATCTAATGCGCTCACCCTCAATCCTCTTCCACGCAAAGACGCGAGTAGCATTTCTCTTACCGTCACTCCGGATATGGCCACGGGATACTGAAATGACATCATGATCCCCAGTTTAGCTCGCTCTTCAGGCTTCATTTCATTTATCTCTGTGCCCTCAAACAACATCTTACCCTCAAATGCTTCATATTTTGGATTTCCAATCAGTGCATTAGCCAGGCTTGACTTACCGGAGCCATTAGGACCCATGAGAGCCACCACTTCTCCCTTTTGAACTTCCAAATCAATCCCTTTCAGGATTTCCTTGTCTTCAATCTTTACTTTTAGTTTTTTTATTTTAAGCATTTTTTTCTTGTCATTCCTGCGAAGGCAGGAATCCATCAAATAATTCAACTTACTAAATCCGCCAGTGTGTATTTCTCCAGTAATTCCTCAATCTGAAGTGTCAGCTTATCCATCAAGGTTTGCTGACCACACCCACCTTCCATTGGGCATGACTCACAATTAACCGGCGCCACCTCGCCCTCAATTGCCTCAAGAGCCTCTCTTACCTGAACTTCTTTTGGTTCGTAATTCAAACTAAATCCTCCACCCTTACCCTCCTTAGAGTTTAATATCCCAGCCTCCACCAGCGACCCAGCTATCTTGGACATAAAGGCTCTGGGCATGCCAAGGTCACTCAACTCTTTAAGAGACACTCTACCTCCCCTGCCTCTTTGAGCCAGGACAGACAGGAGTGCCATGCCATAATCCGCCTTCTTGGTCAGTGTAAACATATACTTGGACTATTATACTCCAAGTATCAGATATGCTCAACAAAGAACTTCTTTGTCGCTGGCCATACCTTGTCAGACTTCACTATTTCTTCTTTTGTCATCCACTTTGTGCCAACAATGGCTTCATCCTGTATATTTAGATCAAACGAACTGGCCGTACAACTCCACCAATGTGTAATTTGTTTTTTTACATCCCCGCCCGTTTCTGCGATTTCTCTCCCTACTTCAACATCTATACCAAGCTCTTCCTTAAACTCTCTTGCCAGGGCTATTCGAATGTCCTCTCCTTCTTTTACATGCCCTCCTGGTGGATAATAAAATCCAGTAAATTCACCGTAATCTTTCATAGAACTTACCAACAAATATTCCAACTTTTCTCCTCTGTCTCTAGAAACAATTCCCACGATTACTCTATCTGTGTCACCTTTTTCTTTGTTACTATTCACTTCTTTTCTCATAATCGAATTGTACTTCAAAATAAACCCATTTGAATCTCTGCCGGTTCCTCAACTAGAACCTCGATCGGGTAAGAAAAGTCCACCTCAATCTCTCTCAGTTCATTCCACCTATCCTTAAATTTTAATGACTTATTCTTCATTCCATAGTCATAGATTCCTTTCGTCACTTCCACGTCCATCTCACAATATTTTTTTAAGTTGGCTAGACTTTCCAGGTCCCCTTTCCCCCACCACACTACTGCGTCCGCTCCTCCAGCAATCTTTCCCTGTCCCAGCGTCTCCTTCGCCACACTATCCAGTTTTACTCTGTGCCCGAAAGAGAGACGGATCTTATCCAGGACATCAAAATGTTTCAACTTTGTAAAGTCACCCTTATCATAAATCCCATTCATAGCCGGATTATCAAATCCAAATGAGTTGTAGCCTATTATTCTGTCTGCTTCTTCAAACCACTCCCACATATGGTCAAAAATGTATTCATCTCTGCCGACAACATTTAGCGCCTCTGGAGTCCAAAAACTTCTCATCTCCCCTGAAATTTCATTAGAATTATTATCCACCTCTCGTCTATACGCAGAGACGATCGAAATACCCAGCTGACCCGGTTCTCTCAGATTGTCATCAAAGAAATTTTTCGTCTCAATGTCATATATTACCTCTACCTTATTTCTACTTGCTGTCATAGGTAACATATTTAACCACAACTTTCACCATCTGACATCTGAGATCTATGATCTACTATCTTTCTTTCCCTCCCATGCAATCATCTTCTCTCTGATAAACTTTCCCAATAATAAGACAAGAATTCCACCAACCACACCTGGTAAATAATATTCCCATACTCCGGTAGCTGGTAGTTCGTCAGGAATGGGTGTAGGGGTTGGTGTTATCGTCGCAGCAGGAGTGGCATTAAAATTTAGGACAAAAGCCAAGGATTGGCCTCCGGAAGTAATCACTATTGAACTAGCCCCAGAGTCCAATACGCCAGGTGAAAATCTCCACACTCCGCTGGGGCTGGCCGCCACCGTCGCATCCGTTGAAGTTTTAATTCTTATCAATACTTGAGCTGACGGAGATGCCGTTCCCTCCAGTGTTGGAATCGTTCCTGTGTAGTCCACAATGCTG
Source organism: Candidatus Collierbacteria bacterium GW2011_GWB1_44_6 (assembly GCA_000998025.1). Taxonomy (GTDB): domain Bacteria; phylum Patescibacteriota; class Microgenomatia; order UBA1400; family MFAQ01; genus UBA10133. The sequence continues at coordinate 7,677 of LCJG01000019.1, forward strand.
TAGTCAACTCCAATTGTGGAGAGCACCCCAATCCTCGTCAATGTCAAGTCTATGGCCATTACCGATTTGATAAACAAAAATACACATACTCCAAACAAAACTCCTGACCATTTAATTCTATTCATTTACTTTATCTAAATCTATTTCTTGATGAAGCACTGGTAGTATTATTTCTTCTACTTCCGGCAACTCTTGTCTAATCTTCTCAGTTAAAACAAGTCTTGGCAACTCTTCGCCATGTACCAAAATCACTTTTGTGAGCCCTTTAATCTTTTTTAGCCAAGAAAGTAACTGGTCCTGATCTGCATGCGAACTCATGGTCTTTATTTCTTTAATTTGGGCTTTCACTTCCACCGTGTTTCCCCATATGTTAAATATTTTTCTACCGTTCAAAATATCTCTTCCCATGGTACCTTCAGCCTGATAACCCACAAAAATCAATTGAGTTTTCGGGTCACCCAGAAAGTTAATGGCGTGATGGATTATCCTACCACCACTCATCATGCCACTTCCAGCGATGATTACTTTCGGACCTTTAACATTTTTTATCTGTTTGCTCTTTTCTATGGTGTCACATATCATCAAGCTTGGAAAGTCAAAAGGGTCATCTGTTTTTGCCTGCAGTTTTAGTGGTTTGCTATAAAGTTCTGGAAAATCTTTAAATATTGTTGTCGCCCTTATAGCCATCGGGCTATCCAAGAACACAGGTAGATCGTTTTTAATGACTCCACTTTTTTTCAGTCCGTCAAAAATATATAGTAATTCCTGAGATCTTTGCAGCGAAAATGAAGGAATCAGCACCGTACCAGAATCTCTCTCTGCTTGTTTAACAATCTCCGTCAAATCCTCTATTTCTTCTCTACGCTCATGAACTTCATCTCCATAAGTGGATTCAATCACTGCAATATCTGCCTCATTTACTGTCTGTGTCGGAAAGAGCAGTGGTTCCGGAGTGTTTCCCAGGTCACCGCTAAATACTATTTTCTTCTTAGACTGTGTCTCTTCCACCACTATACTTGAAGATCCCAAAATATGTCCTGCATCAATAAAGGTAATTCTAAAGTCCCCCACAGAAAAAGGCTTGTCGTACTCAACAAGCACCACCTGTTTGAGGATTTCCATCACATCCTCATCGGTATACAAAACAGCCTTTACGTTATCTTCTTTAGATATCTTTGCTGCGTCAAACAACACCAGTTCCGCCAAAGCTTTCGTAGCCTCCGTCATAAACACAGGACCCTTGAAACCAAAATTGACGAGCATGGGCAATCTTCCGCAGTGGTCCAAATGTGCATGAGTCAAAACCGCCGCCGACAATCTATGAAATTCAATATCCGGTTTGACAGAGTTCAACCCCATCTCTTCCGGTTTACCCTGAAACATGCCGTAGTCCACCAGCAAGCCAGTCTTATTGGTAGATAGGAAATAACATGAACCGGTTACTGTCTGAGAAGCGCCCAAAAACTTAAGTTGCATATTTTCAGTTTACCAGAACCAATCGTCATTGCGAGGAACGGAGTGACGTGGCAATCTAAATATAATAGAATGAATTTATGGACTGCCCTCACTGCCACCAGCTTCTTTCCGCTATCGAAGTGGAAACCTCCGATGGTCACACTCACAACATTGAGGAATGCCTCAACTGCGGCGGTCACTTTATCGAGCCATATCTTTCCAACTTTATCACTGTCGAAACTGCCAGAAACGTCGACTCTGTCCTTCCAAAAACTCACGCCGTCCCAGCCACCTCACCTGTCTGCCCTAAGTGTGGACAAATTATGCCCAGCATCAAGGACGACGTCGTTCCCCAAACTGTCACTGTCTTTACTTGTCCCAATAACCATGGGGACTTCTTTCCCAAAGAACAACTTTTCCTCTTCAAACGAGCTCAACAATCCAAAATTTATTATCACAAACTTTGGGGTATTCCTTTAAAATCTGCTTTTTCCGTTCTCATTCCAGTACTGGTTATTTTCTCTTTTGCCACCCTACTACCTTCGATTATTGAGCAAGTTGGCACCTCACAGGAAACCCGTATAAAGGCCTCGGAGATTCTCACCCCTCCGCTTATTACCCCCATCTCTTCCACCCAAGTCTTAATTTCTTTTTCCACCCAAAAACCGGCCAAAACTTCAATTCAATTTACCCAAGGTCTCACTCAAACCTTCACAGTCTCTACCACCAGGCAAACAAACCATCTTCTAAGTGTCGAAAACCTAGAACCAAGTACTACTTATAGATATGTCATCATTATCGACGTAGACGGTCGCTCCGTCACCACCTCACCCTACACCTTCTCCACCCCCTAACCCTTTGTCATTGCGAATTTCGGTATTCCGATCTGTGGCAATCCAGGCAATATATTTTTACCCACAAAAAAAGACCGTCGGGTTTTATCCCCACGGTCCCGCTCATCATTTCGTTGAACACGATCCAGGAAGCAATTCGTAGCCCCGAATAATTCCATCGTACTCGAGGTCAATCTGTACAGGGCAGGCCGAACCGGGGCCAAATTGAGTTCCGCACGCGACAAGGCCAGGAAGACAGTAGGTCCCCGTCCACCTCGTCCCCGAACACCCAGACATCAGTACGACCAAAAGAACAAAAAAGATCACGATCATCGAGAAATTCAGTTTCATAGCATGCCTCCGTTTTTTGAAATGTCCTGCAAAAGTAGCCCACTATACCACATTTAGCCTCAAATGTCAAGTATATAGGCTCATATCTGCCTTGCTGAAGTCTCCACAACTTCTCCCGAAGCGTTAAAATCACCTAATGCCCACCAGAAAATTTTCAGCTCAGGAATTAAATCATCTAAGGAGGTTCGGTTCTGCCGATATCGATACTAAAACTATTGGGGAAAAACCCGTTGAATACGTTACCGGCCACGCAGAGTTTCATGGCTTAGACTTTTTGGTTTCTCCGGCCACCCTTATACCCAGAATCGAATCTGAAAAAATCGTCGACCTCGCCTGCAACTTCATCAAACAAAAAGAAATCGCACACCCTGTAATTGCTGACATCGGAACCGGATCTGGCTGTCTTGGGCTTACCTTAGCCTCATTACTCTCAAAGGAACAAATCCCTTATACCGTCTTCCTTTCCGATTCTTCCCAAGAAGCTTTGAATATCGCTATTACTAATGCCAGTAGGTTACTTCCCTCTCCAGCCAATCTCTTTTTTGAAAAATCGGACTTGTTCGAAACCTATCCAAAAATTAAGTTTGACATCGTCATGGCAAATCTTCCCTATATTCCCTCAAAAAATATTCCCATTCTAGACTCATCCGTCAAAAATTACGAACCAATTTCCGCTTTGGATGGTGGACCCAACGGAACTACTCTGATCAACCGTCTTGTTAAAATCCTCCCCCAATTTCTATCGCCAGGAGGTATCGCCATCCTAGAAATAAATGACACCCACACCTCAGAAGTTTTTTCCATTCCCCCAAATCTCACCTCCAAAATTGAGAAGGATATTTTTGACGTCCCACGTTTTCTAATAATTGGCCTAAAACAATAATATTTGTTACACTTAAGGTATGAAAAAAGTAATATTTGTTAGTATCTTTGTCATTATTCTTTCAATATTTATCGCTCGCCTCACAGATCAAACAATTCACTATGAAATCCAAGAAAGCAACGATCCCATCCTTACAAAGGCCATCTTTAACAACCGAGAGGTAACTATCCCCAGTTCACTTGCTCAACTTCAACTACCCCCTAAGGTCCTCGGAGAATCAACCGAAGATAAAATTATTTATGTCGATCTTAGCAGTCAGAGACTCTATGCCTACGAAGGCAACAGTCTCATCTACAGCTTCTTGGTTTCCACCGGCAAATGGGGTCGCACCCCCACTGGCGAGTTTCAAATTGCGAACAAATTTCGAGCCATCAAAATGAGCGGGGGTTCACGCACACTTGGTACCTATTATTATCTCCCCAACGTCCCTTATACTATGTTTTTTGGCAACGCTCAGATTCCTGCTTCCCGAGGATTTTCTCTCCATGGTACCTACTGGCACAATAACTTCGGTAGACCCATGTCTCATGGCTGCGTAAACATGAAGATCTCCGAAGCGGGCTTACTCTACAACTGGGCAGATCCTCAACTTCCCGAGGGAAAAAACTCCGGCGTTGCCAGTAAGGACAATCCAGGCACCAAGGTCATAATTTATGGTGTCACTCCCAAATCATAACGAAACATCCTCTAATTTGACAAAATGTATCTCTGCCGCATAGAATATCACCTGTATGACCAAAGCTAAATATGCACAGTTAAAAACATTCTTTTCCCAATTTCCTACCAAAAAGTTTTCAAAGGGTTCTGTGATCTTCAAACCGGGAGATAAAATAGAAAATGTCTACTTTATGAAATCCGGTTTTGTCCGTGTCTATACCAAAACCCCCATGGGAGAAAATACTCTAAACTTCTTCAAGCCTCTGTTTTTAGTCTCTGTCATGCATTTCTTCACGACACAAAAAAATAATCTCCATTTCCAAGCTCTCACTTCTGCCGAGACTTATGTAGTTCCCAAATCTGAATTTAAAAAATTCCTCAAGGACAACCAGGACGTCTCCGATACCATCATGGACTTTTTCTTTAGTTCGCTACTTGTCTATCTGAGCAACCAAGGCAATATCATCAACGGTAATGCTATCAACAAAGTTGCTTCCGTCCTTATCCAGTTGGTTCACGACTACGGAGACATCAAAAACAACCAGCTGGTTGTCAATTTCCCGGCTACCCACCGTATTGTCGCCAACATTGTTGGTCTTACCCGCGAAACCACCAGTGTTCAGATGAGCAAGCTCCAAAAACTTGGAGTAATTTCCACCAAACGAACACAATTTTTAGTAAGGAATTTTGAAAAACTTAAAAATTTGGCCGATTTAGGAGAATAGTTGCTTCAGGTTTATCAGTCCAAAGACGGTCAAAAAAACTATTGCCCCGACTATCACCCCTTTTCTCCAATAACCCGGAGCCAGTCTGCCATCCAAGGCGTGTGTGTTCAACCAGAGCATCAGTCCCGAATATATTATCATGGTCCAAGAATTCATCACGGCACTAATTAGTACCAGTTGTAAGGGTTCCTTAAATCCAAGTGCCAAGACTAGGAGCATGAGTCCAATCTGCATCCACAATAAAGCATAAAAATACTTTGGCAAATTGCCTTCTCCGCCTTTGTTCCACTTTAGTATCGCCCAGTTTTCGGCTAATATCTTTGCCGTCGTTCCTGTCACGGAAAACTGAGTCGCCACCAACATCAGTCCCAATACTGCCAAAAAAGCATTTCCTACAAAAGCACTGGTCACCGTAGCAATATACCTTCCTTCAGCCAGCACAAAATCTACCCCAGCTAAACCACCTGCGCGGCCATAAACCGTCTCGTAAGCAAGAAGCGATAAAGATATTATTGATACCATCCCAGTTAACCAAAAAACAGTCCCTTGTTCCCAATTCATCAGCTTCCACCATTTCGCAAATATTTTAAGGTTACTCTCATTGACCTCAAAATCTTTCCCGGAAAGATCTATTTTCTCCTTCTTACCCGTCAACAAACTTGTAATTCTACCAGAGCCAAATCCCATACCATACCCTTTTTCCTTAATGTTCTGAGATTGACCCAAATTTAAGTTACCTCCTGCTCCCGAAAAAGCAATTGCCGCCAAAAAGGCTGATATTTGTACACCCATCGGTAAAAACCAATAACCTTCTCCCCTCCCTACTATTCCCCAGCTTAGCGCAACTATTCCACGAGATGTGGTGAGCCACCAAGACAAACCCAAGACAAACGGTAAACCAAACAGTAAGAGGGCCTTCTGCATTCTTTCTTGAGTTCCATAAAGAACAGGGCCCAAACTCAAAAAGGCACCAATAATAATCAGCATTACCCCGGCCACGACTACGGGGTCTCCCCATCCCAAGCCGGCAGTCAGTAGTCTTGCCCCCGACAAAACGATCCCCGGCCACATCCACGGCACTATCGTCGA
>LCJG01000020.1 GCA_000998025.1 Candidatus Collierbacteria bacterium GW2011_GWB1_44_6
GTTGAGGTAAGTGAAGAAATAGAGAGGAGAGCGAAGCTGTAGTAAAATAGGAGATCGTTTGGGCCGATAGCTCAGCTGGTTAGAGCGTCGAGCTTATACCTCGAATGTCGTAGGTTCGAATCCTACTCGGCCCACAAATGAAGAACCCGAAGATTAAAATAAAGCTGAGACATGATACTCTTTTGCGGGTATCCCAGCCTAAGGAGGAATTGAAGGATTACTTGGGAAATAATAACTGGCCACAAGAGATGGTGATTAGCGGGAATCTTGATCTTGGCAAAACGGGTAATCCGGTCACGATATACCTTGAGGATGAGGTGACAGGAGAACAACTGGAAATTGCGGGGGTTAAGAATGCCTTTGTCATTTTGGAAGACACAAGAAAAACTACTTCAGGCTGGTTAGCTTTGGCAGTGGGATCCATTGAAAAAATGGGGGATGTCCTTGGATTTTTGTCACAAACAACACTGGAGGCACTCAAAAAATTGACTAAAAAGGTTTAAAGGTCAACAATTTTTGGTTTGTCTTTGGCCGGTTTTTCGGAAATGAACTCCAGGTATTTTTCGGTGGTTGACAATCTTTTGTGACCCACTAGCTTGCTGATATAGACCAGAGGACTGCCTGAGGTAAGCTGTTGAGCAATGAAAGTGTGTCTTAGATCGTTAACCTTGGCGCTTTCGATTCCGGCAATGTGGAAGTATCGGTCGAGGTTGGAGCGGATATTTCTGATTAAGAAAGCATTTCCGGTTTTGGTGATAAAGATGTTGCTGTTGGTGCTTTTGGGGCGAACGGCAAGATATCTTTCCAGAGCCTCACTGGCTGGTAGATTGATGGGGATTATGCGTTCCGGGTGGGATTCGTATGCTCGAATGGTGATTTGGTTGGTAGTTTTGTCGATATCTGAAATTTTTAGATTGGCCAGTTCAGAAATACGCATACCGGTCTGAAGCAAAATTTCGACAATAGCGGCCATTCTGACATCTTCTCTGCAGGCATCACGGAGAGCGCGATATTCAATTTTGTTCAGAAGTCTGGGTGGTTTGATATCATATTTGGGGTGGGACACTCCAGAAGAAGGATTTTCGGTGATTAATCCTTGACCTTGAACGTAGGAGAAAAAAGACTTAATGGAGTTGATCTTTCTGGAGATGGATTTGGTGGTGTAGTTTTTCTCGGCAAGAGACTCCTTGAAACCGTCGATGTTTTCTTTGGTAACTTGATTGAGGGTATTGATGCCTGACTTGGCGACAAAATCGGCAAGTTGCTCAATATCCTTGGAGTAGGCTAAAATAGTGGCAGAAGCCCTACCTTGTTTGGAAAGGTTAGCTTTGAAGGCTGAGACAGCCTGTTTGATATTGAGTTCTGTTTGTTCCATGTTTGGATTTACCTTAATTATGTATGGCTCTAATTATAACACTCTAGGTCTACAAAATGCAAGCGGGAAGTAGAAATAAAGGAAATAGGCACGGATTGGCATGGTTTAGGGTTGTAATCCTGGTTATAGCATGGCTTATGATATATTCCTTAGCTCAAGACGTGTGGCAGACGAGGGTTGGTTTCAGCAGGATAGCTGAATCAAAAAGGAGACTCGTGGCTGAAGAGAATAAAAACCTGGAATTAAAGGAGAGGTTGGAGGTGGTGATGACAGACGAATATAGAGAAAAATTAATCAGGGAGAAGCTAAATATGCAGAAGGAGGGAGAGGTGATAGTAGTGATGCCTAAGAAGGAAGCAAAAAAAGACAAGGATATGATTTCAGCAGAGAGTCAAGCTAACTGGCAAAGGTGGTGGAGCCTGATCAAATAGCTGCCACAGGAAAGAGAATGTTGCGGGTCTAGGGTTCCGCCCCCTAATTAAGCGAGATTATGAGCCTCGCAAGATACTTACCTTCCACCCGCAAAATACGAACACCCATATTTTAGCATGGAATCAGCTTTGGTGGCTGAGTAGATGTTAAAATAAAAGATCATGGCAGGGTAGCTCAGTGGTAGAGCAAGGTCTTCATAAGGCCGAGGTCACGGGTTCGACCCCCGTCCCTGCTACTATGAAAAAAAGAATATTGTCGGGGATCACACCAAGTGGGAGTGCTTTGCACATAGGGAACTATTTTGGGGCAGTAAAACCCCAAATTGACCTCCAGTACGACAATGAGGCTTTCTATTTTGTGGCGGATTTACACGCACTGACCACGGTCCAAGAGAGAGGAGTGTTGGAAAACAACATAAAAAACGTCATTTTGGACTATCTGGCACTAGGTTTGGATCCGGAAAAATGCGTCTTTTTTCGACAATCTGACGTGCCGGCACACTCTCAGATGATGGTGGTATTGGGTAACTATGTGACCTTTGCTCACATGCAAAGAATGCACGCTTTTAAAGATAAGCTTCAAAAAGGAGCTGTGACCGACACAATAAATATGGGTTTGTTTAACTACCCCATACTGATGGCTGCAGACATCCTACTTTATAAACCGGTGGCTATTCCGGTAGGCGAGGACCAAAGACAGCATGTTGAAATCACGAGAGATATGGCAGAGAGCTTTAATAAGAAATACGGTGACATACTGGTGCTACCAGAACCGATGATCTCTAAGGAAACTGGAAGAGTCGTGGGAACTGATGGTGAAAGAAAAATGAGCAAGAGCCTGGGAAACGTGATTGGTATATTTGAGGATGAAGAAGTAATCCACAAACAAATAATGAGCTGTTTTACCGATCCAAACAGAATAAAGGCCACCGATCCTGGGAGAGTAGACGGGAATCCGATCTTTATTTTCCATGATTTACTAAATGATGATAAAGCTGAAGTGAGTGAGCTGAAGGAAAGATATGTAAAGGGAACGGTAGGCGATGTGGAGGTGAAGGAAAGACTCTTTGCTGCTCATAAGAGAACTTTTAAAGATGCTAGGGAGAGAAGAAATACCTTAAAAGCAGACGAAGAAATGACACGGAGGATACTGAGAAAAGGAGCAGAGGAAGCAGCTACTGTGGCTAACCAAACCTTGAGAGAAGTTTACGAGACCATTGGAATAATAAATAGTCTGAACAAGAAGTGAAACTGACGATTAATTATGGAGATTTCGACAAATTGGATATAAGGGTTGGTAAAGTAATTGGGGCGAGTTTACCGGAATGGAGTCAAAAACTTGTAAGATATGAAGTCGATTTGGGTGAAGATATTGGAACCAGGGTTTTGTTTTCAGGAATAAGAAAGTGGTATCTGCCAGAGGATTTAATAGGAAAAAGTATTCCGGTGGTCATTAACCTGGAACCAAAAAAAATGGGAGATCCTTCGGCCGGCTCAGGACAGGGCGAAGAGAGTCAGGGAATGTGTATTATGGCCGATACCGGAGAACGACCTTGTTTATTATTTTTACCGGAGAGTCTTAAGCCTGGAACGGTGATAAGATAGGAGGATTATATGCAACAACAAAAACCACAGATCAAAAAACTTGAATTTAAATTTAATCTTAACTTGAGAAGGATACTGATCTGGGTATTGATTGTGTTTTTATTCTTGCCTAGTTTGATCAAGTTACTGTTAGGGTCGACAGGGATATTTAAAGAACTGCCGTTATCTACAGCAATCGCAGAAATTAAAGAGGGAAAGGTTGAATCGGTTCAGATTAGAGGGGAAGAACTAATACTTTTATATCCGAAAGATGCTGAAGGGAATCAGGCTGTTGGTACATCCAGAAAGGAAGAGGGGTCGAGCTTTATGGATCAATTACAGAAAGCGGGGATTGACGAGAGTAAGGTAAGGGTGGAAGTGGTTTCTCAGGATTTTATTAACGCCTTCTGGAATATTATGTCTTTGGTTTTACCCATCTTAGGTTTTGGAGTTTTGATGTTTTATTTGATGCGTAGGCAGGGAGGGGGAGGTGATATGTTTGGAATAGGAAAAAGTAAAGCCAGGTTGTTTGCAAAAGGAAAACAGAATATTAAGTTTGCAGACGTGGCTGGAGTAGATGAGGCAAAGAAAGAATTAGAGGAAGTGGTGGACTTCTTGAAAAACCCCAAAAAATACCGCGACTTGGGAGCGAGAACTCCAAAGGGAGTGTTACTTACCGGACCGGCTGGGGTCGGAAAAACACTACTGGCGAGAGCGGTGGCAGGAGAAGCCGGAGGGGCCTTCTTCTCAATGGCCGGATCTGAATTTATGGAGATGTTGGTGGGAGTAGGAGCCAGCCGGGTTCGGGATTTGTTCGATACAGCCAAGAAAGCAGCTCCATCAATTATTTTCATTGATGAAATTGATGCCATAGGCAGAACCAGAGGGGCGAGTGGTGGTTTTGGAGGACATGATGAAAGAGAGCAAACCCTAAACCAGATCTTAGTAGAAATGGATGGCTTTACTCAATATGATAATGTGATCGTAATTGCGGCAACGAACAGACCAGATGTCTTGGATCCCGCCCTGGTGCGCCCGGGGAGGTTTGACCGGAGGGTGACTTTGGATTTGCCTGATATTGCAGGTAGAAAGGCAATTGTGGAGATTCACAAAAAAGGAAAACCTTTTGCAAAAGGACTTAACTGGGACAAAGTGGCAGAGAGAACTGTTGGATTTTCCGGAGCCGACATCGAAAATATGCTAAATGAATCGGCTATCTTGGCGGCGAGAGAAAATAGAAAAGAAATTATTATGGCTGACATTGAAGAAGCCGCTTTAAAAGTGAAGATGGGACCTGAGAAAAAAAGACTTCAATCAAAACTGGAGAAAAAAATGACAGCATACCATGAAGTAGGGCACGCCCTGGTAGGACATATGCTTCCGGGAACAGATCCTATTCATAGAGTGAGTATTGTATCGAGAGGGATGGCTCTGGGTTTTACAATGAGCCGGCCGAAAACGGACAAGTTTCAGCAAACAGAGTCTGAGCTCAATCACGAAATGGCCATGATGCTTGGGGGTAGATGGTGGTAGATTTTGGCATGAGCTCTTTGGGGCCGGTGGCTCTGGGGCAGATGGTCGAGAGCAATGTTTGGGGCTATTCATTTGGAGATCCAATCAAATTGTCTGAAGACATGCAAAGCAAGGTAGACTTGGAAATAAAAAAGAAAATAGATGAGGCGTATAAACTCGCCGAAAAAGTATTGAAACAAAATAGAAAAGTATTGGATAAGATATCGCTGAAGTTGGTACTAGTAGAAACTATGGAACAAGAAATATTTGAAGAATTGGCGGGTAAGCCTAAGGCAACATTTGATGAAAAATGAGGAAGATAATATTGATTGACGGAAATGCCTTGCTCCACAGAGCTTATCATGCATACCCCCCTCTTTCGACTCCTAAGGGTGAATTGATAAATGCAGTATATGGATTTACGACAATGCTATTGTCCGTCATAGATAAGCTTTCTCCAACACACGTTGCGGTGGCATGGGATCTAGAAGGTCCGACTTTTAGAAAGCAAGAATATGACGAGTATAAAGCTAATCGAGGGCCCATGGATGAAGAGCTGGCGTCTCAGATAGACAGGACGAAAGAAGTAGTTGAGAAGTTGAACATTCCTCAATATGGAATTGAAGGTTATGAGGCGGATGATATTATTGGAACAATATCCCGAATAGCATCGGAAGAAGAAGATGTTCAAGTGGTAATCGTAACAGGGGACCGAGATTCGCTTCAATTAATTAAAGAGAAGAAAGTTGTTGTGTATTTACCTATTCAAAACCACCATGCCCAGTCGGTTGTCTTTGATGAAGATAAAGTCAAAGAGGTTTATGGGTTGAACCCTAGGCAAATAATTGATCTGAAAAGTTTGATGGGGGACGCTTCAGATAATATACCGGGAGTTAAAGGAGTTGGAAAAGTAACCGCTACGAAACTGATTCAAATATATGGTGATTTGCATAATATATATAAGAACATTGAGGACACACAAATATCACCTAGGACGCGAAGTTTGATGTTAGCTGATAAGGAAATGGCAGAAAAAAGCTACCATTTAGCGGAGATTGACCAGCATGTCCCGCTTAAACTTGTTTGGGAAGATTGCTTGCTTGCAAACTATGACAAGACTAAGGTGACATTATTGTTTGAGGAACTGAACTTCAAAAGTCTGATTAATAAGCTTCCCGGTGATTCTTTTGAGAAAGATGTTAAGGATATTTTTATATGAAAGTAGCACTAGTCCACGACTATATTAATGAGTTTGGCGGAGCCGAGAGGGTTCTGCGGGTTTTGGCAGATATGTATCCAAATGCTCCAATTTACACTGCCTTTAGAGTTAAAGGATCCAGCTGCGATAAAGAATTTTTGGATAGAAAAATAGTTGAAAGTCCGTGGGCTTTTCTAATAAAATACTGGAACTTATATAGTCCGCTTAGATTCTTGGTGCCTCTAATATGGAGGTCTTTGGATTTATCTGAGTACGATTTGGTAATAACTTCTTGTTCAGCTTATTTTGCACGAGGTTTTAAAGTCAGTCCTAAAACAAAGATAATTGCGTATTGTCATACCCCGCCACGTTTTTTGTATGGTTATGAAACCAGTATAAATCTGCAAAGATTTTGGATAGTGAGAGTTTATGCTGTGATAGTGAATCATTTATTGAGGATTTTTGATTTTTGGTCGGCGCAAAGAGTGGATAAATGGGTAGTTAATTCGAAAAATGTTCAGAGGCGAGTTCAAAAGTATTACAGAAAAGAATCGGAGGTTGTTTACCCTCCAGTGGAAGTTGAAAAAATCGTTGAGCGAAATAAAAAAATAAATAAAAAAGATTACTTTTTAATTGTGTCTAGGCTTGTTGGGGCCAAAGGTTTGGTTGAGGCAGCCAGAGCAGCGAAACATTCTGGGTTTAGACTTTACATTGTTGGAGAAGCTGTAGGGTTTTCACAGGTGAAACGAGAGTTGGAAAAGATAGGAGGAGTTGAACTGTTGGGGAGGGTGAGTGATCGACAGCTGCTGACACTATACGCAAAAGCAAAAGGTTTTATTGCTCTAGCCAAAGAGGAAGATTTTGGAATAACTCCGGTAGAGGCAATGGCTTCCGGAACTCCCGTAATCGCGTATAACGGAGGGGGGTTTAAGGAGACTGTTGTCGACGGAGTAACCGGAATATTGATAGAAGGAACAGATGAAGTAACCTTGGAAAAAGCCATTAGAAGATTTGAGAAGCTGCGGTGGAATAAGAAAGAACTCATAAAACAAGCAAGGAAGTTTTCAAGAGAGAAGTTTGAAGAGGGGGTAAAGAAAATAGTTGGTAAGATAGTGATTGATGAGAAATAATTTGGCTCTAAAGGTACTTTTTATCAGCAATGCGATATATATGTTCGCGGCTCTTCTATTGGGTCCGCTTTATGCTGTTTATGTTCAAGGTATTGGAGGGGGAGTTTTGCTGGTTAGTGTCTCAACGGCGGTATTTTATGTTTCTTCGACTCTTTTTCTGTTATTTGTTGCAAAGGTGGGAGACAGAGTAAAAGAAAAAGAGCTGTTGCTTGCTAGTAGCTATGTTGTCAGAGGACTGGCCTTCTTGTCTCTTATTTTTGTCAACAATGCTTTGTTGTTGATCTTGCTTCAAGTTCTATTTGGTTTGGGTGATGCTTTGGGCACTCCAATTTTCGGGGCACTATTTGCCAAGCACACGATAAAGAAGGAAGAAGTTTTAGAATATTCAGACTGGTCTCTAATCGCCAATCTAGTGATGGCGTTGGGAACGTTGATTGGTGGATTTATAGTAAGTGGGTTAGGATTTACTTTCCTTTTTGTGACGATTGGGGTTTTGTGTTTTATTTCCGCTGGCTGGATATTGTTTACACCCAGGAAGGTATTGTAATATGCCTGAGTTGCCGGAAGTCGAAACAATACGTAATCAGCTAAACAAAGTTCTTCGTGGAAAAATCATTAAGGAGATAGAGGTTCTTAGAGAGAAGAGTTTTTCTGGTGATCCAACCGCCATGAGGGGATGGAAGATCCAATCGATTGAAAGAAAGTCAAAAATTCTTGAAGTTCTGTTTGAAAATCAACCTGATATTGTGATTGTCCACTTGAAGATGACCGGGCAACTAATCTATGTAAATGGAGAAAAACGAATTCTGGGAGGTCACCCAAGTCCTGACTGGGTTAATCAGCTTCCAAGTAAACATACTAGGGTGATCTGGAACTTTGATGATGGAACCAAACTCTTTTTCAACGACATGAGGGTTTTTGGATGGATGAAAATTATAAACTTTAAAGAGTACGAAAAATATACCCGAAAGACCGTACCAGATATTACAGAGAAAGGATTTACGACAAAATATCTCTTCGATATATTAAATAGATCAGAAAAACCAATAAAACTTGTTCTTCTTGATCAAGACAAAATTGGAGGCTTGGGAAATATTTATGTAAATGATGCTTTGTACTTGGCAAAAATCCGTCCGGACAGGAAATCAGATTCATTAGAACGAGATGAGGGAATAAGTTTGCATAAAGCTATTTGCACGATTATAAAGCGGGGGATAAAATACGGGGGAGCGAGTGCTAGCAACTATGTCCAAGTTTCAGGACTAGGGGGAACATATCAAGATCATTTTTTGGTATATAAAAAGGAGGGTGAGAAATGTAAAAGATGCGGTGGGGTAATAAAGAAGATTAAATTAGGAGGACGAGGAACGTTCTATTGCTCTGATTGCCAAAAGTGAAGTAGAATTTGAAAATGCCAATACCACATGTAGTTAAGACGGTCAGAGGATTGAGCTTGAAATCTGTTGAGAAAGCGAATTCGTGGTCTAGAATAGTTCACGCGGTGATGTGGCGGAAAGCTAATCATGTCTGGAAACATGTGGGGAGCTATGTCCAAGGAAAAAAGATTTTAGATGTGGGCATGGGAAGTGGTTCAATTGCCTATTTTCTTAACAAAAAAGGCTTTAGTGTGACCAGCGTGGATGTGGATGATCTGAGTATTTATAACGATTTGAAACCGATAATTTACGATGGCCATAAGTTACCATTTAGAGACAAGGAGTTTGACAGCGCGGTAATTATTCATGTACTTCATCACTGCCAGGACGGTTTGGAGGTATTGAAGGAAACAATGAGGGTCGCAAAAAGAGTTATTTTTATTGAAGACACTTTTAGGAATGGTTTTGAATGGTTCTTGGTTTCTGTATTTGATTCATTAACTAATGGTGAGTTGTGGTGGCACAAATACAGAAGCGTAAGTGACTGGACTAAAATAATTAAGAAATATGGATGGAGGTTGACAGCGACTAGTGAATGGAGCGAAGTGGGGGTAACTTCACCTTACGGAAGGTATTGTCTGTTTGTGATCGAGTAGTGTAGGTGTCAGTGTAGAATATGGGTAGAAATGCTCACAAAATTGAGGTTAAGCGGATTTAGAAACTACACAGAGGCAGAATATGATTTTTCCCAGGGGGTAAATGCGGTTATTGGTCAAAATGCGAAAGGGAAAACAAATCTCTTGGAAGCCATCTATCTATTGGGTGTAGGAGAGAGTTTTCGGGCAAAACGGACGGAAGAAATGGTATCTTTTGGCCAAGAACTGGGTAAGGTGGCCGGTGAAATACAATTGTCAAAAGATGACACTATGACTTTGGAAGTAATGGTGAATGGTGGTGTGGTGATGGGGAAAACGGTGAATAAAAGAAAGTATTTGGTGGATGGAGTTTCCAAGCGTAGAAAAGATATTCTTGGACTGATGCCTCTAGTCTTGTTCCGGCCGGAAGATGTTGAGCTTATCAGTGGTTCGCCTGATAGCCGGAGAAAGTTTTTGGACAATTTGCTGATACAAGTTGATAAAGTCTATGAAAATAGTTTGTCAACCTATGAACAAGCTTTGAGGAGGAGGAATAAACTACTCGATGCGATCAGAGAGGGGACGGCCAGCCGGTATGCCTTGACTTTTTGGGACGGTCTGCTTATTAAACATGGACAATTGGTGACAGAGAAAAGAAGAGAGTTGGTGGAATACATTAACAGACTTTTTAAAAAAAGCGATCTGTTTAAGGACCTGGAGGTAGTCTATGACATGAGTACTGTCAGTGAGGCTAGACTTAGCCAGTACAAGGAAGCTGAGGTGGCTGTGGGGTACACTTTGGTGGGGCCTCACAAAGATGACATGCTAGTAAAAGACAAAAGCCGTGATTTGTCAACTTATGGATCGAGAGGAGAACAGCGAATGGCAGTGCTCGCCCTAAAAATGGGAGAAATATACTTTATGGAAGAACAGAGTGGGAAAAAAGTATTGTTGCTGCTGGATGATATATTTTCGGAACTTGATGAAGTTCATAAGGAAGAAGTTTTGAGGGTGATGTCCGGAAGACAGGTGGTGGTGACGACAGCAGACGAGGGCGACTCAAAAATGTTTAAAGGCGCGAAAGTGGTAAGACTGACCTAATTGTAACTAAAAATCACTCGTCATTTCTTCTATCATTGGTGCTATTTCTATTACACCCTCTGGATTTCTTTTTGCCCAGTCTCGTAGCCACTGTAAAGTCTGTTCGTTCAACTCTTTAAAATGATTATAAAAAGCGCTTTCGATATCGGCGATTGGATCAAGGTGTCGATGTATACCAGCCTGTGTTATCAGAATATCTAAAACGATATAGTAGTTGAAATTAATCTTGTAGGGTTTTCCTGCAATATCTTTGTCGGTAGGCTGTCCTACCCAAAGCTGAATTTCACCCTTCTGGTTTTTTCTGTAGCAGATGGCGATGCCGGTGTTTTGATCTAGGATGTCGAGTGCTCTGGTCTTGGTCCAGCCACTTGTGGTGAAGTCGTCATTTTTTAGTCCCTCCTTGAGGTTTTCAAAAATTTCTTCAGGATTTTCAACTACAGGCGAAGCCTCATTAAATAATGTCTTTAGTGTTTGAAGGTTTTTTTCGAGCGATGAGGTATCGTTTTTCTCAACGGAATGACTTTCGTCATTAATACTTGACATTTTTTGAGTTGATTCTTTCTATAATTTTGGTGGACTGAACGGTAATAATTACAGCAATGGTCGTGATGGCAGAAGCGTAGATGAAGAGTGAAATGACACCTGAACCTTTGGCGAAATAGGGTTTAATAAAAACATTGACGTATTCCTTGATTGCTTCATTCCAGGCGAGAGCGGCAACCAAACCGAAGGATGTGGAAATGAGGGTAATAACTTGAGTGACCATGATTCGATGAATGCGCTTGTCCGATTCTTTTTTTATTGCCATAGATATATTATAAACAGAAAAATGACTTGATTGGGTGTAAAATTAACACTATGGAAATAGAAATATTTGATAAAAGTTGGTTTAAAAACAGTAAGACACTTAAGAAAGTGGTAAGTAAGTATTCTTCCGGTGTCACGTCTGGTGGCGTAACTATAATAGGCGGAAGTAAATTGTTTCATGGAGCACCTCTAATGGCGTTGAAGGCCGCCGCAAGAATAGTGAGTATGGTGTACTTTGGGAGCCCTGATGACGATAAAGGGGTGGCTGAAAAATTAAAATCTTCACTGTTCAACTTTATTTGGGTTCCTTTTGAAGATGTAGGAAGTTATATTTCAAAATCGGACGCTATACTGATCGGACCAGGAATGATGAGAAGTCATGTTAACGAACACGGATTTGTTTGCGACGACGAAGGAGTGAAGACGAGAAACTTTGCATTGAATTTATTGACGAAGTATTCGGAGGCCAGGTGGGTCATTGATGGAGGGGCTTTGCAGGTGTTGTCTGTTAATGAACTGCCAAAGAACTCGATGATTTCGCCAAATAGAAAAGAATTTGTGATGTTGTTTGGTGAAGAAATGGAAGAGGATTATGGCATGCGGGCAGAGCAGATATTTAGATTGGCAAACAAATACGATTTGGTGATTTTGACAAAAGACGAAATCTCAATAGTTAGTGACGGTAAACGTACGGTAAAAATTTTTGGGGGGAATGAAGGTCTGGTAAAAGGGGCAACCGGTGACTTGATTGCCGGTATATTGGTAGGATTTATGGCCAAGGATGATCCTTTGTTTTCGGCTTGCGCGGCTTCTTATTTGACGAAAAAAGCCGCGGAAAAACTGGCTGAAACCCGGGGACTCATGTTTAATACGGATGACGTGGCTGACGCAGTCCCTGAAATCTATGGTGAGGTGATGAAGAACTTGTGATATTCCGCATAAAATGCAATAATTGATTTGATGTTTGCTCCATCTTTTCAGATTACAAATAAAACACTAACTAATCTAATTAATGTTGAGATTAGCAAAAAAGTGGTGGAACTAGCTTCGCTTCAGCCAGATTGGGAGACTCGGCTGAGACAAGATGCTCTGACAAGAAGAATTTATTGTCTTTATCACTTTTTGGGAAACGGGTTGGGTCCTGATGAAATATCTAAAATAGTCAGAGACGAGCCCGGAAGAGACGATAAGGCCTCGGAAGTAGCCTTGAGATGTGGGGTAGTGGGTAAAGAGAAAGATATTCAGCACATACTAAATTTCCTAAATGCAAACAAACTTACTGAGCAGATAGCATATTTAACAAACAAGTTTAAACAAACTGATTTTGGTGAAAGTGACTTGAAAAAGTTGAACGGTCTTCTTGGAGAAAGAATGATTGGTTCTGACGATCTGGGACAGTATCGGACAGAAAATCGTGATGAGGTGGGTGGTTTGGCACCTTTGGCAGTAGAGATTCCTTTTCAGATGGAAGACCTTTTTGGTTGGTTTAGAAGTGCAGGGAGGAATGAAATTCATCCCGTCCTTAAATCTGGAACAATGTTTGTTGAATTGATTAGAATAAGTCCCTTTAATGCTAATAATTTGATGACTGCTTTCTGTTTTGCCAACTTAATTTTGTCCAGTGAAGGCTATCACTTTAAACAGATGTGGTCGTTGGAGGAGGAAATACTAAAAAATAGTGAGATCTATTTAGCAGCAGTAAATTCAGTCGCGGGCAAAGGAGGAGATCTGTCTTTTTGGATGGAAAAATATTCGAGATGGACAGATGAGGCGGCTGAAAAAACCAAAACTAAGGTTCTTAACTTAGTTGGAGAGACCCCTATTTTTAAGAGTGGTGGGGGAAGGGTTATTTCTTTGACGGAAAGACAAATAGCCATTATGGAGGAGATGACTTTGAGAAATGAAATGACTATTAAAGAGATCCGAGGTGTATTACCAATGGTTTCTGATGACACCATTCTTCGTGATCTTAAAGATCTAATCGACAAGAAACTGACACGGAAGAAAGGGAAGACTAAGGGTGCGATATATGTAATGGGGAAAGTGAAAAGCTATCGATAAAAATTCCTGCCGGTTCGAACCGCGCCAAAACCGTACTCGGATCTCCCGCAAGCGGGTTCCCGCCTGCGTGCGGTTGTTGGCTAGCGCTTCTGCACCGTTACTGAAATTTTTATTATATCCGTTGGTATACTACATAGTATGTTGTTTAATGAATTTGCCGGATATTTGGAACGGTTGGAGAAAATATCCTCCCGTCTGGAAATAACTGATGTTTTGGCGGAGTTGATTGAAAAAATGACTCCTGAAGAAACCGACAAAGGGGTTTATTTGACTCTTGGACATTTAGGGCCAGACTTTGACAATAAGGAGTTTAATATGGCGGTAAAAATGGTTCTCAGAAGTGTGGCTGCAGGGTCAGGACTCTCGGCTCAAGAGACGGAGAAAATTTATAAAAAGAAAGGTGACTTGGGTCTTTTGGTAGAGGATCTGGACTTCAAAAAAGATACTTTGATTAAATATTCGATTGGGGAGGTTTTTGATAGGCTTATGATTATCGCAGATGAGGGTGGGGGTGGAAGTCAGGAAAGAAAAGTGGCCAGACTGACGGAGTTGTTGATGACAACATCCCCTTTGGAAAGAAAATTTTTGGCGAGGATGGTGCTAGGCAAACTTAGACTTGGGTTTTCCGAAAAGACTATTTTTGACGCTCTGTCTACCTTGTCAAGCGGAGGCAAAACACTCAGAAAAGAACTTGACAATGCTTTTCAGATATATCCAGATCCAGGATTTATCACAAAAACGGTAAAGGCAAAAGGCATGCCTGGATTGAAAAATATCCATGTTAAAACTGGGGTGCCGGTAGTGCCGGCTCTGTGTCAGAGGTTAAATAACTATAAAGAAATAATCGACAAGATGGGACTCGTGGCTGTGGAAAGAAAATATGATGGTACTCGGGTCCAAATACACTTTAATAGATTGCGGAATGAGATTAAGACATACACCAGAAATTTGGAAGAATCCAGTCCAATGTTTCCGGAACTTTTTGCCATGAAAGACTGGATAAAGGCGGATGAGGTGATACTAGACAGTGAGGCTGTCGGATACGACCGAAAAACAAACAGGGTTTTGCCTTTTCAAATTACCATCACCAGGAAGAGAAAACACGATGTTGCCGAGACAGCCAAATCAATACCCTTAAGATTTTATGTATTTGATATTTTAAATCTGAATGGAAAAAGTTTGATTGAAAAAACGTACTCCGAAAGACGGAAGATACTGACTGAAGTAGTAAAGAAAAATGAAGTGATAGTTCCGGACGAGTATGTAAAATCACAAGATCCGGAGGAACTACAAAAACTCCATGATGAGTTCTTGAATGATGGCTTTGAAGGGGCGGTAATGAAAAAATGGGATGGTGAATATCTGCCCGGTAGACAAGGATGGAACTGGGTAAAAATAAAAGAGGCAGAAGGTACATCGGGTAAACTGGCAGACACGCTAGACTTGGTAGTTCTGGGGTATTATTTGGGAAGAGGTAAGAGAGCTGGATTTGGAATTGGTGCATTTTTGGTCGGTCTTAAAAAAGGTGAAAGTTGGGTGTCTATAGCCAAAATTGGAACAGGTTTGACGGACGAAGAGTTTAAAGATTTAAAGAAAAATCTGGATGAACACGAGGTGAAAGAAAAGCCTAAGACTTATCAAGTCTCGGGCATGTTGATTCCGGATGTTTGGGTCGAACCATCCACTGTGGTAGAGGTAGCCGCTGACGAAATTACCCGAAGTCCCAACCATGCCGGTGGTTTAGCTTTAAGATTCCCAAGGCTGGTTAGATTTAGAAATGACAAGGGGCCAAAAGACTCAACCACATGGAGAGAGGTCGAAGAGATTGCCAAATTGTCAACGATCTAGGGTAGAATTGAAGGATGGAATTTGTTACTGCAGTCGTTGATTTTTTCTTACATATCGATAAAAACCTGGCAATCATTATTGCTCAATATGGAACACTAACCTATGCAATATTGTTTGGGGTGATATTCATGGAAACCGGTTTGGTGGTTACACCTTTTTTACCCGGGGATTCCTTACTCTTTGCGGCAGGAGCATTGGCAGCATCAGGATCTTTTAATATGGTACTGTTATACCTCTTGATGCTAACCGCAGCTGTATCAGGCGACACCGTAAATTATTGGATAGGAGATAAGCTGGAGAGAAAAGTGTTTGATGGAAGAAGTAAGTTTTTTAAGAAAGAATATTTGGAACAAGCAGAAGAATTTTATAGAAAGCACGGAGGGAAGGCGATAGTATTTGCGAGATTTGTACCGATAGTCAGAACCTTTGCTCCTTTTGTGGCTGGAATAAGCAAGATGCACTATGGAACATTTATCTCATACAACATAGTCGGAGGATTGGCCTGGGTAACTATCTTCTTGTTTGGGGGATATTTATTTGGCAATCTCGCATTCTTTAAGGAGAATTTTCATTATGTGGCTTTGATGATTGTTGGAATTTCGGTTGTCCCTATTTTGTTTGAGGTACACAAGAGGAGAAGAAAAAAGTAGGTTGATTTGTGGTTAAATGATAGTATGGTTTTTGATATTTTAGGTGGAATGTTGCTGATCGTGTTGATGGTAATTGCTTCCGGTGTAGCGGTGGAAATTTTTGAAAAAATAGCTCATGAAGTAAAGGTGAGTAAACTGCTTTTGGCTACAATATTGGTGGGATTTTCGACCTCTTTACCAGAATTATTTGTGGGTATTACCTCTGCAATAAAAGGTCAGCCGCTGGTATCTTTTGGAGACATTGTTGGGGCAAACCTGGCAAATTTGAGCTGGATTATCGGTGGTGCCGCAATTGTGTCTGGGACTATTCCGGTGATTGGGGAGTATCTGAAGAAAGATTTATGGATAGCAATGAGTGTGACAATATTTCCATTTTTTCTAATGATTGATGGGGTTTTGAGCAGGCTAGACGGGGTGATTCTAATACTTATCTATCTTTTGTATGTGAGTGATCTGGTTCATAGCGGTAATTCTTTGATAAAACATGCCAAACTAGCAGGAAGGCATATTCATCACAGATTGAAAACGGAAATCAATTGGGGGATACAAGGTTTGATATTGGTGATAGCGTTGGCTGTTCTGGGAGCAAGTGCCTGGGCACTGGTCAACTTGGCGGTACGTATTTCTCTTGCTCTGGGGGTAAGTGTTTTTTGGGTTGGCTTGCTCGTGGTTGCAGTAGGAACAACCTTACCAGAATTAATTTTGTCGATATTTGCCTCAAGGAAAAGGGAGATTGCGCTAATATTGGGGAATATTTTGGGTAGTGTGGTGGTAAACTCGACTTTGATCCTTGGAATCGTGGCTATCATTTCTCCAATCGAGTTTGTAGAGAGTCCTGAAAGGTTGGTGGCTGGAATTTCTCTGTTGGTCGTGATGGGTCTGTTTTGGTTGTTTACCAGATCGAAACACAAACTGGAGCGATGGGAAGGGGTGGTGCTGGTAGGTATTTATGTGATGTTTGTGGGCATTCAACTATTACTGGCTTAAGGATTATTTTCTTCCAGACTGATGAGGGATCGGATTTTGTCGATTATTTTAGATCTTGTTCCCTTGTTTTTTAGGACTTTTTGAATTGTCTTAATAAAGTCAGGGGAGATTTTAGCATTGCTTTCCAAATAACCTCCACCCATTGGATATTCTTTTTTTTGATCTACTTTTTGGTTCGTGAGATATTTTAGGTTTAATAGGGCATATTTTTGGATTAGCTTTATCTTTCCAATTTTTCGGAAACGGCGAAAGGAATAAACGAATCTTGGTTCGTGAATAACACCGAACGAGAATCCTTTTTTGAAGCCCCTGTTGACAAATTCCGTGTCCTCCGCAAAACCGACTTCAGGGTTGAAACCTCCGATCTTCTGATAAATCTTTCTAAGACAGCCAATCATGGCTCCATAAGCAGCCGGTTGATTTAGGATGGAAGCCGTTTCGACAAGAAGGTTCATATAAGTGGCCACCGCCTTATCTGAACTTCGCTGGGAATCTGGGTGAAACCAACAGGTAAATATGTCGATAGGCTTGACGTGGAGCTGGAAACGGACACCTTCGAGAAAATAGTCAGGGAGCCTATTGTCGGCATCGTTGAAGAGAAGATATTTTCCTTTGGAAATTTTGGCTCCGAGATTGCGCTGAACGGAGACATTTCTAACTTCGCTGTTAACGATGGTGAGTGAAGGAAGGAGTTTATTGAATATTTTGGCGTTTTTGATGGAGTTGTCCGTGGAGTGTCCGTCAACAATAATGACTTCGAAGTCGTGGATTTTTTGCTCACTTAAATCTCTAAGTAGTAAGGGTAAATATTTTTCTTCATTTAAGACTGGTATGACGATAGAAAAAAAGGGTTTCTTGGTTTCAGTCATGATCTGATTATATACACAATAGTTTCTTATATGATCATGGTTGATATTTCAATTAATATAGGTGTCAATAAGAGTGTGGCGACCATATCAATGTAATAATGCTGCTTAATGGTGAGAGTGGATATACAGATTGCGAATAAGATGCCGACAAACAATATCCACGCTTGAGGAAAGACCTTGGCTAGATAATAACATGAGACAAAGGAGTGGAGAACATGACCGCTGGG
>LCJG01000021.1 GCA_000998025.1 Candidatus Collierbacteria bacterium GW2011_GWB1_44_6
TCAAAAGTAGCATACTATGGCAACTATATCACAGAACATAAAGCGAATACGAGCAAAACAAGGATTGACGCAGGACGACTTGGCGAAGAAAGCCAATATCAAATACTCTACCCTTACGAAAATTGAGGGCGGTGTCGTTACTAAGCCAAGTGTTCAGACAATACAAAAAATCGCCAAGTCGTTAGGCGTTCCAATGGAGGAATTATTAAAATAATTTTTAACATTAACTAGCATAAAAAATATGAGAAAATTAATTGTATTCTGTCACTTATCACTAGATGGTATCGCCGCGATACCGAGCGGTAATTTGGACTGGATTTCGTATGATACAGATTTGGAAAAATGGGCCGAACCAATTGTGGCTGAAACTGACACTGCCGTGTATGGACATGTGACATATGAGTTAATGAAGTATTGGAAAACTGTACCCTCAAACCCGAACGCTACAAAGCACGAACTTGAACATGCACATTGGATTGAGAGTGTAGAAAAAATAGTTTTTTCAAAATCAAAAATAATACCGGATTGGAACAATACAAGAGTCATCAGTGAAAATGCAAAGGAGGAAATCCTTACATTGAAACAGAAGCCAGGAAAGAATATTACTATCTTCGGCAGTCCTACTTTAGCAAATTCACTAATAAAACTAGGGCTGGTTGATGAGTACCATCTCTCGGTTAGCCCCGTAGTACTTGGAACCGGAAAGTTTTTATTTAAAGAGGTTAAAGACGCAATAAAACTTAAGCTAGTTGAAGAAAAGACCCTTAAGTCTGGAGCTGTAACTCTCCACTACACAGCATTATAACTTAACAAAAAATTTGTCGCCAAGTCGTTAGGCGTTCCAATGGAAGAACTTTTGAAATAATATGGATAATCAAGAGGAACAAAATAATATAGAAGTACAACCTGATTTATATCTTGAATCACCAAAGGCTTTTCATCTTGAAATGCCTCCTTACCATAATTTCGATTTGTCTACCAAAGCTATTTCAAGAAAGATATATGAAATTTTAAGCAATAGAGCCACGATTGATGCTTATTGTATTTGGTGTGAAAAGGAAGGTGTATTTAGAGCATACAATTATATATCCGATAATGTTTCAGTCCCTCCCTGGACAAAAAGAAACAATGGATTGATTGAGATAGAATATCGTTGCACTCGCGACGAATCTCATGCTTATCATACTTATTTTTTTAAAACAGGTGATTTTTTTACAAAAGTTGGACAGTTTCCGTCGGTTGCTGATTTTCAAATACCACAAGTCGAGTCGTATCGAAAAATTCTTGATGAAGAACAATATAAAGAATTTACACGCGGAATTGGTTTATCCGCGCACGGTGTAGGTATCGGTTCGTTCGCATATCTTCGCCGTGTTTTTGAAAATCTTATTGAGGAGGCACACGTCAAAGCACAAGCTGAAAATAAAGAATTTAAAAACGAAGATTATATCAAAGCAAGAATGGACGATAAAATACAAATGGTAAAAGATTATTTACCAGATTTTCTCGTTGAGAACCGATCTTTGTACGCTATATTAAGCAAAGGGATTCACGATTTAAGTGAAGATGAATGTCTGCAATATTTTGAAACAGTAAAAATCGGGATTGAACAAATCCTCGATGAGAAAATTATTAAAAAAGAAAAAGTCGATAAAGCATTAAAAGCTCGAGAAGCAATTCAAAAAGCACACGGGAAATTAGCTAATCAATAAATTATTATGACACCTTCAATTAATTTTTTATTTGATTTATAAATATGAAATATTTTCCACTAGCTATTGCAATTAGAAGTTTTACTTTATTGATAACAGCAAGGATACATTTTAAGAGTGAAAGTATCGGACAGAAAATTTTTGTTAATGATCAAGAATATACCATCTTTCGTCATGCCATATTAAAGAATCAGCAAGAACCGCAAGGAATTTTTTCTGTTTGGTTTGGCACAAAAATGTCTCCTTCAAAAACAAAAATTCTTTCTATATTTACAATGATTGCTTTTATGGGTTTTCCGGGGTGGACTTCAAAAAAATGGTTGATTAATGACAAAACGGGAGATTTTGGGGGGATATATGAATTCAATACAATCGCAAATGCTAAAAGATATCAAAATTCCTACGCAATGAAATTCTCAAAATGGCGCTCAAGCGAAGGAAACTTTAAAACTGAAGTATTTGATAGACAAAAATTTCCATATCAAAACATATTGGGAAACTAATGATGATGAAAATGCAACGCCGAATTTCCGAAAACCCCCAGTCCGAAACCCGCCCGCATTCCTCCCCAGACCCCTCCTGCGGGCGGGACGGAAGCCGAGGCGGGGCAATTCCATTCCCCCAGAAAAATAGTTTGCCCCGCCGAGTCCAAATTAGTTTTCAGGATTTTCGTCAAAAAAAGTTCGAACATCAATCAAAAAACACCGCCAATCAAAAAACACCGCCAAGTAAATAATCAGGATCACTTAAATCAATTATTATCCAAACTAAGATATAGTGACCTTATGAATAAATTCGTCGTCATCGGAGGATTGATTGGGTTCCTTTTGGGTTTATTTTTACCATATGCTTTCCCAAATTTGGTTTTTCTTGATATGACCTACAGATCTCTTCTGAATGAAAAACTGGTAAATGGATCAGGTATCTTTTCAGTCAAATCGGGAACTATTCTCTTGGGCGGCGGTTTATATTCCGCAATAGGTATGTTTATCGGTGCTTTTATCGGCAAAATTATTCATCTTTCAATACGATACATTGAATCTAAACTACCCAAATAGTTCTGTTTTACAAGCTACTTCCTCTTCATCCCCAAAGTCACCATAAATATCAAGAGAGACACCAAAACTATTGTTCCCCCTGTAGATAGATCCAAGCTAAAAGAAGTCAAGATACCCACCAATACAGAAAACAAGGATACTGCCTCCGCAATAAATATTGTCTTTACAAAACTCTGCCGGAACTGCAACGCGGTTACCACTGGTATTACCATCAGGGCGGAAATCAGAAGTACTCCCACAATTGGGATCGACAATGACACAGTCAGCGCCGCTAAAATTATCAACAAGGTATTGATAAGTCGAGTGGGAATCCCACTTACTTGGGCCGACTCTTCATCAAAAGTGATATAGATCAGTTCCTTGTAAAGCAACCATATTAGTATCGCCACCACAGTCCCCAATGCCGCGATCACGTATACATCCGTCTGTGTGACAGTGACAATCGACCCAAAAAGATAGTTTAGCAGTCCCACATTGAAGCCCTTCGACAGACTGATTAGTACCACCGCCAAAGCCAAACTCCCTGACAGAAAAATAGCCAAGGCTGACTCACCATAGACTTTACGAGATAATCGCAACCTCTCAATAATTACTGAAGACAAAACAGTCGATCCAATTGCTGTAAATAGTGGATTCAACCCCAACAAAAATCCCATCGCAATACCGGCTAGTGACACATGGGCCAAAGTATCCGCAATCAGAGAATATCTTCGTAGTACCAAGAACATTCCTATGAGTGGCGCAATCAAGCCGATGATAAGTCCTGCCTCCAAACCTCTCACCGCAAATCCATACTGAAAAATTTCCATCATTTGTTCTTGTTGTCTTTGTAAAGAATATGTTTTTTGTGTCCGTACAACTTCTCCAGTTTATGATGGCTGATATCAATAGGGTGATCATCATAAGTCAAAGCCTTATTTACAAAAGCCAGTTCAGTCACATCGTGAACCACTGCTTCAATGTCATGTGATACAAAGACCAAAGTCAACTCCAGTTCTCGATTTAATTTCTTTAGTAGATCATAAAATTTCCCTTGAGACGGGACATCTACTCCTGCGGTAGGCTCATCCAAAAATATCACTTCCGGTTGCGCCGCCATGGCCCTAGCAATAAACACCCTCTGTTGTTGACCACCGGACAAGTCTCCTATCATTCGGTTTCGGTACTCCATCATTTCCACTTGTTCCAAAGACTGCTCAATTATTTTCCTGTCCTCTCTATTTAACTGTCTAAAAAGCCCTTTCCTGCCATATCTTCCCATTGATACCACTTCAAAAACTGTAGCTGGGAAATTTACATCAAAATTCACCACTTTTTGAGGAACATACCCCACTCTCCACCACTCCTTAAAATTCCTGACGTCAATTCCAAAAAGTTTTATTGTTCCCTGGCTGGGTGTGAGCAACCCTAAAATCAACTTCAAGAGTGTCGACTTTCCCCCGCCATTTGGACCAATTACCCCGAGATAATCCCCTTTGTGTATATTAAAATTTATTTTTTCCAATACTAATTCTTCGTTATATCCAAACGACACATTCTCAACTTCAATAATATTTTTTGTGTGATCTACTGGCATTCTAAAGCTATTCTAAGATTGGCAAGGTTGTCCTCCATAATTGTAAAGTAGTTTTTCTTCCCCTGCTCGTCCTCGCTTAAACCTTCTAAAGGATTCAAAACCAAAGTCTTGGCCCCCACTTCGTTGGCAATTGTCTCAGCCAGCTTTGGGCTTACGAGTGTCTCAAAGAAAATATATTTTATTCCCTTTTCTTTAATAAATTTAGATATTTCCACCAGTTTCTTTGTCGAAGGCTCTTCTTCCGGTGAGAGTCCGGATATGGCAATTTGTTCTAAATTAAATTCCTTTGCCAGATACTCAAAGGCTTCATGGGAAACTACTACATCCCTGCTTTGACACGTCATCAGCCCGCTTACATAATCTTTTTGAAGTTTTTCCAATCTCTCGACTAAGTTGATCATATTCCTTGTATAGTAGGCTTCATTTTCTGGATCGCTTTTTATCATCCCCAATAAAATATTCTTTATCATACTTTTCGCCACTTCAGGAGATAGCCAAACATGGGGGTCATTATTTACAAACAAGCCTTCGCCCGCTTCCACCACCTTAACATTATCGTTACTTAGCTCCCCCTTTATCTTCGCCCCCCAAGCCTCGAACCCTCCACCGTTTAAAATTAACAAATTACTGTTTTGGATATCTATCACATCTCTTGCCGTCGGCTCATAATCATGGGGCTCAACCCCTGCCGGAGTAATGTTCTTTACGTCAGATCTGTCTCCTCCAAGCTCGCTGGCAAAAAAGTAAAGCGGGTAAAAAGATGTCACTATGGAGATTTTCCTTGTACCGAGTCCTATGTTGGCCGCCTCTTCTACTCGTTGTTTGGGTAATATCTTCCATACCCCCATCGCCATAATCACAAAAACAGAAGCCAATATAAAACCCAAAATAAAATTTTGCTTCATATTCAATATTGTAAACGATTTTACTAGTGAGCCAAAGCTAGTCCCCAAACCAACTCCACCCCCGCTTTTTTGAGAACTTTGGCGCATTCCCTCATATCTGCCCCACTGGTAAAGACATCATCTACCAGCAGAATTTTCTTTCCTCTTATTTTACCTTTCCATTTTTCCGAAATCCTGAAGGCTCCCTTAATATTCTTTTCTCTAGCCTCTTTGGTCTTCATCGTCACCTGTTGCTTTGTATTTCTCACCCTCATTAACAGTTTTTCCAATCTGACATCCGACATCTGAGATCTGACAACTTCTGCTATCAGTTCCGCTTGATTAAAACCTCTCCAGTTCTCCCTGTAATAATAGAGTGGCACTGGTACCAACAAATCAAATTGTTCACCCATTTCGAAGCAAAAATTTGCCAATACAATATTTATCAGTTTCTTGTTAAAACCGTATTTAATACCATCCACTACCGCTCTAGCAATCGGCTCCTGGTACACATATATCGCAATCAGGCCATCCATTCCATGTCTTGTCTTACACCCAGTATGCGTCCAGCCCATTGGTGAGTCTTCCCCACACATCGGACAAATTTGCTCAACAAAATCCAGTCTCTCGAAACATTCTTTACACAGGAAACTTCCCCACTCTCCACATCCAATACAAACCTTCGGAAACACAAAATCGATCAAGGCATCCCATATCACATCTCATCATAACTGAAATCCGAGAACTGAGATCTAGGAACTATAATAGAGCTGTGTTCGCCGAAAACAAGAAAGCCAAATTCGATTATGAAGTTATTGAGTCTTACGAGGCTGGCATTCAGCTGACCGGTGCCGAAGTCAAGAGTGTCCGCAATGGTGGTGCCAATTTTGCTGGAGCCAGAGTCCTTCTTGAAGCTGAAGGAGCCTCTCTCATCGGTTTAAATATCCAAAAATATAAGCACGATAGCCGGGAAGACTTCAATCCCTCACGCACGAGAAAGCTCTTATTGCACAAGAAGGAAATCGTGGCAATTCAGACAAAAATGAGATCAGCAGGTTTGACTTTAGTACCCCTGAAGCTGTATAATAAGGGCAGTCTCGTAAAGGTGCAGGTTGCTCTAGTTCGAGGCAAGAAGAAGTTTGAAAAGAGAGAACTGATTAAAAAAAGAGACTCAAACCTAGAGTTGGCGAGACGTTTAAAAACCAATAGATGAAAGGACAAAAAATGGACCTGTTCTGGACAAAAATTATGCCCGAATGTGTTTCCAAGTATCCTTGGGGAGGTGAATTCACGGCCAAAATGAGCCTAAAAAAGTTTCAAGAAGGCATCAAGGCCAAAATCAAAGCCATGGATGAGAACGAATTTGATCTATTTCTAGCCGCCGTCGTTATGCAGGCCAGCCGCGATCAAATGATGGGCGTCAACCTCACCGAAAAAGTCGGTTTCCTTCGCGGTCTCCGTGCCTAAACATTTTGACTTTTGAAGCTATTCATGTTATACTATAAGCCATTGGGGACGACCAGGTATCGATGGATTAGTACGTTTACAGTCGCAAGCCTCCTTTGGTAAAAGGAGTAAAAAAGACCAAAAAATAATTGTCAACAAAGAAGACAAATTACTTGGTTTCATCGCCAGTGGAGTTAAATCCCTCGGAAATGAGATCAAATCTTTCGCTCCCGTTTACGCTTTTGCCTAAATTCGAGCCTAAAGACGTCCTAAGAGTTAGCGGATCCCGGGCTGCTTTCAGGGCGAAAAAACACCGGATTGAATGCTTTGAGTCTGATTTAGGCTCAAAGACTAACTATATCTAAATCAAACTTAAGATGATCCTGGATGTCGGTAATCTTAAGCAAAACTGACACCCTAAGCTTGTAGACTCTGTAATCTCATTACTCCAGACGAGAGTTCGATTCTCTCCGTCTCCACAAACAAGAACTCTCCCCTCGTGGGAGAGTTTTTGGTATCTATTTCAAAATACCTACCACCCCCGGCAACAATACCAATAAATTCCCTTTTTCGTCAAACTCTACATCTTTTGCTTCACGAAGTTTTTCCGATTTTAATAGTTGAGTACAGCTACCAGATGTTTTACTACACACCGCTACAACCCCCGAGTTATTATCGAGTAAGGCGATTCTGTCCCCCTCTGGTTCTACAGCCATCCTGCTTATCTTCACTCCGGAAGTTAAACCACTTATTGAAAAATTTTCCTTGCTCCCTCTTCTGTATTTTTCCACTTCACCTTCAGCCGATACTACCCAGATATCACTATCTATAGCCATATCCACAGGCAGTATGCTCATATTCTGATCCTGCTTCAGCCACCTGGATCTTTCACCATAACCATCACCAATAGCTGCATATTTGAATATTTCCTTATTACCTTGATCCAAAATATACAAATTGCTTCCAAATCTTCCCATGGCCACCGGCTTCGCGACCGCCGCGTCAAATTTGATTAGGTCTTGCCCATTTATGGCATTCCTCACCCCACTACTATTTAAAACTACCATTCTAGAGTTATCTCCCACTGCATCTATCCAACCAAGCCCTTCTCCTTTACCGGCTATTACTTTGATGTCTTTTGTAGACAGCTCCACCGTCATCACCACCCCCATTGTCCCATCAAAAGCGACCAAATGACGATCCTTTATCAAGCTCAGTCTATCACCCTTAAACCCTTGCCTCACCAAATCAATTCTTGCAACTTCCTCAATTTGACTCTCCTTTTCTCCGGAAACCAAAGTCCAAGTATTTTCAATTTTCTTCTCTAATTCATCAAGAGCATCTGAGTATTTACCACCTTCAAAATCTCCTCTCTTTGCCTCAAAAATTGTTTTTGCATCTTGTACCAATTTTCTAGCCCCTGAAGGGTTTAGCGATACCAATCCAGCCGCCTCTTGTAGACTTTTTTCTATCGGTTCAGAATACTCTACCCATTTCTTTTGCTCAGCCTCCCTTCTTATTTTCAGAGATCCGGTTACCAAACTAATAAGTAAAACCAATAAAAATAATAATCCCAATAAAACTGCCCACTTTTTTCTCTTGGAGGTTTCCTTCACAACAGCAACATCCTTCTGGTGGATTGGCCTTCTCACCCTTGACACTGTCTTCATCCACCAGTTACTCAATTTCTCTTTTATTCCTATTGGGCCTACATATCTTTCGTTTACCAGTTCTTGTCCCTGTCTATCTTCCGCCCTTCGGGGAATCACTTCTTCCGGCTCATTTATTGTTAGCTTGATTGGCTCCACTTCTATAGAAGTAATCTCAGCCGTCTCATCTTCAAATTTCCGGAAATTAAGAACCAACCCTGCTCCTGCAAAATTTCTATTTTTTATGGTCTCATTGAAGTATGTGGTTTCACTCTCACCCATTTCTGATAGTGACTTTTTTCCCACTATCTCCAAAACACCTTCCGTCCAGATCGCGATTCTGTCATCTTCTTCGACTTTTCCTTTAGCCACCTTACCTTCCAGCATGCTGGCTGAAAAATCAAATTCCTTTTCTCCTCTAAGCAGAAAGATTTCTGCTCCACCTGTACGAACTAACATCACCTCCCTATTACCTTCCCTTTCTTGAACCCAAACCCATACCCCCGAGAGATTCGGATAACCAGATCTCCATTTTTCAAAAAAATCCAGCAAAACTCCACCATTCTCAACCTTATTAAAATAATCTTCTACCCAACCCATGAGCTCCATGTCTTTCTCTGCCCAACCCTCCTTTTCTTCACCATAAATTACCCCGAACAAGGCTCCCTTGTTTTGAAGTTCAGAGTCATCAAACGGTATTCTGGCATAGACCTGAGCCCATCCATTTGAGCCTTCTTCATTTACTATTCTGAGAAAAGATAATCCAAGACCGGTGTTCACGCTAATAATACTATAACAGTCACAAACAGAGTTATGCCAAAAAATCCCCATGTGAGAATCTTCAAACTCTTTCCTATTGGCAAGTTAACCACTCTATCCATCAAGCTTTCCTGTCGAATCATAATCAGGGACAGAATTAGGATAAGCACCATCGAAATCTTCACCATAAAGCCGACTATCATACTCAGATTTATTGTTACGCCAGGTATTAGCTCCATTTATTTTTCTGCTTCTTCTGTTAATTGAGAAATGAGCGCCGCCACTCTGTCCGGAAAAGCCACCGATTCAAAGGTAAAAGCCGACGCCTCACCTGAAGAGTCGGGAGTTTTTTGTTCTGATGCTGTCTGAACAATCACATCTCCATAATCAAATAAGTTAGCTAGAAATCCATTCTGGGTATAGTTCACGTCTTCTACCTTACCGAGCTGGGCAACATTTACTGTTTTACTGAGAAGTCCCACAAAGTCCACATCCACCAGTCTCTCATTTGTAATTATGTATACGTTATAAAACCACATTAGAAAGCTCTGCAAACCAAAAAATAGCAAACCCAAATACCAAAGCATGGTCAGACTGACAAGCGTGTTACCGTCCAATGCTTTCAAAAAAGGAAATTCACCCCAAAAAAACGGTATTACAAAGGCAAAACATATCAAGGCAATCCATCCAAAGTTTGTCACGATATGTCTTCGGCCCAAAAGCAACACCGTTTCATCGTCTTGCTGAGACTCAAATTTAAATCTATGGGGGCGAGGAACACAAGACCCAAAAGAACTTCCTGTCATCTTCTCACCCAAGATTTTCTTAATCTCATCCGACTCAGGTTTTGTCTTTCCCGATTTAAATACTTCAGGCATACCTAATTGTACCAAATTTACCCAACAACAGACGAGCGACCTCTACTTTTTCTCTATATTAAACAAGCCGCTTTTGAGCGAGACCCAGCCGGGAGCTCGAATATTAAAAGCTTCTTTAAACTCACTTCCTTTAATGTCAACGCCTCCTTTATCAGTGTCAAAATGTACATTCGACGTATAGCCACCGTCAGAATAAGATACTGAAACCCCAATCACACGCTCATACCCTCCCCCCAATCCTTTTGCTTTCTCACGTAGTTCTGAAATTGAATATGGATTACCACCCCCACATCCTTCCAGTGGTACCAGTCGATCTTCTTTTCCGGATTTGTATCTCACTACCCACGCGTTCAAGATGTCGGCCATTTGTTCTGCTGTTAACCACGGATGGCTTCTCCCACAACTGCCTCCTCCTCTACTTTTATACCAAGCCTTGTAAAACCAAGGACTTTCTCCGATCTTTTCATAGGCTGACGATGTCCACCCTCCTCTTCCATTTTTGGTATCCCAAAAACTGGGTGTTTGATAGCTACTCCCATCCTTACGGTGAGATAATGCGTCATAAGATTCTTGGTAACCACCTGAAGTAGAAGCATACCAAGGTTTGATTATCTTTCCATCTTTCACTAGCACCCACCCCCTCGTAGCGTTCACCGCTTCCTCCCATTTTCCTCCTTTGTTTGAGTTTTTATACACTTGGCATCCCTGGTCAGTACAAATTGCTCCCCCGGAACCCTCATTCGTCCAAGCCAAAGCATAACTCCTTGCAGCAATCGCTTGTGCCTTCAAAGCCTCAAAGCCTCCGCTATCACCCCACGAATTTGGTACTTCATATATTCTTTTTGTATAAGTTTCAATATCCATCCGGCCATAGCCTTGGACACTAATTTGTTTACCTGGATCATAGTCTTTCTTTATTTCTATCCCCCCATAGTAGGCCTTCAGTATTTCTTCAGCATTTTGTCCAGACTTTGCCCTACCGTAAGCTCCATATTGGCTCATACCTTTAAAGTGTGGTGCTCCAAAAGAAAATGAGGCAAAGGCAGGCGAAAATCCAGGGTTGTAGTCAGGCCTACTGGCCGGATCATCCGCCAGTGGTACGTCCCCGACCGTTGTTGAAAAGGTCCCTTCTTTTTCAGCTTTTATTCTTGCCTGCAATTCAGTCAGTGCCGCTATCTTCCCCGTCAAATCTGTTTGGTAGGCCTTGGCTTTTTTCACTTCCCCTTGGAAAAAGGTGTTTTGTTTATCCAGTTCAGTTTGCAGCTTTGCCAGTTGCTCTTTCTGCTTTTCCAAAGATTTCTTGTCCTCCTCAAGCTGACCTATCTCTTGTATCAAACTCACAATGAGCTGCTTATCATTATCGTTGCTCTCTTGCCTATAAGCCAGCTCCCTCCTTGCCTCACCCATACTGGTAGAAGAAAGCAAACTCACCCACAACGGCTCTGACCTAATGCGTATGTACATACCCCTTATTTTCACGGCCAATACCAGATACTGAGTCGAAACTTTCTCACTTCTTTCCTTGATTCCTGCCTCGGTTTGCTTCAATTTAATTGTTGCCGTGTTTATCTGCCCCTGAATCGACTTAATCCTAATACTGAGTTTATTTATCTCTACTTCTAGAGGTGCTGTTGCCGCCCTGCTCTTTTCCAGAGAATCGTTCAGTTCATTTATTTGAATACTCAAACAATCAATTAAATCTTGATCGTTTTTGCCATCACAGCTAGTCTCTGCTCTCACCACAGTTATCCCAGCCAGAAAGCTGAGCAATGCCACCACCATTAGTAAATATCTCCACCTCATTATCATTAGTTTACCCTAAGATATGCCCATTCATGTTAAAATTAACTGTCCATGAAGTCCAAAATCTTGTCATTATTACTTATCTTTCCACTTTTATTTTCCCTACTTACACCCATTCACGCCGGCGCAATCGATAACTTTGAAGTAGTTACCCCAGGAGAAGGTTGTCCGGTGGGGGAAGTAAACACCGCCATCGGCTGCATTTCCACCTCGGTAGACACTACCAGTGGTAATTCCTTTTTTGTCTCCATCCTTCGCATAGCAATAGGTCTTGGTGGAGGCCTAGCCTTGCTCCTTATGCTCTATGGAGTCTTCATCGTCACTACCTCCGCCGGCATACCGGACAAGCTCAAAGAAGGCAAAGAAGTCATCACTTCAGCGATTTCAGGTCTACTATTTATCATTCTTTCAGTCTTTCTATTAAGACTCATCGGAGTTAGCATCCTAGGCATCCCGGGTTTATTATAAAATCATATGTCCATCATCAATACCGTATTAGCTGCAGACACCGTTGATATTACAGGACTGGAAAAAACCGTCAACACCGAACTCAATCTCCATAGTTTCACAAACCTCAATGATCTATTATCTAATAATGTGTATGTTAATCTTATTAATACTCTTTTTATATTCGTCGGCATCATATTTTTCTTCAATCTCATTCTGGCAGGGTGGGACTACATGCTTAGCAGCGGAGATCCCAAAAAAATCTCAGCAGCAACCACCAGACTATTAAACAGTTTCATTGGAATTCTGATGGTTTTCACCGCCTTTGTCGTTGTCAGATTGATCACCACCATGCTTGGTCTAGGCACAGTGGCCAAGCCCCTTATATAAGCTATAATTTGGTTCATGCAACCCCCACTAAATCACCTTGCAATTATGATGGACGGCAACCGCCGTTGGGCCAAAGCTCGTGGTCTAGATCCTGTAAAAGGCCACGAATACGCCGCTAATCACTCCATCGAACCTCTCATCGAAAAATGTGCTGAGCTTGGTATCCCCTACGTTACCTTTTGGGCATTTTCCACTGAAAATTGGAAGCGCGAAGAAGACGAAGTGGCGGGTCTTATGAATCTCTTTAGGGTTTCACTTGGCACTCTCGCCCTTCGTCTCATTACCAGAGGAGCCCGCATGAGAATGATTGGTGACCTTAGCCGTTTTCCCAAAGATATCGCCCAAAAGTCCTTAGAAATGATCAACAAATCCTCAACAAATCATAAAATCAACGTCACCTTTGGACTTAATTACGGTGGTCGGGACGAAATCGTCAGAGCCGTCAAAAAAATTGTCTCGAAAAAAATTCCCGCCGATCAAGTTACAGAACAAATAATTTCTGACCATCTCGACACGGCCGGCATGCCCGATCCGGATATGGTCATTCGCACCGGAGGCGAACGCCGTACTTCAGGCTATCTTCCCTGGCAATCCACCTATGCCGAACTTTACTTTACTCCCGTTCTATTTCCCGACTTCACTCCCAGCGAGCTCGAAAAAGCTCTCAGAGACTTCGCCGACAGAGACCGCCGCTTCGGCGGGGATTCCGTAAAGATAAGTTAGAACCACATCAGCCAATCCTTCATCCAGTCCCTTCAATTTCAATTGTGTTTTTAATAGATAAGCTAATATTTCCATTACCTTCCCATCGTCAAAACCTCTCTTTTCTAATCTCTGCTTCACAACTGTCATATCATGCAAAATATCACCAGTTTCTTTTAGTGGGATCTCACCTCCTGGGTACTTAAAAATATTGACGTCTCTATGGTTCATTCTTTCACCGGCAAAACGCATACTTATCGGTTGATTCCGCCAATTTCTGGGTATTTCCATAAAACCCATACTAAGTCACACTCTCTCCCAAACACTCTCACCTTTTTCCTTTGACTACACTTCTCTCTCCACCATATACCTCGCAATCCCCTCCAGGTAGTCAATTGATTTCTCATCTAATCCTCTACCCCGAAGCCTCTTAGCCGTTTCTGCCGCTTTCTCGGCATATTTCCTAGCGACATCTACCGAGTATTGATATGCGCCGCTATCCTTGATCGCCTTTTTTGCCAACTCAATATCTTTTTCATCCACTTTTATTTTTCCCCAAACATTCATAATGTCCTTCTTTTCTTTTTCAGTCCCTCGTTCCATCACCTTGGTCACAAGAAGCGTTACTTTGCCTTGCAACAAGTCGGAGTTCGCCGACTTTCCCGTTTTTTCTTCATCACCAAATACCCCCAGCACGTCATCTTGTAGTTGAAAAGCAATCCCTCCATCCACCGAATAGTCATGAAGAATCTGCAATACCTCCGGACTTAAATCAGCCAACAAACCTCCGATTATCAAAGGATTCTCATATGTGTAGATCGCAGTCTTAGCTCTGTGAAGGCTCATCACTTTTTCTTCAGTCATTTCTCCCAGTTTGGCCAGACTAGCATCATATGCCTGTCCAAAAGCTGTATTTGTAATCCCTCTCAGTAATTGCTTCATCACTTTATTCACCTTTTCAGAATCAAATCCACAAGTCAGGAGCCTCTCAAAACCAAGACACAAAACAGCGTCCCCCAGACAAACAGCCATCGACTCTCCGAAATG
Organism: Candidatus Collierbacteria bacterium GW2011_GWB1_44_6; assembly: GCA_000998025.1. Lineage (GTDB taxonomy): Bacteria > Patescibacteriota > Microgenomatia > UBA1400 > MFAQ01 > UBA10133. The sequence goes on from LCJG01000021.1 coordinate 14,352, forward strand.
TTCATCTCCCTTTCCAAAAAAAACTTGCGTAGTCTGTCCACCTCTCCTCACCAAATCTCGATCCATAAAATCATCATGCATTAGCAGAGCGGTATGTACTAGCTCGACCGCCTCCACCGCCCTCCACATCGATTCATCATACCCACCCGCCTTTCCCAACAAAAATCCATAATAAACAAAGGAGGCGCGCAATCTCTTTGCCGATCTTAAATTGTGTTCCTTACCATGAAGTAACATCTCCCGAACCATTTTCCTTTGTGTTTCGTTAAACCCAAAGTCATTAGCAATTTCCTCATCCCAATATTTTTTCAATCTCAAATCGGCTTCTTTTGCCAATAGGATCAAATTATTTTTTGCGGCCAACCCCAAAGAGTCTTTTACCATGTCTCGTATTTTACTGTAAAATAACCATAGATATGATAAGACAACCGGATTGTTAGCTTTCTTTGTTATTATTCTGGCCGGTTTCAATTACATTACCGCAGCCGGCGACAAAAACAAAGTCGAACAGGCTCAACATATGCTAACATATGGAATAGTAGGATTAGTCGTCGTCGTCACCTCCTTCCTCATCACTAGAATTATTGGAGCCGTGATCGGCTTCCCCTTTTTCTAAAAAATGATCAAACTCTTTCAGTCCACCATCAAACAAGCTTACGCAGTCGATATAGTCGGCACCATCGATGTTCCTGCAGGCGTCCCTGCGGCTGTCTCCGGCACTACCGACATTATTAGTGCCGTTGTCCGCTTTTTGGTCGTCATAGCCGGGATCTTTGCCCTCTGGCAATTTTTAAGTGGTGGCTTACAGTTCATCACCTCCGGCGGTGACAAAGGAAAGTTGACCGAAGCTCAAAACAAAATTCAAATGAGCATAGTAGGACTCGTTATTATTGCTGCCAGTTTTATCATTATTGCTATAGTCAGCCAGGTTCTTTTTGGTGACTTCAAGGCCATCCTAGCCCCCAAACTTCAATCCATCTAAAAATGAAAAATATCATTTCACAAGTATTCGCAGCAGACATAGATGTTGGAACAGGTATCACCGGTACAGGACCCTTTCAAGTCGTCATGGATCAAGGAGCCACCAAAACCGCCCTTGGAGACTTTCTTTCCAACATAATTACCACCATCACTGTAGTTGGAGGACTAGCCTTCGTTATTTATTTCTTTATTGGTTCTCTCAAATGGATCACGGCCGGTGGAGACAAAACCAAAGTTTCCGAGGCTCAGCAACAAATGACTCAAGCCGCTATCGGCCTTATCGCCATAGTTGCCTCTTTCTTCATCGTCGGTATCGTCGGGGCAGTACTTGGCATCGATATTCTTAATCCTTTCGAAACATTATTTTGATAAATATATGCAACAACTACTTGCTCAAAACGAAATCGTCAACAAAGCTTTGTCTCCTAATATCCCTCAAACTCCCGGCGGAGGACTTGCTTTCTATATTGCTACCCTGTGGCAAACAGTCATTACCGTCGGAGGAATCGCTTTTATCATTTATCTCATCTGGGGTGGGGTCGAATATATGACCTCAGGCGGAGACAAAGCCAGAATTGATGATGCCTCCAAAAAGATCAGCAGTTCTGTCATCGGTATTGCTATTTTAGTTGCTTCATACGCCATCACCCTCTTCATTCAGGGAGTCTTCAAGATTAACATTCTAAAACCTGTTTTTCCTAGCGCCTTATGATCAATCAATTTATCTCACAAGTAATCGCCGCCTCGGACATTGAGGTTCCCATTGGAGAAGAGGTTACCAAAAACAATTTCTTCGGTTACACCTGTATCGGACACCTGGTAAGCAATGGAGTGGCCGCCGCTTTTATCGTTTCAGGTATTGCCTTTTTTGTCTTCTTAGTTTGGGGAGGTGTCGACTGGATCATGTCCGGTGGAGATAAGGTCAAAGTCGAATCTGCTCAAAAAAGAATTACCGCTGCATTAATAGGCCTTGCCATCGTCGCCTCCAGCTGGGCAGTTTACCAATTAGTTCTGACCTTCTTTGGAATCAATCTAGACGCCTTATGTACCGAAAGCCCTCTGGGCAATTGACAAACTCAAAATCGGATATAATACTATTAATACGCATACAAATTATTAAAAAACAAAAAATATGTCCCTAATTTCACAAGTTTATGCCGCAGGCACCATAGGTGTCCCTCAACCCACCGGTATGAAAATCACCGACATCGGTGTCCTTATCAGTAGAGTTATCTCCGTCGCCTTTATTCTTGCAGGTATACTCACTTTCGCCTTCCTTGTTATTGGAGGTATCGAATGGCTCACCTCCGGTGGTGACAAAACCAAAACCGAGCAGGCCAGAAATCGCATTACCGCCGCCATTGTAGGTCTTGCCATCGTCGCCGCTTCGTGGGCACTCATGCAGCTCATCTCCTACTTCTTTGGTGTTGACGTCTTCTCAGGCAACATCAACATTCCCAAGCCTTACTAAGAATCACATTAGTATCCAAAAGCCCACTACCCGGTGGGTTTTTTGTATATAATCAAATTATGTCATTCCAATTTGTAACCTCAGCCCATGCTGCTGATTGGGCGGCAATTAACCCAGACTGCGTTTCTGACGGCACCGCCACAATTCAAGGAATAGAGTGTGTTATTGGAAATATCCTAACCCCCATCCCCGCCCTTATTGCTCTCGTCGCGGTCGGCATGCTTATTATGGCCGGTATTCGCATTATCAGTGCCGGCAGTGAACCAAAAGCTTTAGCTGCGGCTTGGTCCACTTTTACTTACGCTCTTATCGGACTTGTTTTACTCGCA
>LCJG01000022.1:0-427 GCA_000998025.1 Candidatus Collierbacteria bacterium GW2011_GWB1_44_6
TCTTTTCTGAGATCATATCGACTTTGACAGTTAACGGCGCAAACGACTGCTTGCGTATAACCCGCCTGGCGTTTTTCTTAATCGTAACGAACACCCACACCACAACAGCTAAAACAGCCACAACCATAACCAGCCATACAGGCCAGGAAATATCCTTTGCCTTCGGCAACTCGATAGGTGTCATCGTAGGCCTTGGTGTGGGCGTCGGTTCGGGGGTTGGTACAAGTGTCGGTTGAGGATTGTACATAACATAAGAGTGAATGTTCTGAGTGAAAGTGATAAGCGCAGCAACTGAATTATGAGATACACTATTGGCTCTCATCATCTTATCGGAGGCGACGCCTTCAGGTAAGATCAAGCTGTAGCCAATTACCTCACGCCCCACGGCCAAACCAATTGTCTTCTGGTTACCCAGCCCCTCAGAAAT
>LCJG01000022.1:456-12461 GCA_000998025.1 Candidatus Collierbacteria bacterium GW2011_GWB1_44_6
AAATCCTCCTGGCAATGGTATACAAATCCGTACCCACAAGAGCATCAGAGGGTAGCATAACCAACACAATATTGTCGTCGGTAATGAGGGTCTTTTCCAACTTATTTGCTGTATCGTAATCGGTTCCCTCTGTGCCAGGTGCCACATAGACGTTTGAAGCCTTTAGGGCTTCAATAGCGTCAATCACATAATCCCCGGCACTTACACTACGGGGAACCAAAAGCGACAGGGCAAGTAAAGCCAAAATTAACAACTTCCATGGCGACTTCATCCAAACCTCCTTATTTCCTATCTATAAGATAATTTCAACGTTCTTACTATCGGATAGTATTTTACCATTTTCCAACGTTATGTCAATGGCTATGGGACCCCAAGTGTGATATTTTTGTCAAGAAAATCCCCGCCTGTTGGCGGGGATTATACCGATAAATAAATCTACTTGAAACTACGCATTGCCGAGATCGGCAACCAGCTGGCCGAGACGAACTTCGGTCTCGCGCTGCATAACTTCGACCTTGTCCATATTGTCCCGGGTGTTCTTGATACCGCGGCTTGCGGCCGCGATCGTCGCTTCCAGGGAGCGCATGGTGGTCTGCACGTCCAACAGAGCGCTGTTGGCAGCCGCCTGAAGGGCGTCTGCGGCAACACCAACGGAGGCGGAGGCATCAGCTTCTGCCCTGCGCACATCCTGGCTGGCCTTGGCAATACGGAGCGCGGAGACAATGTCTACCACGAGTCCGAGCTGCAAACCAAGAGCTGCGATCAGGTTAGTGCGAGTAAACTCAACATCTGCGCGGATCACAGCCACGGAGGCATGAATCGTGCCGATGATCGAGTAAAGGCCGATCTCCTTCACGGCAAAACTCTTGAGGTCGATCAAACGCTTGATCAGAATCTGCAGGAATGCCTGTTGATCCTTCACCAGCTCGTTGAGCGGTCCGCGGTCGGCACCCTTCGCATTCGACAGTTCCTTCTCAAGGCTTTTCAGCTCAGCGCGTGTGTCATCGATGATGGCTTCGAGTGCCAAACCGTTGATACAAGTCTGAAGCAAGTCCTTCTTGACCATGTCGCGGCGGGCGCGCAGAGAAGCGGATACCCGGTCCAACATAACGGACTTCTTGGCCAAGTCCTGACCAATCATGCTCAAGCGGGTCTGGTAATCCAAAACACGATTGAGAACCTTGTTAAACAGGCGCTTGAACAGAAAGTCGATCGCGCTGGCGTTTTTTCCCCAGTTGGCGAGGATCTCAGTTGCCTTTTCTTCGATTTCAGCGGCTTTGACGTTGTCATCCTTGCTGATACTGCCAGCGACACCAGTGGCCTGGTCGAGCGCTTTCGCGACTTCGAGTTTCGCCATACCGGTTGCCTTGGTCTCAGCGCTGTTGATGAACATCTGGACAATCTTGTCCGGGATGGTTCCATACGTGGCAGCCGAGTCAATGTTGAGTTCCACTGCGGCGCGGCGGGTTACTTCACCGGCAGCAAACTTCTGCTCTGCGCGCTCGAACCAAACATTGATCACCTGTTGAAGATCGAAACTGGCTCCTTCGCTGGACGCCAAATTTTCGATCTCTGCACTAACCTGTTCCAAATCAGTAGCGACTTCAGCATCGGCCTTGTCAAGTTCGGTTTCGACGATCAGCGCCTTTTCTTCGGCAGCCATTTCGACATATTCGGCGCGCTGTTCAGCAAGTTTGCCACTTGACTTACCTTCGGGAACGTTGCCAATCGGGGCCAAAAGGTTCTTCATATCAGACATTGTTTGTTTCTCCTTCAAAGGATTTGTGTTTGTGAAACTGTTTGTTTTCAGGTAGCTTCACTTCACCTGTCGTTCAAAAGAAAAAAATCTCCTCTGGTATCCCCTTAAAAGATCTACTGACCGAACTTACCCTCATCGTAGTCGCGGATGATTTGCTTGATCTTGCTCATCACCTGCGGCAGAGGGTCGCTGACTACCTGATACTTCGCGTCTGCATCGATCCAAGGGGCTACATCAACCGGAGGATTGTTGTAGGACCCGGCTTGCAGCCCGGACTCGCTCAAGATCTGACGGATCACATCATCATTCGCCACAGTGTCTGCAAACTGCTTTCCAATAGCATCCAATGGAATCAGTGGGAACTGGTTCACCACGAGGATCTCTGGATAGATCGCGACGTTTGCGTCTGCATTGCGGGTCTTTTGATTTTCCGTCAGTTTATTCCACCACTGTGCGTAGCAAGACTCTCCTGCCACAATCAAAGGTGTCGGATTTGAGTCTTGGTCAAAGAAGTTCAAACAAAACGCGAGTGAATCGTCACGGCCCGGAACCTGAGCAGCATTTCGGATCAGCTGGACCAGGTAATTCTGGAAAAACGGATCTTCCATCTGTTCAGGCGTGACCGCATACTGACAGCCGTCACCATCGGCGCAAGTCAGCGCGTAACCGGTTGTGATGCGTCCGCCCGAACTCCTGGCAGGATTGGGGAAACCAATCTTTACCGGACCGGGATAGTCAACGCCTAAGGTTTCCCAGAGTGCGTTATTGACATCGGCATCAAACAATACTTGTGTATTGGCCGCGGTGATCCGGTAAACAGGGCCATCCATGTAGGCAAGGCCTGCGTCCACCATTGCTTCCACCAATTCCCGTTTTCCAAAGAACGGATAGGGGGTTCTGGCAAAAACTACGGTAGTCATGATCTTCTTCGGATCACCGGTTGAAGGCAAAACTACCCCCTCGAACTTTGTAATCATTTCCTGCTCGGCCGAAAAAGCGCCGGGCTGGAGGAAGTTGACATCTTTATAGTCGATCGCATCCGGATTCGGCCAGGTGTCATATCCCGAATTACTCAGAATGTTGACACAGTAACCTAGTTCCGCAAGGCGCTCAACCATCTTGGGGTTTTCTACAAAAAAGCCCATCCCACCTACACCATTCACCTGAATACAGGGAGTCGGCGTCGGCGTCGGCGGGTGGGCCTTTTCATTGGCCCTGCGCGCAAGATACAAACCCCCCGAAAGCGCGAAGACCGCAAGAATAATGATCGCTACATACCAAACTTTCCGGTCCATTATCTACCTCCTTCAGGATTTATACCCGCAGACTGCATGTCTGTTTCTAGCTCATACAAGCCGGTCAGGTATGTATCGGTTGAATCTATCCCATCCCTCTGGTATTTCAGGATGAGATCATCAAAGTGGAGCAGTACGCCGCGGATTTTTTTCGCTTCTGATGCCTCAAGAGGAAAATGGCCAGATTCATGACCTCGCCACCTTTTCAAAAGCTCAGATAGGTTCCAGAGCATGGGTATAACTTTTTCCTCAATCTTACCCTGAGCCGTACCCTTTCCCTCAAGTCCATCAATGAGTCCTTTAAACGTGAGAAGAGCTTTTTCAACTTCTTCCACAATCGAGGAGTCACTAACTTTCTTAAGAAGTAAGGTGGCTGCTGTCAATAGCTTTCTGGCTTCCGCAAACTTTATCTTTCTGTTTAACCTTCTCGCCTGGTCATTTGGCAACCACACACAAAGAACGAACAGGATTGCCAAGACGCCGGGGCCCACGATAAACGCGTAGCCCACGTCCAAAAGCCACCACACGAGAAAGAACACAGGAATAGACAACAGAAGCCAAAGTGGGTTTCCGTTTTTAATTTCAGATTCCATTTTTATGCTCCTATCGTCCGATGATCTGCTCAAAAGCTTCGATCAGTTCGGCATCGTTATTTCCATGGTAGGTGTGTCCGCCGAACCGAGCGGTAAACTCAGCATCGATTGATGCACCTTCAGTTCCGAAGGCAATTCCGATTACGGTTACATTGGTTTTACCGGCGAATGCATTCCACTGGTCATAAAAATCAGACCCGCGGATTGTACTGCTGGTATCTTCCCCATCAGTCAGGATCACTATGTAGTAATCCTTTTGAGGGTCAAAATCGCTCTCGATTGAGGAAAGCATAATGCCCGACGCATCGAAAATGGCGGTTCCGCCCGACATAAAACCATTAAGTTCATTAATGGTCGTCATGCCGAACCGGTTGCTGTCCCAGTTACCGGTCGACGGCCCCATAAAGTAATGCAGGCGGTCACGAGCAACTGTAGTATTGCTACCGGTGCTGCTCGTTACCAGTTGGGACGTTTCTGTACTGAAAAAATAATACTCAAACACATCGTTCTGACCGGGTGTCAGCTTGTTAGCGCTTAACCAATCAGGACTTGTTATTTTCTGAAGCGCCATGTCCATTGCTTGAATTCTCCAAACGGTCTCTTCCTTCGGACCTTCCGGAGTATCGACCACAACAGTCATTTGTGGGAGTTGGAAAGTGGAAGGCGACACATCGATCAGGACTTTCACCACTTTCGCTCGTTTGTAATAATCTCGATAGATATCCATCGCAAGCGACGCCACCGAATAGGTAGGCGGTGCTGCGTATGTCACAGCCGGCGACAGCGTCAAGCCCCACTCGGGTTTATACAAATCGGTGCTCAGATCGACAACATCCTTCTGAGGACGAACTCCCGTTCCGGAAATGTAAATCTGACCTTCTTCCGAAGAGACAAACTGCGAAAAGAGCTTATAAGCCTCGAGGTATGTCGTTCCCTCAAGCTGCAGACGGCCAAGAGTCACTGTCGAAATCACAGACGGGTCAAAGTAGAAGAACACAAACGGTTCACCACGACCCGCATTGATTCCGCCCTTCCCGAGGAAGGAAGACTCATAACCGACCACCCCATCAAACAGTCCTTGCGTATCGTTGAGCACCATGTCAATTGCGGCACTCGAAGACGTTTCGGATCGGACATAGTGATCGTAGATCCGTTTTCCGTAATCAATCGCTTCCTGGTTTTGCACCTGGTCGATCGACAACTGGTTATAAGGACCGTAAAAGGAGCTCAAGGTCTGGAAAAACATCATCAGGGCCGGAGTACTGACATAAGCAGGTGCCGTTACAATCTTCAGCTGGCCCGTCTCCATCAAGTTGGCATACTGAGCCATCGATAGGGGGGTACCCTTCTGCAAACCCAAACGGTTAACGCTGCTTTCTTTAAGCCAAACGCCCACGACTGAATTCCCGACAAAAGCTTGCTCGTTCAGGCCATCGGCAAACAAGTTTGAATCAAACATGAATGCCATCGGCTGTCCGGACAAAAAGTCGGCAGGAGCTTTTGAAAGCAAAGATGCTTTAAGCTCAACGGCTTCTGACGCTTCCATCAGGTAAGCACAGACAGTCAAACCGGTCTTCTCTTTAAACAGACTGAGAAGCCCTTTTGTGCCATCCGGCTGGTCCTCAAGAATACGCTGGCCGTTTGAGCCCACAACCACGGTGAGATCTGCGTTGGCGCAAGTCACTTCAGGGCTTTCCGCTACCGGACCGCCTTGAGCGGGTGTGCCACACGCAACACCGAGCAAAACCATAACAATCAGAACAATCAATCCTCTTCTCATCTTTACTCCTTATTCAAATAGATTTTCAAGGATCTTCAAACGAAGTATTTTCTCACGGCTATAGGCTCTTGTCAAGATTCTTACATAACTAAAGCATAAAAAAATCGGGACTAGAAATCTAATCCCGATAATTCAATGTGAGTGAATCAGCTTCTATCACACGATACCGAAACACCACCTTTCCGGTTTCGTCGGTGGTTACACCAGTGATTTCGGCCTTCAGCGTATAGCTGGATACCCGAGGATCCACAACATTCTGCGAATTGGCTGATTTTGCAAGCATAAAGAGCCCGTAGCCGGTTCCCCCGAACAAAACAACGATCAGAATGATCACCAGCAGGTTATTCCATATGACACACCCTGCGATGTACAAAAAGTCGGACAGTTTTCTCAACATTTATGGTTCTCCACTCTTTGCAAGTTGTTTTTTATGATTTCACAACGCCGAGCGCAAAACACAGAAAAATGGTCAGCGCCAAGGCATTTCCCATCAGGCTCAGAACACCAAAGAGACAGAGAACCAAGCAGGTGCCGACCAAAACCAGTTTTTCCTTAGTGTCCAGCATATGAATTCCACGCAGGAAGGTATGAACTGTTTTGGAAAAGAGATCATGCTTCTTTCCGAAATAGAGTCCGGCAAGCGAAACCCCTAGGCCGACGAAGATCAAAGGCCATCCACCAGCTGCAAACCAACTCAGAAATGCAGTCCCGGCGGTGTAGCTAGGAAGAGGCCAGAAGTTGTAGACAAAAAAGCTGTGGGTCCACTGAGCCGGCGCCCAATATAAGACGTTAGCGATCAATAGGACAGGCATCAACCACACAGGCACAGACATTATGAGTTCACCAAGAAAAACCAGTAGGGCTTTTTTAACCGTTTTGTTCATTTATGGCTCCTTTAGAATGTCAATTTAGCGATACGAAAGTATCTCATAATATCACACATCCTCACGTCAGTCAATTATTGCCTTCAAGTGCCTTCAAGGAGTCTCCTTGAAGGCTCATAGTTCAAAGCTAAATTTTCCTCAACCTACATTCTAGCCTGCAAAGCCTGTCCGCCGGCAGGTGGAACTGTCCTAGCAGCAAAGATAAAACATGTCACTCCTGCGGAGGCAGGAATCCATCAAGAAAACACTTGTTACCCCCCGTCCTTCAAGCTCGCCAAGAATTCCTTGTTCGATTTCGTTCTGGCAATTCTGCCGACAAGCACCTCAGTTCGCTCATTGTCGCCGAGCATGTCAAGCATCCGGCGCATGAGGACTATGCTTTGGTACTCCACGTTATCAAAAAGCAGATCATCTCTTCTGGTACTCGATCTCATCACGTCGATCGCTGGGTAGATTCTCCTCTCCGACAAGCGGCGGTCCAGGTGGAGCTCCATATTCCCGGTACCTTTAAATTCTTCATATACGAGGTCATCCATACGCGACCCGGTATCTGTCAAGGCTGTGCCGATTATAGTCAAACTTCCCCCACCTTCGATCTTGCGTGCAGCGCCAAAGAACTTTTTAGGAGGGTACAAAGCAGCTGGGTCAAAGCCACCGGAAAGAGTTCTGCCGGAAGTTGGAATTGCCAAGTTATAGGCTCGCGCTAAGCGCGTAATCGAGTCCAGTAGAATCACTACGTCTTTTCCCATTTCCACGAGACGTTTTGCTCTCTCGAGGGCCATTTCGGCCACTCTGGTTTGTTCTTCCGCTTTTTCATCAAAGTTACTGGCCGCTGTCTCTCCTGGCATGGCGCTATCTTTAGTTACCGCCAAAATATGTCTCGATATATCCGTCACTTCTTCAGGCCGCTCACCCACGAGCACTGCCATCAGGTGTATTTCGGGATAATTGGTGGCTATACCGCTGGCAATTTCTTTTATTATTGTTGTCTTCCCGGCTTTTGGCGGGGACACTATCAAACCTCTTTGTCCCCTACCAATAGGGGCACAGAGATCTATGAGGCGGGTGGACAAAATTTCCTTCCCTGTTTCCAATTTTAATTTTTCGTACGGGTAAATAGGAGTGCCTTTTTCAAATTTTGAGCGGTCATACATCTTGGCAGGCTCTTCACCATTGACCTTTGTTACTTGGATCATCGTCCAGTAGGGTTCGTTTTCTTTTGGCCTTCTAGCAAGTCCGGTCACCACATCTCCGGCACGGAGTTTGGCTGCCCGGCTAACCTGAGAAGCAATTAAAACATCGTTTTCTCCGGGTCGGAAACCTTGACGGAGAATTCCCCGGCCATCAATGCCGGTCATTTCCAGTATTCCGGATACCTCTTCGGTAATTACAGGCTCCTGAGCAGCCCTGACATATCCAGGACGCATCGAAGTATATCTTGGTTGATAAGTGGTCCTTGGAGCCATCGCAGGCCGTGCGAAGCCTCTAGTCGCCACGGGGCTATTTTGAGAAGGAGGCACCACGTATGGCCTCGGCACTTCTGCTGCAATCTTTTCCTCTTGTGGAATTATGTCACCTTGATTATTCATCGCATCAATCGAACCCGATACCTCCCCGTTTTGTGCCACGGTGTCACTTTGTTTCTGCGGCACTTCCTCCTGCAACGGTTCCACTACCTCTTCAGGCGCAGAAGGGATCTCCTTCGATTTAGGAGCCGTATTTATTTCTTCGAGAACGGGGATTTTAGTTTCTTTTACCGGGGCTACAGCCTCAGTCTTGGGCTTAGTAACAGATGTTTTGGCTTTTGTGGCCATAAGAAAAAAGTAAGGGGTAATTAATTAAATTAGATGCTTAAAAAGTGAAAATTCATCCTGGTGTTTGGGGAAAGATCAATACAAGACCTATTCTACATCCTGATACCGACCTGTCAACTCTATTGTGACTACGCTGTTCATCGTCATTTCAGATAAATGCCTAGTCAAGTCCTCCAATTGTGATAAATACGTAACGTATAGTCGCCGTAGGCGATCTTTTTAGAATCAAACGAACGGGGGGGGTTGTTTGAGAGATAAGCCAGCGAAGGGTGAAACGCGTAAGGCTTTAGCCGCAGCGCCGGTTTTAAAGTGGCACTGCAAACCAAACCCATTTCACCTTTGACTGACTCAAATATATCAAACTAGCGGGAAGTATAGCACGTGTGGCTATAGTTTGTCAATATATCGCTATAGGTTTTGCCATATACATCAATCTACCAATTAGTAAGTCACCCGCACCACCCTAAGCCACAAAATTCCCCGCCTGCCTGCCATGAGGCAGCCTTTCAGCGGGGACACAATCACAACGGGAACGATTCGTACAGCACAAACAAACAACTAGAATGAGACCGGACCGGTTCTCGAAAAAGCACCGGTCGACCATGCAGCCCAGCTAAACACCAGGCAAAAAACAACCGTGGCCACGATCCCAGCCAGAACGGGTGGCGAAACCGCAAATGAGATCGCCGCGAACAGAATGCCAACGGCGGCAGAGAACACAACACTCCACCAATCAATTGTGAGCCTATTGTCCATCTTCTCTCCTATTTTCAGGTACAGAATTTGATTTCTAAACCCATAATATATCACAATCTTCCACACAAATCAAACGGGCTTCCAGATCAAGCCAGCCAGAACATGTAAAATGAAACCATGACCACCAAAAAAAGCCTTTTTATCTCCGCTGGGATCTTATTTTGGTCTCTGACGCTCATCTTCACCCTGCTTCCCTCCTGGCCCCATATCTACTACCGCCTCTCACCTCAAACCTCCACCGTTCTAGCCTCCACCATCGCCTCCACGGCCTCGCAGGCTCAAGAAACTATCAAAAAGCCTTCCCCCACACCGCCTACCCTTACTCCAACTCCCACTCAAATCCCCAGGCCAGCTCTACCGGAAGTAGACCCCTCACTCCCCAAAGAAAATGGCCTTATCATCGACAAGATCGGGGTTCGTGGCGAAATCCACGAAGGAGAAGATTGGCAACAAATTCTCAGACAAGGCATTTGGCGTGTTCCAAACTTCGACATCCCCACCACGAACGATCAACCCATTATTCTAGCCGCCCACCGCTGGGGTTATCTCGAGTGGTCCCCTTCTTTCAGGAAGCTAAACTCCTTCTACAGTCTCCCCCAACTCAAAGAAGGTGACACTATCAAGATTATTTGGGAACAGCGCCCCTTTGAATACCGGGTTTATCTCACCGAAACAGGCACAAATATAACCGATTACAACGCCGATCTCATCTTATATACCTGTCAATTATGGAATTCACCAGTTAGGTTTTTTGTCTATACCACAAGAACTAACTAATCCTGCCAATGGAGTTTATCCGCCAATGGCGGAGAATTCTCCGGTGCGTTTCTTCGTCTACGCAGACAAGATAATCTAACAACTCAGGAGGTATAATCTCTCTATCTCGTACCCTGAAAACCTGGAGGAAGAATGTTAGCAAACTTAGTTCATTCACCATACGACAAAGATATCAAAAGGGCCCACCGGCAACTGAATTACGTCAACTGGGCAAGCATCATTCTTTATTCAATCACCTTCATACTGTTATTCTTCTCTGGATTATACTATCTGGCCACCCTCATCCCAGCCTTAATTTCAAGCATCATCAGTATTCGATTAAACTTAAAAATCTCCGATCTCAACGATAAATCCATCGTCTGGGGAATTGAACAAATCAAGACCAAATATATCCAGATGGCAAGCGAGACATCCGAAGACGCGACCTCTGAGGAGTAAACATCTGCCCGTCCCTATCCACCCCTCCTCGCGCACCTTAAGGAGCCTCATGAAAAAATACGCCCCATTAATGCTTTCGTGTATTCAATCCCTTGCAATTTCGGCGATCACCTTGGTCCATCTTCTCTACCTCCTGGCGCACCCCTCGCTCGGACAGTTCGCCATTCTTTTGTTCAGCATGGCTGTTACCGCCGCCTCCTGGATCGTGAGTTTTGTCTGGACGTTCCAATTTCTAAAAGACAACGGCTACTGGCGAAAGTGGCAACGCTGGACCAGAAAACACTTTCCCCGTTAACACTGTTCCCCTTCCACCCGCCTCAATAGAGACGGGTTTTTTGTGCCCATTTATTAGCCCATAACTTGACAACATACCTCAAAAGTGATATCATCTCCCATCTGTTCTTTAAACCACCCGGGAACCACCCGGATACAATCAAGGAGAAATCCAATGATCAAAACCACGACGGCACTGTTCGTTATGTGCATCGTCCTGCTTGTCGCAGGAACAGTCTGTTTCTTTTTTCTGCCCCTCCTGGGGGTAATTCCCTCATACACCCTGGCCGATGGCCTGGGACTGGGGAACATCCTCAGCGACGCGGGGTTCTACGGGGGTTTATTTTATTTCATGGCATTTGTTTTTTTTGTTGCTTCGATGTGGACTGCCCGTCTAACCAAGACTTGGCGAGAACGATACGACCAAGCATCGGAAAAATGCTATCTTTCTAGTGGATAGCTAGATCGGCCAAAAACCCGCCTCAAAGGCGGGTTTTTATATCCCATTGCTATATAATTCCTTCAAGTTTTTCGCACCTTAAACTCACCGGAGGCCCCATGTCCCGTATCCAGTCCTACTTGATTATTCTTTCAATCTTCATTCTTTCAGCCTGTAATTTCTCTGAATCAGCCACAGAACTCACATCCACACCCACTTCTACTGTCACCCCAAGGAAGATAGCCATCTTGCAGACCTCCTCGATCATTCCCGCTACCTCCACCCCTGTAGTCATATCTCCCACGCCGACACCCCTCGCAGACGAGCCCATTTTTTATACAGTCAAGCTAGGAGATACCCTCGAGGCCATCGCCGCCCAGTTCAATATCGACATGTACGGCCTGGCCAGAGCCAACAATCTCACTGACGTCAATTTCATCACCGTCGGACAGAAATTACTCATCGCCACTGCCCCCATCACAGCACCGGCATCCACTATTTCCGAAGGCAAGCAAATCGTGGTGGTTCTATCCACACAGAGAACATATGCCTACGAAGACGGCATTTTACTCAAAGAATTTATTGTCTCTACCGGCGTTGCCGACTTCCCCACAGTCACCGGCCTGTACTCAATTCAGACCAAGCTTGAATCCACGCAGATGACCGACGGCGTCACATACGATCTCCCAAACGTCCTCTGGACTATGTACTTTTTCAGAGGATACGGCTTTCACGGCACCTACTGGCACAATAACTTTGGTGTTCCCATGAGCCACGGTTGCGTCAATATGAATACCGACGACGCCAAATGGCTCTTTGACTGGGCTCCAGTAGGCACACCAGTCCTCGTCCTGCCCTAGCCTCTTCCCCGCCTCACCAGGCGGGTTTTTTACTCCCCGACTTGACAAATACACTGTTATAGGCTATACTACACCATCACTTCGCAACTTACCCTCGCACAATAAAAAGGACCCTCATGAAATTCAAACACCTCTGCATCCTCATAGCCCTCATCGCAGGCGGCGTCATCGCCACCAACTACCTCGGATTGATCCCCGCCCTCCCAGCTACAATCCAAATGCTGACGGGCATTGTGGGCGCCTTCGCCCTCCTGCTCACCATCCTGCGATCATAGGTCGCATCATCCATGATCCCGCCCTCAACCAGCGGGATCATTCTTTTTTGGACCTAACTAGT
>LCJG01000023.1 GCA_000998025.1 Candidatus Collierbacteria bacterium GW2011_GWB1_44_6
GCTGGATATCGGGGACATCATTCAGGCGACAGGGAAGGTTGTAAAAACGAGGACCGGAGAGGTATCTTTGGAAGTGACGGAAATTAAAATTCTGGCAAAGTCCCGACTACCCATGCCCGAGAAGTGGGCAGGAATAACTGACCCAGATGAAGCTTTACGTAAAAGATACCTTGACTTGATGATGGACCAGGAAAAAATGAAACGGTTCGAAAGAAAGTCAAAGTTCTGGGAGGTGACGAGAAAGTTCTTGAAGGAAAAAGGGTTCATGGAAGTGGAGACACCGGTACTGGAAAGTGTGACCGGAGGAGCTGATGCCAAACCTTTTGTCACCCACATGAATGCCATAGATCAGGATTTTTATTTGAGGATTTCGACTGAACTATATCAGAAGAGGCTTGTCGGAGCTGGTTTTGAAAAGATATATACCATCGGACCAAACTTCCGAAACGAAGGCATGGACGATGAACACCTGCCTGAGTACTATCAGTGCGAATGGTACTGGGCTTACGCCGATTACAGGGACAATATGGAGCTGGTGAAAGAACTTTATCGGTTTGTGGCGAAAGAAGTCTATGGAAAAACGAAGTTTGTGAGTAGGGGGATGGAATATGACCTGGCCGACGAATGGAAAGAAATAGACTATGTGGAAATAATCAAAGAAAAGCTGGGAATCGACATTTTCAAGTCTACCGATGAGGAAATGCTCAAAATAATAAAAGCAAAGGGGGTGGTTCTGACTGGCGCGATAAATAGAAGCAGGCTTATTGATAACTGCTGGAAGATAATCCGCAAGACAATTGCCGGGCCGGCGTTCCTACTCAATGAACCGAAGTTTATGTCCCCCCTAGCCAAGAGTAAGCCGGAAGAGCCAGAGCTGACGGAAAGATTCCATGTAATCATAGCTGGATCAGAATTAGGAAATGGATATACAGAACTGAATGACCCGGAGGATCAGAGAGCCAGATTTGAGGAACAACAAGGGCAGAGGGAAGCGGGGGACGAGGAAGCACAAATGCTGGACACAGACTTTGTGGAAATGCTCGAGTATGGTATGCCGCCAACTTCCGGCTGGGGGCACTCCGAAAGGCTCTTCTGGTTCCTCGAAGATGTATCCGGGAGAGAAGGAGTGTTATTTCCGCCTTTAAGAATCAAAAAAGATCAATAAAATACAGAAAGAATTACAGATGTTAGATCAGTTAGCTGTTGAGCAAGATGTCAGCCATGAGGAATTAACATATCAGAATTTAAAGGGTAAATATCTATTGGGTGAATGGCGAGAATATGCACAAAAAGATAATCATCTGGCAATCAGTTTGTTCTTAGGAGAAAATCAACGGGCAGGTACGACGAAAGATTTCATAATGAAAGGTGGAATACTTTTGATGGAATTAGAATCTGAGGATGGCGTGATCAACAGACAGGTTCCGGAATGGTTTGTTACTCTAAAGGAGTACGTCGACCAAGGTGGAGTTGTTGATAAAGAAATTGAGATGATTGCTAGATTATTGGTTGATAGAAAGCTGGCTGGGTTAAGGCTGACTGAAGAAAAAGGTCATTTTATGAAAATGAGTAGTGACATTAATGCTTTGATTCCTCTGGTTGAATGTCAACCCATGAGGTCTTTGGCTGTTAGTTCTATTGTGGAAATCACTTCTGGAAGGAATGTGTCAAATAGGCGCCATGGATATGTATGCCTGGGTTTCCTTAAAGATAGTGATGCTGTGATAGAGATTTTAAAGGCTAGTTTTGCTCGTATGGATACTAACGAATCAATTGACATAGTAGATTCCTTGTCACAGAGAGAAGGTTTTGTAGATATGATCCAAGTTATTTCAAGGAATTTGTCGTTAGCTAGCGATACAATGGTGAAGAGTTTTTGGAATAGTATTAAGGAATATTGTGACAGGAGAATGGTGGACGGATTCTCTGATGATTTGAGATTGTTTTTTAGGGATGAAATTATGGAGGCCGATGAGGATTTGGCAAGTACGCTTCCAAGTAATTTAGTCGATTGGTTGATGGACGAAAGAGAAACAAATGTCGAAATAGATAGCAGGGAATTATTATGGGAAGTAATTGTTGAAGGTACCAATATTCAGCAGACAGCCGATAAAATTAAGGATATGAAATACGTTGATAGATTAATCTATTTGAGTGATATGATGCCAGGGGAAGAGTTTGTTGTTGTTAGATTTATTTCTTCACTATTTAACAATGGATATCCTTATAGCGAAGAAACCGCTCTTGAAATGAATGATTTCTCGGAATTTAGAGAGGAGTTTTTGAGAACTCCGATCCTTAGAAAAATATGGAAAATTATCAAAGATAATCCCGATAGATTGTTATTTCAGTTGGCACAGTGGCTGGCACAGTTCCCCGTGAGGGAACTAGATGGACTAGGTGTCGAAACGCTTGATCTAGTCGAGGGTGTGACACTTAGCGGATCAGAAAGTAGTCTGTGTGGGTGGGCAGATATATATATGGAGGAATCCTTAAATATGGATAGAATCGAGACATTATTCGGCGGTCGTTTGTTACAAAAAGGGCTGGGGAATGAAGCGGCAGCTTTGTGTGTAAAAGATTTTAGAGTCACAGATCCTAAGGGTGGTAATATGGTCTTTAAAAGAGGATGTTATTATGTTGTGGATAATATCGGGCGATGGAAGTATGTTAGAAATGTTGGTGGTGATGAAATTCCTAGAGCGGCAAAGGACTTGATTACTTTAGCAGATAAGTGGGTTGCAGGACGTGTTAGAATAGAGTAGTTAAATTGTTCCGATGAAGGGCTACCAACCTGGAGGAACAGGCGGTCAATGCTAAATTTGACGAATTAAGGGCTACTAAGCAAGCAGGATGGAACCACCCCAAAAGGGTTCCTGCAAGAAGGTAGTTTTTTTGTAAATTAAAATCGTTTGGTTCGAAGCCCGCCAAAACCGTACTCGGACCTCCCTGGAGTACCGGGTTCCCGCCTCCGTGCGGTTGTTGGCTAGTCTTCTGCACCTATCACGATTTTAGTATTTTTAATTAATTAATATTTGTATGTCGAAAAAACTGGACGAAAAATATCAAAAAATGGATGAGAAGAAGCAGAAAATGCTGAAGCTCAGACACACCGCTGAACATGTGCTGCATACGGCCATGCAGAAACTGTACCCGGAGCTAAAAAAAGCGATGGGTCCAGCAACAGATGAAGGATTTTATTTTGACTTTGACTATAGTCAGAAAGTTGCCGAGGAGGACTTTCCGGCCATTGAAAAAGAGATGTCAAGGATAATAAAATCCGGGTCACTGATGAAAAAAGTGGAAATCAGTGTTGACGAAGCCAGAAAAATATTTGCCGGAAACCAATATAAGCTGGAATGGCTGGATGATATTCAGGTCAGGGGTGAAAAAGTGTCCACATACCAGATGACTTTACCAAGCGGAAAAATAATAGATGAAGATCTTTGTTCCGGTCCCCACCTGGATTCCGTGTCTGAGATAAAGGCTTTTAAATTACTTTCAGTGGCAGGAGCGTACTGGCATGGTGACGAGAAAAATAAAATGCTGACGAGAATTTATGGCACAGCCTTCGAATCACAGGAGGAATTGGATAAATATTTGGAAATGCAGGAAGAGGCAAAAAAGAGAGACCATCGGAAGCTAGGTAAATCGATGGATTTGTTTTCGTTTTCTGATTTGGTGGGTAGCGGTTTACCCTTGTATTCTCCCAGAGGTGCATTTATCCGTAGAAAATTAACCGAATATGTGGAATCGGTGCAGTCCGCTCAGGAATATTTCCAAGTCTGGACTCCGCAAATTGCCAAGGCAGATCTATTTAAAACGTCAGGACATTACGACAAATATAAAGGGGACATGTTCCGGGTAGTGTCGAATTACTCTGATGAAGAGATGTTCCTGAAACCCATGAACTGTCCTCAACATACTCAAATATATGCGGCTCAACCGAGAAGCTACCGTGATTTGCCCCTCCGCTTAACCGATTTTGCCATGCTTTACCGCGACGAGAAACCGGGTGAGCTTTCTGGTCTGGGAAGAGTGAGATCTTTTTCCCAAGACGACTGTCATATTTTTTGCCGAGAAGATCAGGTGGATCATGAAATTGATACAGCACTTCAAATGACCAAAGAGATAATGAAGACCTTTGGATTTAAATATAAATACCGTCTTTCGACAAGAGATATGGAACACCTGGAGAAATATTTGGGCGACCCGGCAATATGGGAGAAGACGGAAAAATGGGCGGAGACAATAATGGAACGGAATAATATTGAGTATGTTCAAAGTCCTGGCGACGCGGCTTTTTATGCACCAAAAATGGACTTGGTCGCAACAGATGCATTGGGGCGTGAATGGCAGCTATCAACACTTCAGATTGATTACGTCATGCCGGAGAGATTTAATCTGACTTATACAGACCAAATGGGCCAGGAAAAACACCCCGTGATGTTACATCGGGCAATTCTGGGATCGGCAGAAAGATTGATGATGATATTGATTGAACATTATGGAGGTAACTTTCCTGTTTGGTTGTCACCTACTCAGGTAACGATACTGCCTGTGTCTGAGAAAACGATAGAGTATTCGGAAAAAATCCTGAGGGAATTAAAGGAAAAGGGAATTCGAGTAGAGCTGAACTCTGACGCTGACTCCCTCGGTAAGAAAATTCGAAATGCTGAGGCGTCCAAGATGCCGTATATGCTGATCATCGGTGAGAAAGAGGCAGAAAGTAACCAAGTTTCAGTAAGGGCCAGAGGGCAGAAGGACTTGGGGGCGATGAGTGTTGCTGATTTTGTCTCAAAGATAACTAAAGAGGATGATGAGAAACTTTCAATCTGATTTTATTTGATGGATTCCTGGTCAAGCCAGGAATGACAATGTAGAATAAGCTTATGGACGAAGCTAAAAAGAAAAAATTGATTGAGAGTTTTTTGACACGGGGTGTCGAAAACATAATTCCTAACCGCGACGAGCTGGAAAAAGTATTGTATTCGGATAAAAAATTGAATGTCTATTTTGGGATTGACCCGACTGCGACCAGAATTCACTTGGGGCATGCTTTTCCGCTTCGGAAGCTGCAAATACTAGCTGATCTGGGGCACAATGTGTCATTTTTAATAGGAGATTTTACTGCTAAAGTTGGTGATACCTCCGATAAGGATTCTGAGAGACCGATATTGACTGATGAACAAATCGAAGAAAATTTTCAGACATATAAGAAACAGGCTTCGAAGTTTTTGGACTTTGACACAATAAAGGTAGTCCATAACAGCGAATGGTTAAGCAAACTAACCTTTGGTGATATTTTGAAAATTACCCAGCAATTTTCGTTAAATGACTTTATTGGTAGAGAGCTAATTAAAAAAAGATGGAACGAAGGCAAAAGAATAGCCTTACCTGAAGTGCTGTACCCAATAATGCAGGGGTATGATAGCTACTTTATGGATACCGATTTGCAACTTGGTGGTACAGACCAAACCTTCAATATGCAAGCAGGGAGAACACTGCAAAAGGACCTGCGAGGTAAAGAGACCTTCGTGATGGCCAATGGCTTCTTGCCCGGTACAGACGGGAGGAAGATGAGTAAATCTTGGGGGAACGCTTTATGGATAGAAGACTCGCCTGAAGAAATATATGGAAAGGTGATGTCTACAAGTGATGATGTCCTAGTAACGTATTTTCTAATGGGAACAAATGTAGATATTGAAGTAATTGAAAACGCAAAAAAACGATTGGCTGAAGGAGAAAACCCGATGAACCTGAAAAAAGAACTGGCGAAGATAATTGTGGCAGAATTGCATGGGGAAAAAGCAGTGACGGAGGCGGAGGAGCATTTTAGGAAGACGGTGGTGGAGAAAGTCGCGGGAGACGATACTCCGATAATAAAAGTGGATTTTCCGGTACCGGTATTAGGGCCTGAAGCGTCTCTTGCGGCGTATGCTCTGGCAAACGGATTGGTCTCGAGCAATTCGGAATTTAAAACTTTGCTAAAAGAGGGGGCGATATATCTTAATGAAAAACGAATTGACGGAGAAGGTGACCTGGCTTTAAGCCAGGGTCAAAATGTCGTGAGAATTGGTAAGCGGAAGTATTTGAAGCTGGTGAAATAAAAACTCCTGCATAAAAGCAGGAGCTGTGGTTGCTTACGAAACAGGGAAAACAGCAGCGAATTGCCAGAGTATTTCCCATTTATTGAACTGGTGAACCTGGAAGTGCCATCCGGCACTTTGATGTGCCCATCGCCAATAGGCAGGTACGGAAGGAATCTTGACACAAGCCCCTTGGAGTGTGTTTTGTTGGCCAAGGGCGACAATGTATCTGCCGACTGCAAATTCGGGTTTGTCTAGGTACAGTGCGATGAGTTCCTTGGCTGTAGCAGGTAACAGACCCATGGTGGAGTAATAATCTTCGACCTCTTCAGTGCTTACAGGTTTGTCAAAACCAATTAAAGCGAGGTGCTTGAACTCGGGTGCAGACAAAAAGGTTTCTGAGGCAATGAACTGCCATACTTCATGACCAAAAAAATGGCCGGCAACTGAGCCTGTCGATTGTTCGTGAAGCTGGTTCCTCACAAGCGCAGTGTAGTTTGAGGGTAAACGGAAAATTGAAGTGGTCACGAGATCCTCCTGGGTGTGAAAGTTCGACTATGGGAATTATATCTTTAAACAAGCGGTTTTTCAAGCTATAGGGTGAACGAGGAGATCAAAGGTTACTGAGAAATCCTTGGTTTTTTGGGAGTCAATTGAATATTCAAATGGCTTAAGGTTGGTTTCTTTCTCTTTGGACAAAGACTCACCTTCTTTTACTGCGGTACCCACGATGATTCCGTCAGCGAAATTTAATAATGATTTCAGATTGTTAATATTTGCACCACTTCCAATAAATATGGGGAAGGAGCCGGCGGCTTCTCTGGCCTCTTTTAAGTCATCAATTTTGGGAGAGTCACCTGTCCATTTTCCGGTAACGATAATGGCATCGGCTCCACTATCAATAGCCTCCCTAACTGATTGAGACAAAGACTTATTTTTGTCTACCATCTCGGAATGTTTAACTTGAACATCAGCCAGAATAGCCACTCTATGAAGGCCTAATTTCTGACGAAGTGTAACTGCTTTTTTGGCGGCCGCGGTCATCAGTCCATAAGAAGTTATGACCGTATCGACG
This sequence comes from Candidatus Collierbacteria bacterium GW2011_GWB1_44_6, assembly GCA_000998025.1. GTDB lineage: Bacteria > Patescibacteriota > Microgenomatia > UBA1400 > MFAQ01 > UBA10133. The sequence goes on from LCJG01000023.1 coordinate 7,165, forward strand.
AAGGCGGGGATTCTGATAAAACTTGCTCTCGTTTGACTACATATCGATAATGAGGTTTTGTAATCGTTCCAGAGAGTACTAATTCCAATTGGGAGAGACACCGTCTCGCAGACTTTTTGAGTGAGAAAGGTCATCATGGAGGAAGCCTCTTTGGGAACAAATTCTACGTGAGGAATATCGTAGTTGTTTTCCAGCATAATGGCGTCGACTCCTCCTGCTTGGAGTAGTTTTGCTTCATTTATTGACTTTTTTAGTATGTAGTCAAGTCCCGGAAAATCCCGATATCCCACTAAAGGGGGGAAATGAATCATCCCTATAAGTGGCCGATTGGTATGGAATATGCGTCTGTTTGAGTTCATGTTTAGATATTTAGGACCTCATTACTCATAATAATATATTCTTGTAGTTTGGCAGAGGCATCTCCACCCGCAATTTTTTCGAAGGCGAGATAAAAGGATTTTCTGAGCATTTGTTGATTGACACGTCTGTTTTTTTGATCAAAAGCTCCTTTCAAATGAGAGTAGTCTCTGGTGAATATTCCCAGTGCTACGGTCATAGCAAGGTAGATTGATTTGGGTAGGTCTTGCCCAATGATAGCATCGTTGTTGGCTTGAAGGATGCCTTCAGCAGTATTGGGGATAAGCAAGCCGTGAAAATCGACATGTGCAATAAGGTCGTCGTCGAGGAAATCTGAAGGGGTAATTATGAAAGTCCCGAGATTTTGTCCTTCCACTAAGAAAGCTGCGAGTGTATCGTGAGGAGGAGGTGCAACTTCGTCGATGGCAACATTGTTTTTCGCCTCTTTATCTTGGTAATAACCTTGCTCGGAAAAGTGAGATGAATTTGATTTTAATAGACCACAGAAAGCAACAGAGTTTCCGTACTTTTGGATACCGTTCTTCTGAAGGATTTGAAGAGAGCGAATTATGGTTTCCGGATGGACATTGTCGTTGACGCCAATGAAAGCATTTAGAGTGGTATCTTTACTGACAGGTATGGCTAAAGGCCCTACAACGTGATTAATGGTTTCTCCTTTTAGTCGGTGGGAAATGGTATGTAGAGTTCTGACGGTATGACATGATGACATGAACAAATTTGTTTCATGCTGAAGCACCTCCATGGCAGATTGGGAGTCTTGATCGGACCGGCCTCCGATTGCTTCGATGGCGGTTTGGCCTGCTATTTTGGATGTATTCGGATATGAGTGGTGTTTGTGAACATTGCCAAAACAGGCAAGGACTGCTGCTCCCATGGTGGATAAACTGAATAATTTTGAACGGTCACCGTTTCTGGGGTATCCTCTATCTCCACCCATACCACCGACTCCAAAGGCTTGTTGACCTCCATCAACCCTGACGACAGTGTCCAGCTCGAGAGTGGCTGCAGTCAGGCCAGCTATTTCTTCCGGGGTAAGACCTACATAAGCCTCTTTGGCCGACAGTTCTGCAAGTAGGGCAATTCCCTGCAAGGTGATTGTTTCAAGGCTAGTATCTCCAATTTTTATTCGAGGTGATAGTTCTGATCTGATTTGGGAATTGGAAGCCATTAGGACAAAAGACATTAACGAAAAAGCGTCTTCGTAGGTTAGAGATTCACCCTTTTTGATTTTTCGATCAACTCCATAATAACCGCCTTCAAATAAGGGTTGAAGATTTTCTTCATTTTCATTTATGGCCTGCCTAAGTTTTTGTTTATAGTTTTCGTTTGTCGCCAGTCGTTCCAAGACATCGGTACAATCAACTATTTCTCCGTCCACTTCGCGGTGATAGGGAATGCCGAGTAATCTAATCTCGGCTATTTTACCCTGACTGCTAAGTCTTTCTTTTTGGTTCATATATGTAAAAATCCGCCCTTGGGCGCCTATAAATAATAAGCAATCAAGGGCGGAGTTCCGCTGTGCCACCTTGTTTTACCAAACTATTACGAGTTTGATCTTTGTAACCGTCTCTGCATATGCGACAACGGCTTGAGAAATGATAACGGTTCCCTTCCGGAGCCGGCTACTTTCCTTGCGGATGATTCACCGGTCAGCTCATCGGGCCCATTCTCCCGACTCAGACGCTGTTGAAAGAAAGAATACAGGATATTTTATTTTCTGTCAATATTACATACTATTGACTTCAATAATTTTTTATGAATATAATGTAGGACTTCACATTCTGTATTCAACCACGGTTCTTTGAAATTTTTTCAAAATACCAGGCCGTAGCTTGAATTGTGAGAAAGGAGAAAGAGTGGACGGAATAAGCCGCGTTTTGACTGGGACGAGAACGACCGGAGAGCTTCATCTTGGACATTATGTTGGCGCTTTAAAACTCTGGCTTGATGCTCAGAGAAGCGATTCGGACTGCTTTTTCCTTTTGGCTGACGTTCAGGCGTTGACGACACACGCTGACAGACCTGAGTTAATCAGAAAATCTGTTAGAGATGTAGTTCTCGACTGGTTAGCTGTGGGATTGGATCCGACTTTGCCAAATGTCCATTTTGTGCTGCAAAGTGGGGTAAAGGCCAGATTTGAACTCTCGCAATATTTTTTAATGATCGCTAATCTGACGGAGATCCGCAGAAACCCAACCGTGAAGGCGGAGATGAAGGGAGTGAGGTATCCGACGATGGGCTTCTTGACTTATGTGGTCGACCAAGCAGCAGATATCTACATGCTGTCTCCACTTAATGTGGGGGGGAATGAACTGATGGTTCCGGTGGGTGCCGATCAGGTGCCACACTTGGAATACAGCCGGAAACTGGCTAGGCGCTTTAATAAGGCATACGAAACCAACGTCTTTCGGCCGTGTACGGCAAAAGTTGGTGAGGTTGGGCGACTGGTTGGTATCGACGGGCAGGAAAAAATGAGCAAGAGTAAGGGGAATGCGATAAATCTTTCCGATTCGGCCGAAGAAGTAACACGAAAGATCATGGGTATGTATACCGACCCAAACAGATTGAGAGCAACTGACCCCGGCACCGTAGAAGGAAACCCACTGTTCACTTATTTCGATGCTTTTGCAACTGATAGAGCTGAGGTGGATGAATATAAAAGACTTTATCAGCTGGGCCAGATCGGTGACGTGCCTTTGAAGCGACGGTTGGCAGTCATCGTAAATGAAATTCTGGGTCCTATGCGAGAGAGAAGGCTGAAGGCGGAATCCATGAAACTTGGTGAAATCGTCCAAGAGGGGACATTTGCCGCATCGATAATTGCGGAAGAAGTAGTGACTAGAGCCAAAGAGGCGATGTTTGTTGGATTTCCGGAATAAAGACAAGGAGGCTTCAATGAGAATAACAAGTGAGAAAAGTTGGTGGGCTAACTTTATGAGCCGGAACGTTTGGATTGTGCTCTGTATTGTGGCTTTCGTGAGTGCGGCCTATATGGTTAACGATAGCCATATCATGCACAATATAATTGTTAGCCCTGATCCCTTTTCGGCGGTGGTAGCTTACCTTACTGTGGGAGGTATGGCGGGGCTGTTATTAAACTGGGTGTTTTGTCAGACTCCTCTCGGGAAAGTGATAGATCCTTCTTTTACTGGGATTACATTGATGAACCGTAAGGCTCAGTTAAGCGCTTTTTTATCTGGTGCAATTGGAGCGCTTTCGACTCTATTTTTACTTTGGGGTTCGCAAATTTTTGACCCTAGTTTAGTGTTACCTTTGGGGAACATTGCGATCTTTTTTGTGTTTCTTTACGAGGTTTCCGGTAGTAAAGTTAATTTTCGGCAGGCAATTGTTCCCGTCGTATTGGTAGTTTTGGGAGCCATGCTATTCACCTACAATCCGGTTGCCGGCACTTTTATCTCTTGGACAGGTTTTTTAGTCTTAGTTCTCTTAAAGAATGGAGTTACTGCGATTGGGGAAATTCTTGAACAAACAGGAGTGCTTTCTGGAGATGCTACAAGTTTTGGATTCTGGCGTTTCTTTTGGCTGACCATAACCGGAACAATTCTGGCGGTTACTGTTTCACTAATTCGTGGACAATTCGCTACTTATTTGACCGCTTTGGGAGCTGCAGTTCATGGGTTACCCTGGATTGCACTAACGATGTTTTTGGTGTTTTTTGGTGTCGGTCTGAAAAATGCAGCCAAAAAATATACTAACGTTAGCAACGTTATGATGTTTATGACTATACCGATTGTGCTTGGTTTGCCTCTGACGCTGTTAGTAAATATTTTTTGGCCTGGTACTTTTGTAGGGGTAACATTCGATGTTTTGACAATTGTGCTCCGTTTGGCTGGAGCTTTGCTGATACTCTTTGGTTTGATCAAGGCAAGAAAAGATTAACCATCCTCCCACCTGTAAAGGGTGGGATTTTTTGGTGAGTTTGAACCTAATTTGACAGGTGTGTTAGAATATTTCCATGAGTAAGTTTGTGCTTGCTATCCATCATGCCTATCTCAACCCAATTTCTGGGAGGGCTTAACGGATTTACTCATAAAAAGTGAAACGCGAACCCGCTCAGACGGGTTTTTTAATGGACAGGAAACCCCGTACAAGGGTTTGTAAGGTGGAGGGTCGCAAACCTTGTGCGGGGATGAATGTGGCATAGCACCACCGAAGGTGGTG
>LCJG01000024.1 GCA_000998025.1 Candidatus Collierbacteria bacterium GW2011_GWB1_44_6
TACCCTGAACCTTTACGTTGATCGCAAAAATAGGGGACATAGACGAGTTTGCTGGCTCCAATCGCACTCTTGTTCTTTCCCGAAAAAATCTTTTTAGGGTAGCTAGACCGTTCTCCAATAAAGCCACCACGATATCTCCATCTTTAACGGCACCAATCTCACATTCTTCAATTAGAACGTAGTCATGGTCAAAAATTCCTTCCTCAATCATGGAGTCGCCTTTTACCTGAAGAACAAAAGCACGTTTCTTGCCGGAAACCATAGAAGAAGCAACTCTCATGGTCGCATTTGGGTCCGTTAGAGGCTCTATCGGGCGTCCAGCTGCAATATATCCGAGGATTGGCAGCTCAAGAGAGGCCAGTTCGACACTTGGTCTATCTACCACTTCTATACCCCGTATGGCACCATCAAACTTACGGATAATCCCTTTCTTTTCCAAAGCCTGAAGGTGTTCATGAACGGTAGCTAAGGATGATACTCCAATAGCTGAGGCTATTTCCGACAGAGTAGGGGAGTAGCCACTCTTCTGAATAAACTGGGAAATAAACTCGACGATCTGTCTTTGTCTTTTGTATAGTGTTACGGCCATAAATTCATTATTACCAAACATTACCCAAATGTCAACTAACAAAACCCAAAACAAACTATGGCTCAAACTGAAGCAATCTCACATCCCGTACAGTAAAATAGACTCACATGGAATTTCAGCTCGAATCAACCTTTAAACCCACCGGAGATCAGCCAAATGCGATCGAAAAGCTGGCAACCTCCATCGACCAGCAAAATCCTCATCAGACATTGGTGGGGGTTACGGGTAGTGGCAAAACTTTCACCATAGCGAACGTCATCCAAAAGACTCAGCTACCCACACTGGTTATGTGTCACAACAAAACCCTAGCCTCACAGCTCTACCAGGAGTTCCGCGATTTCTTTCCGCACAACGCCGTCTCTTACTTTGTTTCCTACTACGATTACTATCAGCCCGAAGCGTATATTCCTCAAACAGATACCTACATCGAGAAAGAAGCCGATATCAACCCGGAAATCGATAAGTTTCGGTTGACCACCACCGCCAATCTACTGTCACGCCCAGATAGCATTGTCGTCGCTTCTGTCTCTTGCATATATAACATCGGCTCACCATATGACCAGGAAAGAAATTTGATCACATTGGCCAAAGGTCAAATCATTTCCCGGGACACCGTCCTCATGAGACTTTCCGACCTTCAATATATGAGAACAAACACGGAACTTTCCCGGGGCATGTATCGAGCTGTAGGTAGCACTGTTCAGCTTTTTCCCTCTTACAAGGACATTATTATTTCCATGACTTTTGAAGGCAATACCCTTAGTAACATCGAAATTCTTGATCCTTTTAATTTTACTCAGATCCCGGATGAAGACCTGGAGAATACCGGCTTTATTACGATCAACCCTGCCAAACTATTTATCACTAATCCAAACAACCAAAAAGAAGCCATTGCCAACATCCGTCAGGATTTAGAAATACAAATAAAAAACTTTAAGGATACCGGCAAAACCATCGAAGCCTATCGTCTGGAACAAAAGGTAAACTACGATCTGAAGCCTATCGTCTGGAACAAAAGGTAAACTACGATCTCTCTATGCTTGAGGAAGTGGGTTATGTGTCGGGCGTCGAAAATTACTCCCGCTACTTTGATGGCCGTATTCTCGGCGCTGCGCCATTCTCTCTGTTTGAATATTTCCACTACAATGCCAAAAAGTTTAACAAGCCCGGTTTCCTTACCGTCATAGACGAATCTCATATTTCTCTACCCCAGATCAGGGGAATGTACAACGGTGATCAGGCCAGAAAAGATAATCTGATAAATTTTGGTTTCCGGCTGCCCAGTGCCAAAGATAATCGCCCTTTGACCTACACAGAGTGGCAATCGCGTACCCCAATCAAACTCTACTGCTCAGCTACCCCCACTGAACACGAACTCTCTCTTTCTCGCACGTCAAAAACCCCCACCGTGGCAGAACAGCTTATCCGCCCGACCGGACTTCTCGACCCCGAAATTCGGATCTTCCCCACCACCGGCCAGATAGATCATTTGACACAGGAAGTGATCAAAAGAAAAGAAAAAGGGGAGCGCACTCTCATCCTAACGATGACGAAGCGCATGGCCGAAGATTTATCCGATCACCTCAAAGAAAAGTATCATCTAAAAGTTGAATATCTTCACTCGGATATACATACCATGGAACGGGCAGACATCATTGATAAGCTTAGATTGGGTGACTTTGACTGCTTGGTGGGTATCAACCTCCTTCGCGAAGGACTTGATTTACCGGAAGTTTCCCTCGTCGCCATACTGGACGCCGACAAAGAAGGGTTCCTTCGGACCCCCACCGCCCTCATTCAGACCATGGGCCGCGCCGCCCGGCATGTCCATGGCGAGGTCTATCTTTATGCTGACAAAACTTCAGACTCCATGAATATAGCTATCAGCGAAACGCTTCGCCGCCGCAAAATTCAATCCGATTACAACTCCAAGCATGGCATTACACCCCAAGGAATCAGCAAACCCATTCGTGAGAGACTCATGAAAAAGGATATCAGCGTACCGGCTCCCAGGATCAAAGAACTGGCCGAACACGGCTGGACCGAAATAGAAGATGTCAACCCTGAGGCCTTAACTCCACAAAAGAAAAAAATACTGGTCGTCAAACTCAAGAAAATGATGAACCTAGCGGCCAACTCCTGGAACTTCGAACTCGCCGCCCGATACCGCGACACCATCAAAAAACTCCAATAGAAATAAAAAAATCCTGGCTCACTGCAGTTGCAGCTACCAGGACAATCCCACTAATCGAGTGACGGACGAAGTATCCGTCCTCTTGGCGACCACTCAGTCCCAGCCAATTTCTCAATCTTTTCAAACTTAATAAATCTCAACTTACCATATTTTCCCCATCCTTCAATCGGCTGGACCTGAAAAACGGCAATTTTCTTTCCAAGGTCAAAACAGAGAAAATCAAAAAGTTCCGGCTCTCGAGATAGCTGAAAATTTTGCCAGAGGCCGATGGACACCGGATCTCGAGACGTACCTGGAGCAAAAATAATCAAATCTCCATCTCTGGGGATCCCCAATGGGGAGAGGCGTTTACCGATAACGTGGTAGGGCTCTCTTTTGGGAATAACAGCATAATCTTCTCTTTTCTTCCTTCTTAGAAACATGTTTCACCTCGTGGTATTAGATTTATTAAGGTATAGCCCGGGCATTATACTCGCAATCATCCAGTAACTCAAATTAAAAAATCCGAGACCGTTGTACAATAACATAAACAAATATTTCGGGTATTCTTGGGTGAAATGGCGTATAATAAACAGTCATGTCCGACACTTCACCATCAACACATTTAATCATCAAAGGAGCCCGTCAACACAATCTCAAGAACGTCAACCTGACCCTTCCCAAGAACAAATTGGTGGTATTCACCGGCGTCTCTGGTTCCGGAAAATCCAGCATGGCTCACGACACCATTTATGCAGAAGGTCAGCGCCGTTATGTCGAATCTCTTTCCTCCTATGCCCGCCAATTCTTAGGCGTCATGGATAAACCAGATGTCGATCAAATAGAGGGTCTTTCTCCCGCCATCCTCATCGACCAAAAGCAGGGGAGCCACAATCCCCGTAGTACCGTCGGTACCGTTACCGAGATCTATGACTATCTCCGCCTTCTCTTTGCCCGCATAGGGCACCCTCACTGCCCACAGTGCGGCCGTGAGATCACACCTCAGGACATCAACCAAATCTACAAGGCTGTTGTAGAACTCGCAGTGTCACATCCTACCTACCACAAACAAAAAGGTGTCCGCCTTCTCATTCTCGCGCCATTGGTCAAAAACCAAAAAGGTGAATTTAAAGAACTTTTTCCCGGTCTTCTTAAACAAGGGGTTCAGGAAGTTCGTGTCGATCGGAAAATACTCTCCACACAGTCTTCTTTGTCGTTATTCAAAAACAACCGTCATAATATCGAGGCGGTCATGGACAAGATCATTATTGGTCAGGTGGGTGGTAGTCCAGAATATGAAAAACAAAGGCTCGTAGACTCGCTAGAGCAAGCGTTAAAAATTTCAGATGGTGAAGTCTTCGTTAGTGTGGTCTCCGATTCATCTTTATCTTTCCCTGATCACCCGGAAGAAATGGAAGACCACCTCTTCTCTCAGAAACTCGCTTGTCCGGTAGATAATATCTCCATCCCGGAAATCGAACCGAGATACTTTTCCTTCAACGCTCCCGAGGGTGCTTGTCCGGAATGTACTGGACTCGGAACCAAGATGGTTCTGGATACGGACTCAGTAGTTTCACCGTCACTCAGTCTACTGGAAGGTGCCATTATTCCTCTCGCCTCCCAATTTGAAAGTCGTACCTGGTTGGCCAAATTGATTCTGGAAGCCATGGAGACCGTGGGATTCCCTGGAAATAAACCCCTCTTGGATATGACGGAAGAACAAAAGAGCAATCTATTTAATGGCACCGGTAAAGAGATATATTCCATAAAAGGAATAAATCGTCATGGGAAACATGTTGTCCGGAAAATGATCTTTGAAGGACTCTCCAAAGAATTCGAAAGACGCTATGAAGAGTCGCAATCCGAATCGTTTAAAGAAGAAGTCGCCAAGTACCTCATCAGAAAGACGTGTCCTGTATGTAATGGTGCCAGACTAAAATCCGAAGTCTTAGCCGTCCATGTAGACAACCACTCAATTAGCGAGGTCACTTCTTGGTCTACCGCCAAAGCCCATACCTTTTTTGAACAGCTTAAAAGCAAATTGACTCCCACCGAACAACAGATATGTGAGCCGATCGTCAAGGAAATAGGGGATAGGTTGAGCTTTTTAATGTCCGTCGGCCTGGAATATATCACCCTCGCCCGTGAATCCGGTACTCTCTCTGGAGGAGAATTGCAAAGAATCCGTTTGGCCAGTCAAATTGGTTCCCGACTTACCGGCATTCTTTACGTTCTGGACGAACCAACCATCGGCCTGCACCAAAGAGACAACGCCAAACTGATTAAGACACTAAAAGATCTCGTCTTACTCGGAAATTCCTTGGTGGTTGTAGAGCATGACCAGCAAACCATGGAGAGCGCAGACCACATCGTGGAATTCGGACCCAAAGCCGGTTATCTTGGCGGGAAAATTACATTCGAAGGCACTGTGGATGAAATGAAAACCTCAGATTGCCTTACTGGCCAATATCTTTCAGGTAAAAAAGGGGTTGATGCGCTAAAACCAAAAGATCCTCTAGAAAGTCCAGCTTCCATCCGCCTCACGGGTTGTACTCATCACAATCTTAAAAATATTGATGTTGATTTCCCCATTAATAAATTCATTGCTGTCACAGGAGTCTCCGGCTCTGGCAAATCTTCTTTGGTAGTCGACACCTTGTACGAGGCTCTTTCACAAAAATTAAACCCACTCCATCACAAGGAAGATATCAAATACGGCACTATTACCATTCCGGATATGGTTAAACGAGTCTCTTTAATAGATCAAAGTCCAATTGGAAAAACCCCTAGAAGTAATCCGGCTACCTATACCAAAGTTTTTGACTACGTCAGACAACTTTTTGCCAACACTCAAGAGGCCAGATATCGCGGTTATGGACCGGGGCGTTTCAGTTTCAATGTTAAGGGTGGCCGGTGTGAAACATGTGAAGGAGATGGTCAGCTAAAAATTGAAATGCAATTCTTGGGTGACATTTATATCACCTGCGAAACGTGTAGGGGAACCAGATTCAACGATCCTACCCTGGAAGTGGAATACAAAGGGAAAACAATCGCCCAAGTGCTAGCTATGACCATGGACGAAGCCAGTGAGTTTTTTAGAAATGTTCCTGCTATTAGCAAAAAACTAGAAACAATCAAAAAAGTCGGCCTAGGCTATATCAAGCTGGGCCAATCGGCTCCCACCCTCTCTGGGGGAGAAGCGCAGCGGGTAAAACTCGCCACTGAACTGGCGAAAACAGGCAGCGGCCATACTATATACATCCTTGACGAACCTACCACCGGACTACATTTTGATGATTTGAGTAAGCTTGTCCAAACACTCGTGGACTTGGTCAATCAAAACAATACAGTCATTGTCATCGAACACAATCTAGACGTAATCAAGAACGCCGATTATATTATTGACATCGGACCGGAAGGTGGTGAGGCTGGTGGAGAGTTGATTGCCTCCGGTTCTCCGGCCAAAGTCGCCGCAAGGTACGATACCCCTACCGCCGAAGAATTAAAAAAACTTGATATTTAAATTGACGAAGTTATCGGTTGCCCTGTACATATTCCTAAGTCTATGCACCCTCTTTTTGAGACCAAAAAGGGTAGAAGCTATAGCGAAATTCAATACTATCTATCAAATAAACTATCAAGTCGAAGAAAGTGGCAACACTCACGTTAATTTTGTTATCAGCCAAAGGAATAATCTTTCTGTGGTTTATGCCACCGACTTTGGTATCAGTGTCAACGAAACGAAACTGAAAAACATTAAGGTAAAAGATGAGGGTATTCAGATCACACCAGATGTCCTAAAAACACTCAATCAGACGACTATCTCCTTTCCTTTTGTGAGTAAAATAGTTGGTAAAGATAAACTTCATAATTTTACCATTGAGTATGACACTACCGATATCGCCACCAAACAAGGAAACACTTGGCAGATAGACATACCTAGACTCGAGCAAGATGAAAATGTTTCTGACCAGATTGTCACCCTTACTGTACCGCCGGAGTTTACTGCTCCAGCGTATATAGATCCTAAACCAGATATCGTCAACGGGAACATTTACTACTTTAGCGGCAAAAAAGTTGGCAACAAGCCAATCAGTGCAATTTTTGGAAAGACTCAGTATTATCGCGGAAAAATCATCTACCATTTGCAAAACAATGAAAAGGAGAAAGTACAAACTGATATCGCCTTACCGCCCGATACTTCTTATCAAACCGTCTACTATGAAAAACTGGAACCTCGCCCAATAAAAATTTATACGGATAACGACCGAAACATCTTAGCGACCTATCTTCTGAACCCAAATGAAAACCTAGATGTAAATTTAGATCTTGTAATTAAGTTAAATTTCAATCCGAGCCAAACCCTAACCCAACCTTCTGAAGAGTATCTCAAAAAGAACTCCATTTGGAACTTCGACAATAGCATTTTTTCTTCCCCGGAATTGAAAAATATTAACTCCCCCAAATCCATTTACGATTTTGTGGTCGACAAGATGAAATACGACTATGGAAAGATAAACCGTCAAAGGCCAGTAAGGAGTCCTGCCGCAGAATCACTCATTAACTACGTCAGCGCTATCTGCACCGATTTTACTGATGTTTACGTTTCTCTAGCTAGGAGATCGGGTATCTACGCTAGGGAGCTTGAAGGTTACGCAATTTCCGAAAATCCAGACTTGAAACCAATTTCATTGACTCAAGACGTCCTCCACGCCTGGCCGGAGTACTATGACAAAGAAAGAGCCACTTGGATCCAAATTGATCCTACTTGGGCAAATACCACTAGAGGTATCGATTACTTTAATAAATTAGATTTCAATCATGTTGTATTTGTCATACATGGAAGCCAACCAGAATACCCGGTACCAGCTGGTGGCTACAAGAACGGCGAAAAAACCAAGGACATCTCTATAGAGCCAATCGATGAAGTAACTTTCCCCACTCCTGTATTCAAAGTCCAGTTCATCAAACAAGAAGGGGGAGAACTGCTTTTTAGTGTTTCAAATCTTTCGGGTGTTTCGTATTTTGGAAATGCAAAAGTTAATAGTGATACTTTTCTGGAGACTTCTGAACAAATAATGGACATACCTCCATATTCCGAAAAATCCTTTAGGGTTCGGTCAAAAAAACAGCCCTTTATCAGCATTACCGATTTGAAAGTTATAATCTATATAAATGGACAACCGTATGAAAGCACCGCATCTCTCGGGTCGGTCACCGCTCCGGGTCTTATTCTTGCCGGAATCGGCGGAGTTTTGGGGATCACTTTTATCGGTTCCTGGGGTTTACATCTTCGAAGACAAAAACAAAAAACCACTCTATATCGGTAAATCGATCAACGTTAGATCTAGAATTAAACAACATTACGAAGGCTATATAGAAGGTACTTCAAAAGCTCTGCAATTCTTTCCCAAGACCAAAACTCTTTATTTAAGACCGGTAAAAAATGATATTGAGGCAGTTATCACGGAAGCTAATTTTATTAAACAGTATCAGCCTCGCTATAATTCAGTTGTCAAGGACGATCGATCAAATCTATATATTATTTTTACTAATCCACCGGCAATCAAAATTGCCATTGTCCGAGCCACTGATATCCAATCACTCAGTCTAGATAGTGTTCAAAAACAAGTGTACGGACCATATACTTCAAGCACGGTAGCCAAAACCCTATATCAACAGATACGAAGAATCTTTGGTTTTTGCCTGGCTCCTTTTAATCCTTCAAACAGAACCTGTTTCAATTATCATTTAGGAAAATGTCCTGGGGCTTGTAGAGGAGAAATCTCTGTCTCAAAATACTCAGCCCATCTTGGCAGAGTTAAAAAGTTTTTGTCCGGTCAGTTTATACTTCTGGACAAATCTCTTCATCAAGAAATAAAAAAAGCTATCAAAGATCAAGAATACGAAAAGGCTGGGGACATAAAAAATCAAATTGATGGTTTACGTCATGTTCTAGATACCAAGGATTCTAGCTTGCTTCTCAAGCTTTCTGACGCAACTGACGCTCTGCAATACAAAATAGTTAACAAACTAAAACATCCTCTACTCAAAAAACCACCCGTCCGAATTGAGTGCTATGATTTGGCTCATCTTCAGGGTGAAAATTACGTTGGCTCCATGGCGGTTTTTGTCAAAGGAGCCCCTTCCGTATCTGACTATAGACACTTTCATGTCCACTTTCCTGATCGTTCGGATCCCATTGCCATGAGACAAATTATCGAAAGACGATTTAACCATCTTGAATGGAAGACACCGGATCTGATTATTCTGGACGGAGGTATTCCGCAACTATCTATTGTACATTCGGCTATACCTCAAGGGATACCTGTTATTGCTTTAGCCAAGAAAAAAGAAACAATCCACTTTTTCGATCAAGAGCGTCACGTTGTTTCCGTAAATCTTCCTCTTGAGGATCCCGTCTTAAATTTGTTTCGTAGTATTCGTGACGAAGCACACCGTTTCGCCAATACCTTTCACAAAAAGCAAAGACAAAAATCATTGATAGGGGAATATACTAAAAGTAGATGAAAGTATTCTTAAGACACGTCCTTATCAACTTACTTGTTATATACTTGACAGACCTTTTTTACCCGGGTTTTTCCATCCTTCACGACACAAAAACACTACTGTCGGCCGCTGTGATTTGGTTATTACTAAATAAAATCGTCAAGCCAATAATAAAATTACTTCTCCTTCCCATAAATCTTATTACCTTAAATCTCTTTTCGTGGGTAATTAGTTTGATTACTCTATTTTTGTTACAAACCATCGTTGGAGGCATTTCCATTTCCGCCTATCACTTCCCGGGTTTTAGCTCACAAGGGTTTGCTATTCCCGCTTTCTATGTAGGCGTTTTATTATCCTATATTATTGCGTCATGTATATTGAACCTTATACACAGCTTCATTCTATGGTTGATTCGTAAGGATCAGGAATAGAGGATATAATTAGACCTATGCAATTGACTCTCATACTCCAGATCATCATCTCCCTTATTCTCATAGTCCTCGTCACCCTTCAATCTAAGGACAGTTCTTTGGGGTCAGGGTTCGCGTCTGCCACTCAATCAGGATTCCACACCAAGAGAGGTCCTGAAAAAATGATATACCTCGCCACTATCATATGCTCTGTAATATTTTTGATTCTTTCCTTTCTTAATATCGCCGTTTGGAAATGACCAACCCGTTTCGAGAAAAAATCTGGTATGTAAAAGGCTTTGTAAAAAAGTATCTACCTCAGATAGGTCTTAGCCTAACGCTTACTGTCACTGTCGCCATTTTAGGCAATATCGTCCTTGCAAAAATCCCCAGGCCCAAGACAATTTATCGCATAGGCATAGTTGGCCAATTTGGCACCGGACAACTACCACCATATATTATTAACTATTTAAATGCCGGGCTAATAACTCTCGATGGTAAACATGAACCGCAACCAGGTCTAGCTGAAAAATGGGAAATTGGTGACGATGGAAAAACATACACCTTTTATCTCAGAGCTGGTCTCAAATGGAATGGTGGAGAAGAAGTAAAGGCGTCTGATATAAAAATTTCAATTCCTAATATCAGTATCGAGACGGTTGATCCCAATATAATCCGCTTTCATATTCCTACCAAATTTTCGCCTTTTCTTTCACTCTTAAACATTCCTCTCTTAAACAGTAGCGGTAAAATAATCGGCGATTATGACATCCGGCTAAAGCAAAAAACATCTGGGGTAATTTCTCAAATCACGGTAAACACAAAAGACAAAATATTAAATTTTAACGTCTACCAGACTCCCAAACAAGCGATTACAGCTTACAAGCTGGGTCAAATCGACTTAGCTTTAAATCTACCGTCCGAGTACGAAGAAGATGTCAAGGGTTATGGAAAAATTAAAAAACAAATCGACTTAAATCGGGTGGCTATGATTGTTTTTAATCAACAAGACCCCAATCTTAAAGACAAAAATGTTCGCCAGGGAATCGCCTATGCTCTAAAGGATAAAACATTAAACCATACTGAAGCCATCACAACCATCAGCCCTGCGTCATGGGCTTTTAACCCTCTGGTGAAGACATATCCCTACAATCCCCAAAGGACAAATGAGTTGATCAAAGCCTCTGTAAACCTTGAGTTGGCAACCACCCCAGATCTTCTATCTGTCGCCGAAAGCATACGCTCTCAGCTAATCTCAGACAAAATATCCATCAATACCAAAGTTGTTAGCTCAACCCCCGATCAGTTTCAGCTCTTTCTCACGGCCTACAACATACCGTCAGACCCTGATCAATACCGCGATTGGCACTCTACCCAAGCCACCAATCTAGGTCACGGATCAGACGAGAAAATTGATAAATTGTTAGAAGACGGAAGAATTACTTTAGATCAAAAAGAACGCAAAAGAATCTACTTCGACTTTCAAAAAACTTTTTCGGAGGAACTTCCAGCCCTTGTACTTTATCACCCCTCGCTTTTTGACTTGGCAAGGAAAGATGCCTTATTCAATATCATAAACACTGCCAATTAGTTTGGTGTGGACCCTGCAGGAATCGGACCTGCGACCTCCTCGATGTAAACGAGGCGCTCTAACCAACTGAGCTAAGAGTCCAATACTTGTGCGGAGGACGATTCTTATTTTGAACCGCTCTCCGACAATTACCTAGTGCATTTTACCAGGTTAATGGAAGTGTATCAATCGAAGTCGGAGGAGGATTCACATGATTAAAACCNTAGGCGACTTGTGGCGCGTGGCGTAAAAGTCTACGTAGTGACCCGTGACCCACGAGAACATACAGATGGCTACGATGATCAGTCAGAAGTAGAAATACAGGAATTTGAGGCTGTAGGAATCCAAGTACTTATGTGTACTGGCAATCATCACCGAAAGCTGGCGATTATTGATCGCAAGGTACTCTGGGAAGGTAGCCTAAACATATTATCCCAAGCAAAAAGCAGAGAATTTATGCGCCGTCTTGAGGACGGCGGCTTCGCCGTAGATTTATTTAACTTTATTGGGTACGAAAAATACATGTAACGGAAGTATTGGTAATTTCCTCAAGCAGACTTCTTGGACTATAATACGCTAATGGATAAAAATAGCAGTATTGCTTCGTTGCCGTGGGATGAGATTACGGTGATTGGCAAAGATAAATTTAAGGCAGTACCAAGAGAGACACTGCAATTTGCTGTAGATCCTGCGAATCATGATCAGATGTTCAAATCTGCTCTCGAAAGTTTAAAGCAAACAAATCCCAAAAGGGCGACATTTGAAGAAGCAGAAAAACTGGTCGAAATGATGAGAGAATCAGCCAAGCTAGTGCTTGAGGCTAGGAAATAGTGATCTTGAGTTTCAAGGCTTGAACGATGCTTTGAATTTTATCAAAAGTTAGATTTACTTCACCCCGTTCAATCATTGCGTAATAATTGACTGTCATTTTAGCTTTTTTTGCCACTTCTGCTTGAGTCAAACCAAGTTTTTCACGAGCCACTCTGAGCTTGTCGCCAGCATCCTTTTTGTTCTTCGTGTCTATATTTCCGCTATTCATATATTTATATTCTAACATCACGGAGCAAAATACCCAATTTTTCTATCTAATTACTGAAATGACTTGTCATTATATTACTTAAATATAACGATTAACTACAACATATACCTTGGCGTATCGAATACTCACAATATGTCTTCGCGTATAAGATAAGCAGTAACAGAAGCTTTTTCGATGAGAAAATCCAGTATAGTAATCATCCATTCTTTAAGTGCATGATTTGTCTTTATCTCACGTCTTTTGTGAAAAGCATAGTTCCTTACGAGATTTTCCATGTAGTATATTGTGTTTACTTCTAAGTCCTCAGTTTTTAAGTTTTTGTTTTTCTTTAGCATGTCGCTCAACCAGACAATTCCATCATCAATAAAACCACTTCCTATTTCATTTAGAAGCTTAGATATTGAATATAATACTGCTGGGTGATGCCCCATGTCATCAGTAACCTTTTTGAAGAAAACTTTTTCTCTATCTTTCAGTGAGTGCCATTGCTTTGCTGTTTTTTTCCAATGTTGCCACGCGAGTAAATAGTTATGAATAATTGCATCAACATTATGTCGTTGCCATTTTTCTTGAGACATCTTAACGACTACATCATAAAAGAGCTTCCAAACAGTCCAGAACTCTTCATACTGTTGGATTTCGTCTTCAACACTTACAAATTCACTAAATAAATCTGCTGAATACTCGAATTCGGTAAAGTTTTCAATGAAGGGTTTGATGTATCCTTTTATATCTTCTGCCTTGGCCTTCAAAACAAAGTAAGCAAATTTCTTGAGAAAATGGTGGCTGAGAGTATAACCATTTCTTTCTTCATCTTTTAACTTTTCGGCGAATAGCGGCAAGGCAATTTTCAAAAATTCTTGATGATCTTTGTGCTGTGTTTCGGGAGGAAGAAGTCCAAATGCTGTGTTAACAATATCTAGTTCAGTCGCTTCAATATTTAATACCTCCGAGTATTTGATCGTATTTGAAAGTACACCATCAATCTCGTTTTTGTATCGCTTTTCTAGGAGTTTGAATACTTGCTTCTTTGTGTGTTCATACACATTATTTTTATAGTTTTCTTTCCTGACTTCATCAATGAGTTCCTCATATTTTGGTTTCAGAAGAAGGAATCCTAAGAAAAGTGAATGTGCATCTTCAAAATATTCTTTCCAAAAAAAGTGGAAAATAATCGTTGCTGGAAAATCCTTCAGCCTATCTCCACCCATACCGATAGGATAATCATCAAACAGTAAAAATAGTAACAGTTTCTTTATCCTAAGTTTGTTTGTGGTACTTACATAAAGATATGGCAATGAACCGATGGATGCCTCAATCCCGTCTCCAATCGAATATCTGTAATCATCATTAATAGGAAGCGATGCGTGCTCGATGAGAATATCTTCACATAAGATATAATCTTTTGAAGAGAGCTTGTCCTTGAAATCCCGAACTAATACTCCACAGACATAAACAGCAGTTGCACGATAAAACAAAGCCATATCCTTATTTCCAGCTTTTAAGATCTGCAGTAATTTTTTAAGCTCATCTAAAGCAATAGTAGGATTGTCTTCAAACTCTTTATATTCTTTATACTTGCTTTCATCGCGTCTCCATCTCAACTTAGCCCAAACATCAAGAGGGAGGAATGCTTGTGCGTTTTGATTTTTCTTCAATGAGTCTTCACTGTATTTTCTGAGATCTTTATCTAAATCAGGACTGAAGCTAATTAATGCTTTCCCGTCTTTTTTTTCTACTTTAGGTTGCATCTTTCTTCGATCCATACGAGCTAGGTATAAACGCCACGTTTTGTCGGAATCAGACTCCTTTGAAGGATCGGGTAGTTTTTTATAATATTCATCGAAAATATCCCATATAATTCTCTGTCTATGCGAAGCTTGCCCATCCGTTTCTTCTTTGTCCTTAAATAGTTGATAATAAAGAGCAACGCTTTCTAACGTGCTTTTGCGATGCTCGTCATCACAAGCCTTTATTCGTTCATCTTCAAAAATTTCTGTAAGATAATTTCGCTGCGGATAATTTGATTTCAGACCCTCTAGCATTCCCTTATGCGACTGGTCTTTAACATAGCGTATAGTATCGCATAAGAAAAAATCCTTTGTCTTAAAAATCATCATCGCCGCTTCAAATAATTTGAAAGGGTGAGCAAATATGATACTCACAATGACGGAGGTAATGGAAGAAGACTTGGAATTTTTGAAGAGGTAGATACATTTTTGCTTAAGTTCTTCTGCTGTTGCAGATATAGCTATTTCAAGTAACCATTTTTCTAGAGCCATAAGCATTGACTCCAAAACACTTGGAGCTACATGAGTAGCTCTATACATTTCCCATAATCTACAGCTGATATATTGGGTTCTTGGTATTGAGTCATCAGTATAAATTTCTACTTCTTGGAGTTCGTTTTGACTCAAAGAAGATTTCTTGTAATGCTCAGTCGTCTTGTTTGTAAGTGAAAGAATAAAATCCAAGGTTTTATCTGGTGCTGCCCGTAGCAAGATAAGAGTTGGTGTCTGGTATGGGCTAGGCGGAAAATACTCTTGAAGATGAAACGTCAAACCAAAGTACTGTTCGATTTCTATGGAATGGCTTCCGTAAGGATCGTCCTCATCAACATCTCTCATCCAATAGACCTCAGCGAGAGCGATTATCTTTTCTGGAATTGCCTGGGCTACTTCAGCGCTATCAATAACAGATGAAAGCATTACCTCTGCAAGTTCATAATATTTATCTCGATGTCCAATTTTTCCTCCAGATACAACTGCATCGATAATGTCAGAAAGCTCTTTTTTGATTTCCTTGGAACCATCTAAGATTACCTTAATGACTTTTTTTCCAAGTTCATCACGAGATCTGCCATATCCAAATCCTCCATGCTCTGCAACACACTCATAGTAAAAGAGAGCCGTTTGACTTGCTGCTTTGGTGGTTTTCCCCTTTTTAAACTTGTTGTTCCAGTCTTCTAATACAGCCAAAATAGCATTTATATTTTTTAGCCCTAATTTCTCTTTATTTCGATTGATGAAATCAATGATGTAATTCCAGCCGCTACCTTTTGGCATAGTGAATAGCGTCTGAATTGATATCCCTGTTATCCTACCAAACCCAAAAGTCTTGAAGGTATTTTCATCAATCTCTTTACAAGCAATTCTCAACAAGAAGGTTACCTTTACTAACAATTGTGCATCATTTTCCAATAGCTTCTCTTCAAAAAGTTCCAAGAGATCTTTGCTGTGTTCTGAGAGCAATATAGAGACTAGTACTTCGTCCTGCCAATGTCTCTCAATAGCTGGACTTGAAATTGAAGTTTCGACTAGAGATCTAACAGCATTTATATCAACTATGAGTTTGTCTGTGAGCCAATGCCTAAATGCTCTACGGATTGGAAGAGAACTTCCTATATTTGTATAAAAGCTTTTGGATACGCCCTGTAAAAGAAAGGTGCTCTCAATAAACCTCTCCAATGCCCACTCTTCATAAATATCGTGTGTAATAAAATATCCTCTTGAGTCTGTTTCATATCCAACAATTTCGTCATCAATCAATTTTTGAAGGATTGCAAGTTCAAGATCACCAGCTTTTACAAAAAAACTGCCTTCGCTAGCTCTTCTTTGGGCGAGAGAGATGAAGCAATTCTCTCTACGGACGTGTGTACGGTCTTTAGTAAATGATGAATTAGCAATTTTTTTATTCCAGAGAGTGTTTTTAAAATCTGAATAGGTAAAGTCTTGTTTTATGTCGTCATAGTTCTGGAGATATTCGTTTAGGTAAAAAGGATTGCAAATAAGGTCTTGTAGTCGGACATCATCTGGTATCGTAAAGCCATAGGCTTGTGAGAGACTTACTAATTCCGTATAACTAATTTTTTCGATGTTCTGGGTGTGGAAGGCAATCCCGTAAAGGGATACGAGCATATTCCTTAAATCATCAAGGTAACTGTGTCTTGTAGTAAAAATAATTTTCCATTTATGTTGAAGAAAAGTGGTGACAAAAATGTTGAATACTTCTTTGTCTTCAATATCCGAGAGCTTTTCCGCAGAATCGATTACAATACATTTTTCTGTGACATCGGGATATGCCCCTGCCAGGTCGCTTACTTTGAAGTCTCCATAGCTCTTAACTAAGTTATCAACATCTGTCATGTTATTAAACTGTATGGCCTTGAAAACAAATAAAGGTAATTTACCATTTAAGGATGAGTAAAGATCTTTTATAACAGCAGTTTTCCCTACGCCACCTTCACCACTTAAAATCACAGGGACATTGTCGCTTAAATTCTTAGACAGAATTGCTGTAATGCTTGATCTGTCTATTTTTAATTCTTTGTCTGAAAAACGTATCCCCGATTGAATAGGGCTTAAAACTAATGAAGAGTGATTGTTCAGCTCCTGAATTAGATCTATTATGCTTTTGCCTAGACTGAAGAAGTGCTCAGCCATTACTGCGTTTGTTTTAGCTACAAACGGTGACTCAAAAAACCAAGCACCTTTCCAAATGATTGAGACACCTTTTTCCCTTGCATGTTCTTCAACCTCCAACTTGTATTGAGGATCAGTTTTTTTCTTATGCTGCCCAAAATCTTGATTTAGATAAAATATAATCCGTGTTAAATTAGGATGACGAGTTTTTGCAGTATTTATAGAAGCAATGAGCTCATCTTTGTGTTTACTTAGCTCATTTTCGTAAAATTTAGCTTGCCATCCGATTATTTCCTTACCAACTGTAATAGGATCAGTTTCAATACCGGCATGATTTTCGTAACGAGATATTCCAAGTGGTTGTTTGTACTCTTCACAAAAAAGGAGATAACATAACCATTGGAAAATTGATTGTTCTTTTCCACCAAATTTTGCTTTAAAGTTTGCCCAGCTCACTTCTTGAATATTGTTTGCCATATATCATGATTGACTAGCTAATCCTGCAATTATTACTAATCCCATGCCAACTAAATAAACAGGTAAAAATATTTCATGGAAAAACAATATCACCAGAACAGCTGCCAGAACTGGGGTGAGAAACACAAATGGGGCCACAAATGATGCTTTAGCAAAACTAAGCGCCTTTAGCCAAAAAATGTAAGAAAGTCCATTGATCAATACACCGTTTATCAAAATTGGAACCAATGCGCTAACTGGCGGAAATATGAAACTGGAAAAATATAACATTGAGACAAATGAGCAAATGCTAGCAGATAAGAAAAACAACGTCGTAGCAGTAAACGGTTCATAATTGGTCTTTTTACTTAACACAGAAAACAATCCAAAGACAGCTGCCGCTAGCAAAACGATCATATTCGTTGTCATGTTTCCCAAATAAATGTCAAAAATGTTGCCCTTAGTTAACACTACTAGCACTCCAGTGAAACCCAGTGCGGAAGCAACTATGCTTTTAGTTGTAAATTTCTCCTTAAGAAAAATTATTGAAAAAATGACGATGAATATAGGCCAAGTATATTGAAGGGTTAGTACTTCTAACCCTTTTGCATGAGCATATGCAAAATAAAGCAACAGATAGTATAGAAATGAACCCATGAATCCTAAACCTAGTGCTTTAGCTACACCGACAGTTTTATATTCTGCGTAGTGTCTATATTTACCTGCAAAAACTGAGCTAACAAACAAAACGACTAGCGACAAAACACTCGACCAAAACAAGAATTGGTAGTTATCTAGTTTTGATTGGCCAAATCTAGATACAACAGGAATAAACGCCCACAGTAAAACACAGGTTAAAACAAAGATAAGCGATTTAGTTTTGTTTTCAGTTTCTTGCTTCATGATTATTAAAATAACTTTCCACCGACTATTGCAGCACTTTTATCGGGTACAGCTAAAATACATTCGTGATCACCATCTGGAATACCAAGAGTTAAAACCTCAGAGATAAATGGTCCAATTTGTCGTGGAGGGAAATTAACGACACCCAACACCAGTTTTCCAACGAGCTGTTCCTTTGTGTAATGTTTAACGAGTTGAGCGCTTGATCTTTTTTGACCAATCTCATCACCAAAATCTATTGTCAATTTATACGCTGGCTTGCGTGCTTCTGGAAATTCTTCGACGGCAATGATCTTACCTACTCGAATATCAAGTTTTATAAAATCATCGTACGTAGCCATATTATTTTATTTGTTGTTCTAAAAATATATTATTAAGTAACCTTAATATTATAGTACTTTATAGGCATAATTACCCTAGTTCGCTTAATATAATATATAGGCCAAATAGTAGTAAAATAGCTTCATGAGCAGAACTCCTGAATCGGTCAGATCTTTTTACGAGACACATCCACTTAAACAATTTGAGGATGCTGGTAAACCATTGGAATATATTTCCGTCGGTGAAGGTAGAAAAACGTTACTACTTATTCCAGGTGGGGGTCAAACGGCACAAAGTAATTTTGCCTTAATTGAAGCATTAGAACAACGATTTAAAGTAATTGCTCCGACTATATACGATGTTGGTTCAATTGATGAGTTTTGTCATACAATTGACGGCTTACTAGACCATGAGGAAGTTGATAGCGTCAATGTTTATGGCTTGTCTGTTGGAGGACTACTCGCACAATCTTATCTTTGGAGAAATAAAGAAAGAGTCGAGTCGGTAATCCTTTCTCATGCTTGTACACCAGAATCAAAAAGATATGAAAATAAAGTTGTTAGGCCACTGCGAGCATTAAGTGTTGTTTTGCCAGTTATTCCAGATAGTTTAATTAGATCCTTTGCTAAATTATCGGCAGCCAAGATTCAAGGAGTGTCTAATGAAAACGCACCTAAAGATCCAATAATGTCAGAACCAAGAAATGCTGAGGTTAGTACATACTTTGCACACGAATTTTACGATAAGTACTTAACAAAAACACTTTTGAGAAGCTGGATAAATATTCATACTGATTTTTCTCGAAATGAGAAGTTTTCTGCGTCCGGTCTTAAAGATTGGCCGGGAAAAGTATTGATACTTAGAACAGATAACGATCCATTAATGCAAGATGAAGGTTATTTTGCCAAAATTTATCCTGATGCAGAGGTTCGCACATTTACTGGAACTGGTCATGTAACATTTTATTATCAGTTCACTGAAATGATGAAGGTTATTGATAAATTCTTAAAATAGATTACCCGAGTTCAAATGTAGTGACACCAAAGATTTTATGAAGATCAATCTGAGGCATCTCCTTTGTATACATACGCGCAGTTTCAAACATTGGTACCATTTTGTATTTTTTAGCTAAAAAGACAGCCTTTTTATTCACTTCCGGCACATCAAGATATATTTTTTCTTTTCTAACAAATACTCTGAATTGTTGGAAGAGTTCCTCAGCTATCTTTTCATTATCGGCAAATAGTGGACCAACTTTATAACCCACTCTACACGGTCGTACCATACCAAACCCTAGAAGTTTTCCATCTTTAATGTATCCAAGTGCAAGACTTTTAGGTTGATTAAACCAAATCTTAAGAAAAGAAGAGCGATCTGCGGGGAACACCTCACGATCATACTTGAGTAACTCATCAAACGAAACTTTTGAAAGCGGAACAATGTTTTTTGATTTCTTAACAGAATTTGATCCTATGCCTTCATATCGAATATTTGCATATGCACGAGTAAATCCAGATTTCTTATAGTTTTCTTGTTGGGCAACTACACCATCCAAGCCAACATTGTGACTATTCAAATATTTCATTGCTTCCTGCCACAACTTCCAACCATATCCTTTACCTCGGTATTCAGGCTTAACAATATAAAATCCCAAAAATCCAAATTGCCCTGGGTAGGATACTGCTGAAATTGATGCCACTGGCTCATTATCGACATAGCCCATGAAATAACCTTGCGGATCCATTGCATCAAACGCATCAGCATCGTATAGCCCTGGATTCCAACCTTCTGTTGCAGCCCACTCAATCGCTGTTTCCAATTCCTTCTGATTTATGTGACGAATACTATATTTCATCCTATTATTATTGTATCACTTGGGTAAATCGTCAACTGAACTCTGTTATTAGGGATTCCCATATCCCAAGAACACTCTCGGATCCACTGGTATTCCGTACACATTTACCTGAAAATGAAGGTGAACTCCAGTTGCCCAACCAGTTTGACCTTGGCCTCCAATTACGTCGCTGGTGGTCACCTTTTGGCCTTTAAAGACATAAATCTTGTTTAAGTGGGCATAGATGGTGGTGACGTTGTTGCCGTGATCAATAATGACGTGTTTACCATACCCCCAGAATATCTCTCCTGCATAAATAACAGTGCCGTCCATAGCAGGGTTGACTGGTTCATCAAGTTTACTAGCAAGATCAATCCCAGTATGGAAGACCTGATACATGCTGGACTGTGCAAATTCAAGAGTAATTACGCCTTTGGTTGGCCAAACAACCGTTGGATGAATTTCTGTGGTGCCTTCGCCTGTCGTTGGATCTTTGATCTGGATGCTTTGATTGGTTGGATTTTGATCAACCAACTTGTCAGAGATGATATTTATACCCACCTGAGTCAGCAGGATGACCGCAATGACAGGTACCAGGAGAATAGTAAGGAAAGCCAGAAGAACGAATTTTAGTTCCTTACGAAACGACCAGAGCGTAAGTACTAGTTTTGGATTCATGGCTAGATGTAGACTTCCCTTGGATCGGTAGTCAGGAGTGGATGTTCTTGCTCTGAGGCCACAATTTTAACCGCTACATGATTTTGATCAGCAATAATTAAGGCCTCACCACGATCACAGGTTAAAAGATAATGTTGCTCATAAGCTGAGAGGTGGAATTCTTCGGCGACTTTTTTAATGGTGGTTGTATCTTGTCTCATAAACACACGAAGTGAGGACTGACTAGCAATTGCCTTGCCATAATCTTGATTGAGGAAGTCATTGGCTTGCTGGGAAATAATTGTGACACCCAGATAGTATTTTCTAGCACGTCTTACTAGACCTGAGATAAATCTGGCGCTCTCTGGCTCTTGGAGGAGTATCCATCCTTCATCGATGACTAACATTCTTTTTTGAGGATTTTGTTTTACCTCATTATTAACGAAATTGGCAACCACCATCATCATGATTGATCTAATGGATTCATTTAGATCTTTGATATCAAAGACAATCAGGCGGTTATCCAGTTTAATATTAGTCTGGGAATCAAATACGGTTGAAAGTGAGCCTTTCACAAATCGCTCGAGCCTGTCACATAAATCTTTATGCTTCATGACTTTGAGGTTTTTGTAGAAGTCCTTAAGAAGTGGGTATTCAACAGCTTTTGACCTTTTTGCATTTTTACGTGGGGTGAGCTTGGCTTCTTTGTAGGTGAGTAAAAGTGCGCGATCCACTGATGCCCTCTCCTCAGATGTAAGTGATCCAACCATTAGGGAGATGAGCTCGGTTAAATCCTGAATGTGTTCGGATAAGTTGTTTTCCTGCGTTACCGAGTGCTCCGAAAATTGGAACGGATTAATTTTCTCTTTAGAGGTAGAGGAAAGTTTGATGTACGTTCCTCCAACACTCGCGGCTAGTTGTTTATATTCGCGTTCTGGGTCAATAATGATGACTTTAGTTCCTTGCATCAGATGACGTAAGATCTCGACTTTGGCAGTATAACTTTTACCAGATCCCGATTGAGCAAAAATAATGGAGTTGGCGTTGTTTAGAGAGTAGCGGTCGATAATTACCAATGAATTATTGGATTTATTAATACCGTAAAGTATGCCTGATTCCTGCACCAGTTCAGATGAAACAAAGGGGAAAGTGAGCGCTGCACTTGAACTATCAAGATTGCGCTTCTGCGCCAGTTTATTCTCGGCTCTAGGGAGAATAGACTGCAATCCTTCGATCTGTTGGAAGGTAGCGGGCTTGATGTAGAAAAGCCTCGTCTGCATGACTGTCTCTAAAAGTTTGGTGACTTTGTTTAGTTCGATGAGCGATTCCGCGCTAATCGTCATATAGATAGAGATTTGGAAAAGCTTCTCCATACCCCGCTGGATTTTGTCTTTAAGTTCCATAGCGGATTCAAGTGGATCGGTAATTTCGCTCCCTATGACCTTGCCTTCTTTGAGCATGGTGCGCTTGGTGGACTCAAGCTCAGTTATTTTTCTGATCAGTTTGGGCAGAGCGGTTAGCGGATCAACTTGTTCAATGTGATAACTAATATCTATGTCATGATTAAAGTTGATGAGATTATTGAGCCAACCAGTTGAAGCAACATACGGGTAGCCAGAAACGAACATGGTTCGGACAAATCTATCATTGATCTGTAGGTATGATGATTCCTCTTTAAGCCCTGCATAAGAAATTAAATCCACTTGATCCTGCGTACCAAAAGCGATTTTAATCGCCTGATTTGTCATAGCTTTGAGCTTCCGCTTCTTTTGCCAAGCTTTAATCGGTTTGAGACTAGTGATTTTTTTCTTTAGATTAAACATAGTTATTTTTCAGTATTGCTTCGACTGTTTCCCTGGTAATGGCCTGAGTTTTCAGGCTTTCCGGGTTATAGAAGCCATAAAATAAATTAAGAATTTCTAGACCTGTTACGCTTCGCGCTTTCATCTGCATTCGCTCCAACCCTTTGATAATGATGTCTTTTTCAAGATTTAAATGTTCTTTGATAAGCTTCATATCCTGATGACGCTCGGTATGTTTGTAGGGAATGACAATATAGAAACGGCGAGAAAGGATCTTGTTGCCAGAGACAAGTTTTTTAACGAAAGAGCAGTAACCCTCGATTTGTTTTTTGTAGGCAGGAATAGTT
>LCJG01000025.1 GCA_000998025.1 Candidatus Collierbacteria bacterium GW2011_GWB1_44_6
ATAGTTAAACGAGATCTGGTCTTTGACTTGATTGGCGTTTGCAGGAACGGCAACGGTGAAACCTACCCCGGTCTGTTTTGATTTTACATAAAGGACTTGATTGGAGGTATCTGAAATGGGGGTGATGTATATAAGAGTATGATCGGTGACCTTATTGCTCACAACTTGTATTTCAGCTGACCCGGTGGCGATGGTGGCGGTACCAATGGTGGTGTTGCTAGTGGTCTGCGCAGACATGGTGGAAGATAGGTCGTTGATGCCGGAAGCGATGATGAGTCCGCCGGTAACAAGTTGACCAAAATTGGCAGACCCGGAAGCGTCAATAGAGCCGACTATCTGTCCTTTATCGTCGAATAGAGCAATGAGTTTACCCGAGTCGGTAGCTAGGTCTCCTTTGCCTAAGGCCAGTGAGCCTGAGACAGTGGCGGTGTGCGTATCTAACCCCATACTATATATAGTACCCGTAATTAGCAGATCTCCGCTCACCACCACTTTGCCGTCTGGGTAGAGAGTCATGAGGTTGGCCAGTAGATGAACCGGTTTGTCCCCGGTAGGCTGGATAAAGAGATCGCTTTCGATGGAGTTTATCGCTTGAGTGAAAATGGAACCATTGGCCATGATGTCGTTACTATATATGGTGTGTACGGATAAGGAATTGAGGGCTAAATCAGAAGGTAAAATAGCGGAAGTGGTGGCGAGGGGGGACAGAGCCAGAGGATCGCCGGAGACGGAAGCGGTGCTAACTTTGCCCAACAAGGAATCGTAAGAAGTGTACTTGGCTTGGAGATCTGTGAGAATAGCGGAAGCGGTAGAATATTTTTCATCCAGAAGATTGAGCTGAGCGGTGAGATTGTCGATTGTTTTGCCTTTGATATTGTCCGCGTACAATACCCCTGAAACGGTCGCTGTGACAACCTTTAGGCTATCTATATCTGCAATGGGAGAAATTAATTTAGTTCGGACAGTGAGATTGTCGACTAGTAGACTGGCCACTACCTGGGTTCCCACTTGGAGATTGGCAATGATAGAAGAGAAAAATGAAGAGACTTCTTTGTTTTCTTTACCATTTATCTTAAGTGTGTAAGTTTTATCCACTTGATCGATTAGCTCTGGATTGACAGTGTCTGCTAGCAATCCGGTACCGGTGATGTTTTGGTTGACATCGGGATTGTTGATGACGAAACCGATGGAGTCGCTAGTGCGAGTGTTCGTCCAACTGTCGGCGTCAAATCTGGGAGCCGTTAGACGATATATGACATTGGATGGAGTAGAAGAGTAAATAGCCAGGATATTATTTTGTTCATCGATTTCGTACCATGTTTTGGCCTGACCAGAGGCCGTTAATAGGACAGCTAGCTGGTTTAAATTATTTATCAAGTTGGTTGTCTTGGAGAAGAGCCAAAGATCAGAGCCTTTGACTTGGCCATCCAGATCTATTAGCGTTCGGTAACCGAGACCGTTGACATATTCGGAGGTGTTTACTCTATTCGCCGTTTATTGTATAGGGAGGGTCGACGGTGCCGACATCGATCTTGCCGGTACCTCCACCGACAGTCACATCGCCGATAAGTGACGAATTTCCGACGACACCAAATGTCCCTGAAACGGTCGCTCCGCCGTTCACATAGAGCTGGATACCAGTTGGAAGAGCATTTCCACCCACAGGAGAACCCCCATCTCCAACTCGTAAACCGGTCAAAGCCGCCCAGGGTGTGGAACCTGTGAGACGATTAGTGTTGGTAGCGACTACTTCTGTACCCCCAACAAAGATACCATTGGCTAAGTTGAGATTTTGCCACTGGAAAGAAGCACTACCTAAGTTCCAGGTGGCGTCGGAATGTGGGCTAATATCGCCCTCTGCTTCCAGGATTGTATTGGCTCCGGAAATAGCCGTGTCGTTGAAGCCAAAGGCTGTTGGGTTGTAAAAGAATGAGTAGAAAGAATCACTGGATGATAACCGGACTAGTGCCGAGGACGAAGCGCTGGGTGTACCACCAACATTAATAGAATCGTAAAAACTGGTGGGGTACAGAATACCGCTACTGGTCCGGCTTAGATAACTTCCCATGCCTTTCCAGGCGGTGCCATCCCAATACAGGGGATTATTGGTGGTGGAATCGTAGACCAGTGAACCGGTGCCAATAGTATCCGGCAAGCCAACGGTGGGGTAGTTTCCTAATTTTAGCTGTCCGCTAATGGTGGCGTTTAGTATATTATCCAGACTGTCACCAGAAAAATTAATTACTCCAGAAGCCGCATTGATGGTGATATCTCCAGCTGAGTTGCTAATAGTTGAAGTGGTGCCAGCGATGTCGAGGGAAACCGAAGGCGTGGTGGTACCAATACCAACTCTACCAGTGGTGGAGTCGACGACAAAAACTCCGGCGACATCAAACTTGGCGCTGGGTGAAGCAACGCCGATGCCAAAATTTCCCGACCCAGTGAAAGTGACGTCGTTACCATTCATGTCGATGTTGGTAGCACCTGTAAGCTGACCGCCCCAAACGATATTGTTTAAAGTTCTGGTGAGGCCGTTGGAAAAAGTTAGAGGGGCTTCGAAAGAGGTGCTATCGAAAGCGGAAGCGGCGATTTTTGTGCCATCGAAAACCAGGAACTTGTCAGTGGCATAAGTATCATTGTTGGTGCCACCTCTTGCAATAGGTAAAATACCGGTGACGTCTGAAGAAGCCAGGTCGATCGCTGAAGAAGATAGAACTCCCGAAGAATCAGAGTGGACAATGCCGGTACCAAATGCGGAAAAAGTAATGGTTCCCGATGAGGTGATGCCCGTGGCAGCGACAATGGCACCGGTACTGTTTACTTGAAAATCGTCACCATCACCGACTGTCAAGGCAGAAAGCGGAGTAGAATCGCCAATTCCAATATTTCCGTTGCTATCAACTACAGTAAGTGGGGTGCCAGTACTGTTTTGCCATTCTTGAAGATTGGCTGTTTGACCAGAAAATCCTTTGACGACTAAAGGCTTTCCTCCGGCATAACTTGCTGAGATAGTGGCGCTGCCTACTTCATTGAAATTGCCAAGCAGGTCAATTTTTGACGAGGCCGTTGGTCTGCCAATGGCGAGATTGCCTGCTCCATCGAACCTAAAAGCTTCGTTTGTGGCACCGTTGTATCCATAAAAAATTGTGTCAGCTGTACTCATGGCGATGCGTGTAAGACCGCTATACAGTGATCCCCGGATTGCTGGGGTTGCGACGTATACCGTAGTGGCGATTGCTCCAGAGTCCCCACTTCCGGTGACATAAAGTCCATAGCCGGGAGTGGTTGCTCCGATACCAACTCTACCCGCAGCGTCTACGCGTAGACCATTTGTACCTTTGGGTGAAAGCTGTATTGGACCGGTGGTGGTGCCTCCGATGGTGAGTGGTGCCATGTTTGTGGTGGCTAAATTGCCTTCTCCAGTAAGGTAGGTAGCTACATCAGTGGTTGTACCTGAAATGCTGGCGGTAGGAGTTCCAGAATCCACATTGATGAATCCAAATTTTGCCGAGGCGGTTGAGTCGCCTCCGATAAAGGCATCCCAAGTAGCATTGATGGGGTAGATGGCTCCGTTTGAGGTGGTCCACAAACTGTCGCCTGAACCCGAAGAAGTTGCTGTATTGTCGATCCACTCAACTCCTGTGCCAGTTGAGGATAGGATTTGTCCGGCTGTTCCGGCACCACCGTTGTCTCTTAGAGCACCGGTGAGATTGATATCGCCGGCGACGTCAAGTGTGTAGGCTGGGTTCGTGAGGCCGATACCGAAGTTGCCGTTATTGATAAAACTATCGTCTCCGGCCGTACCAGCAAAGTGAACGTAAGCTGAAGCTGTAGCGGTGTCACCCAGCGTGAGAGCGTCGGTGATATTTAGAGGGGTTAGGACTCCGGAATTTCTTTGCCAATAGTTGACACTACTGACATCAATCCAGTCGATGCCAGTAGCCGTCGAAGAGAGAAGCTGGCCGGAGGTACCCGCATCACCATTGTCTCTTAGGGCACCAGTGAGATTGATATCGCCGGCGACATCTAGCTTGTATGCTGGGTTGGCAGTTCCGATACTGAGATTGCCTGCTCCGTCGAGTATCATACCCACGACTCTTGATGCTCCGAAAGAGACGGTGTGATATAGGAATTTTAGTCCGGTGCTGTTGGTATCGGCACCGCTTTGGTAGGAGGCAATAGCCGCGCCGTTGTTTACTCCACTTAGCCCGCTGACTTCGGAAAAAATTATTCCGGCACCATATGCATCGGTGGCAGGAGTACCGGAAGCTCGTAGGTGCATGGCTCCTGCCAAAGTGTTGACAGCAAATTGGCCCCCGGTGTTGACGTCTAGTTTAGCTGTTGGAGAGGTAACGCCAATGCCAAAGTTGCCGGTATTGACAAAAGAATTTTCGCCGGAGGTGCCTGCAAGATGAACGTAGGCTGAGTCAGTTGCTGTGGCGCCGATGTTGACAGAGTCGGTGATGACTAAGGGGGCAAGAGACCCGTCGGTTCTTTGCCAATTGCTGGCTGTAAGTGGGGTGCCATTTACTAAGTATTGACCGGTGATATTTATATCGCCACTGACGTCGAGGGAATAAGCTGGATTGGTGAGACCAATACCAACTTGGCCACTATTTTCTATATTAAAGGAATAAACTCCGCCCACTCCAAGCTGTGCCAAGTAGTTGGTTGAGCCAAGGACACTGGTTTGGGTGACGTTTACTTTGAGGGCGGTGTAGTTGCCGGTGGCGGTACCTGATTGGTTTATTGTAGGCTGGATGGTAAAAGCATCCATATTCATAGTGCCCGTACTGGGAGTCAGGAATGGGACGACTTTGACCGGTGTGGCCGTGCCGGAGGCGCCGTTCATGGTGGAGTTTTGTAACAGTATAGTGCCATTGGTGTGGTTCCACTGAGAGGTGGTAGAGCTAGATAAGAAAGCGCTGTTGCCGGCTAGATATATGGCGTTGCTGGCGTGTGAAGGATCTAGATACAAGGCTCCGTCAGAACCAGTGTAAATTTCTGAGTAAAGAGAGGCATCAGTATAGGTGAGTCTGAGCTGGCGGCCGGTACCAAGAAGTTCAACTTTATTGTCAGGGGTGGTCGTTCCTATGCCCAGATTGCCGGTGTTGACAAATGAATTTTCGCCTGAGGTACCGGCGAGGTGGACTAAGGCAGAAGCGGTGGCCACAGCACCGATATTGACGGAGTCGGTGATGTTTAAAGGAGCGAGGGAGCCGTCGGTTCTTTGCCAGTTGCTGGAACTTACAGGTGCGCCATCTACTAAATATTGTCCGGTAATATCGACGTTGCCATCTTGGGTGACGGTAAAAACGGGAGAACCTGAGACTGAGGCGGAGATGAGGTTTCCGGTGCCGGTTTGATTGATGATCAAAGCGGAATCGGTGGCCGAGGCATTGATACTGGTTCGGCCGTCGGTAGCCACCCAAAACCGATCTGTTTCGGTGGAGCCTGAGGTTAAGGAAATGAGTCTACCCAAAAGAAGGTCGTTGCCAACGTATCCCGAGATCAAAGAACCGGTGGTGAGATTTGCATTGGTGACTCGAAAACTGTCTTCGTCGGTAGTACCCCCTAGGGCTAGTATTTGTCCTGATCCTAGAGCATCTGGTTGGAGGATAATGTCACCACCTGAGTTTTCGGTGGTTGTAAGAGCAAGGGCCTGACCCTCAATGGTAAAAGTTCCATCGGTAGAAATGATAGAGGGGGAGGTGACGGCAATATTGATGTTGCCGGTGTTATCTATAACAGGAACGGTGTTGATGGTGGCACTGGCAGATGCCGGATACCCCTGGAGGGTCTCGGAGTTTAGAGCAAAGCCAACAGTGGCAATTTGCTGACGGGGGGTGAGGGTTTCGGATCCGACTTGAATTTCCAAAAAGACATCGCGGTTATCTGTGAAAACTGAGGAGGCAATTTCCGCTCCACAGACACCGTCACCTATTAAGGTATTAAAAATACCGTCTTGGTCTGGGGTGATGGAACAAGTATTCGAGGTATAGAGCTGTGTACCAGGTGGGGTTAGTTGGTTAAATAGACGGAACACGACGCTGACTGCCGTTGTGATGGGTGTGCCGCTGGAGTCGGTTAGCCGTCCCTGGAAGGAAAGCTGTCTTCTGGGTGGGGTGAGAGCTGTGGCGGCGGAGCTTGGTCTGGCGGCGCTGATAATTTGATTGTAGGCAAAAATAGCCATGGCTGTAGTTGCAAGAACCAGTAAAGCTAGGTTTAGATATGGTGTCCAAGGAAGTGCGGAGTACCGCTCGTATACTTTGGTAAGACGATTTTTGGGACCAAGATTTTTCTTTCTCTTTTCTGAAAGTCTTTCGATCCAGGCTAAAGGAGCAAGGGACTTGGGGGGAGCTTTAATCTCAAAGGGATTTTCGGGGAGGTAACCTTGATCAAAGCTAAATTTGGTGAGCTTTTTGATGGATGATTGGCGTCTGTTGATAACGGAAGTACTAGTATGAGATAGTTTTAAGTACGTGATGTATGCTTTTAGTAGCTGATCACTAAGGATGTTTACCAAATTTTGATCGGTAAAGGGGGTTTGTTTAGCAGTCCAGAGGAAGAAGTGATTAAGATCTGAAAGATAGTTTTTGATGGTGGAATGGGTTTTTTTCTCTTTCTCCAAAGACGCTTTGAACTGCTCGAGTAGTTTGGTTGAGGATAGTCTGGAGTCGGAGACCGATTGGAGGTGTTCCGAAAATCTTATACCGTTGAGAGATGATGATGTTGTTTGATCTGATGAAATATTTTCATTTTTCTTGATGTTTTCTGATATGTTTTGATCCGTGAAAATGTTGGATATGGAAAATTTTGCCTTGAGAAAGGTGGAGAATCTTCTGATGGAAGCCAAACGGCGATTGGTGGTGGATGGTGGAGTAAAGGTGGATTTTTGGCTTTGGATATATCGGTCGAGATATTTATCGATGTTTTGAAATATGTCTTTGACGGTTGGTTGCTCGACTGGATTAACAGAAGTGGTTTCGGTAGCACAGAAGGATAGGAAGTGACGAAGGTCCGAGAGATAGTTTTTGATTGATACCGCAGAGAGGCCGGCTTCGATGAGAAAGGCGGAGAATAGTTTGAGTAGTTCTGTTTGGTCGGGCAGGCCCATGTGTTGTTGTTAGTCCTAGGATGTTAGTGCGTAGTGCATATTTATTTAGGAAGCGGAAAGAACGAGAAGAAAAATAATGGGAAGGACAAAAATCATTCCGGCAGTGAGAATTTCGGGAACTGTGACCTTGGGGGAGGAAACACTCTTGTCGAAGTTCTGGTCAGAATAGTCAGTAATTAACATTTTTTGGTTTAGTGTTGATAACTATGATTTAGGTTTAAATTAGACGATATTAGACGCATATATACTACTATAAAAAGGAATTGTGATTAAGTCAAGCTGAACATGAAAGAAGTGGAAATATACGAGTTAGCTTGCGGAAAAAAGATGATTAGATAGATCAACTGATAACTTTGAATATTAATGTAATTATTTACCGCAGATCATTGCGTTATAAATTTGTTTCACGCGGAAATATAAGCTAATATAGCATTTAATCATGCGGAAAAGATATTAGAGCATGGCGAGAGTGTGAAAATTATTTCTGATATCTATTTATGTTGTATGATACACAATGAGATAGATGCGTTAATTGATGCGATAATGACTTACGTCGATACCTCTACAATACGTAATGCAGTATTTATTATTTGCGAGGGTACCGAAAAGGAGAAATGTCCTTACTTGTTTATTTTTGGATAGAGGTATTCGGAGAAAGCGTATTGTAGGGAGAAATAGATGTAGATAAGGATGAAGTATGAGGGGCGTATTATCATGGCTGTAGTACTCGTAAGAAGTGCGACTATTAAAGGTATAGCTCTTATATCGTAAATTGATTTTAGAAGACGACTACGGTCATCTAGCGGTTTTGTGGGCATTGGAAAGAGACAACTGGTGAGGATTATTTGACCTTTGAATAAGTTATTCTTCCAAGACCGTCCTATGCTAGACAAACTAATATATATATTTTCAGGTATGGGGCTTTTTAGATTGAAGTAGCCCTGCGTGTCTGTGACTACAGATTGCCAGGGGTGGTCTAATTTATCTGAGATAAAAATATCAATAAAGCAGAAAGCTGAAGTCCGATATT
Organism: Candidatus Collierbacteria bacterium GW2011_GWB1_44_6; assembly: GCA_000998025.1. Lineage (GTDB taxonomy): Bacteria > Patescibacteriota > Microgenomatia > UBA1400 > MFAQ01 > UBA10133. Next base: position 8,148 of record LCJG01000025.1, read on the forward strand.
TTTTGGCTCTGAGAAAGGGATAAGCGAGAATAAACAAGAACTGGTGAATGAACCGGAGAGGAGTTTTGGTGCCAATTGCGGCCATGGTGAGATGTAGGGGTAATCCAAAAATAATTAGGACGATGAGAAAGTTATAAAAAAGATCGATAGGACTAAATTTGGCAGGTGACTTTACCGGAGGAGGAGTGGGTGAAACTGGTGGTCTGAAGACGATCTGGGTGGGGGTGATCACATTGAGCAAGCCTGGAGGGGGAGTAACCGGGGATGGCAAGACCAATTCTGGAAATGTGGTGGGCGTGGGTGAGCCGGTTAGGGTGGCGGAAGGGCTGGCAGAGGGAGTAACTATGATTGATGTTCCGTAAGTGATGAAAAAATCGGGAAAGGTGGTGGAGTTTCCGGCTGCATCAGTGGCCGATGCTTTTAATGTATATGTCCGGCCGTTTATCAGTCCGCTAAAACGGTGTTCCCAAAGTGCAGTGGGGGCATTTGAGGTATAGGTCTGATTGGTGCAGGGTATATTTTGTGGACATACCAAGATTATTTGAAAATTAGCATAGGCTTCTACACCGCCCTTTAATAGTGGACTGGCTGTCTGAACAGTAAAGTAACGGCTGTCTATAGCCGGTATACTGGCGGGAATACTGGAGGTCCAAGAAATGGAAAGTTCTTCAACACTCGTGAGTGAGACAAAAGGAGAAATGGAGTCTATGTAGAAAGTTCTCGTTTCCGAACTGGCAGAATTGCCGGCGTCATTGAAGGCGGTAACACTCCAGGTGTGATATCCCTGTGTCAGATCTGTTTTGGGCGAGACGTAAAATATACCTCCGGAAGCGGAGGCGGAATAAAAATAGAAATCGACTGAGGTGAGGGAATTCGACAAAGAAGACGCAAAGAGGGCGCCGTCCAGATACAAATCGAAATGGTTAAGAGGACTAATGGGTAATGGGCTTGGACGTGACCAAGAAAGTGTTGGTCTGGTGGTCTGGACTGTTGCATTTGCTCCGGGTGATATAAGGATAGGGGGATTGACGGAGAGGTCTGGAACAGTGGCCGATACCGGAGTTTGTGCGGCACGAGACGGTCGGGCAAAAAGAAGCATCCAGGGAATAAGGAATACGGCAACGATAATGACTTTGATAACAGCTTTCACGTAAGTCCAGTATATCTTTTTTTACTTCTTCTCTTCGAGGGTCTCTAACTCACGCTTTAATTCGGCAACTTCTTTTTCCAAGACTTCTTGGTGTTTTTTGCTGCGTTTGCCCAGTAAGACGACGACCAAGAGAACTGAGATGATGGCGATGAGTGAGTAGATGACTAAACGGATGGGGAAGAGCCAGAAGAAAATGGTGGCGGACAGCAGGGCTCCGGTGGTGCCGTAGGCTAAATTTAGATCGGCTTTGTAGCGTCCCCATCCCCATTTGTTGTTCCAGGTAGAGCTGAAATCCCGGATGGTTTCTGGGAATATGTTACCTGCTTCCAGAGGAAGTTCAGCCACTTTTGAATTTAGGGGATTGGAGATGGTGATACTACCTTTGGGATTGATATGAATATCGGAAATGTTTTCAATAGTACCAGTGAACTCAACAGGTCCTTGTTCGAGAAATTTGGGGGTAGTGAATTTGATAATGCTTGCATTCTCGGTGATATCTCCACTAACGGTCACATATATGAGTGAACCGACACGTTGGCCAATTAGTGAAGCGGTTTTTTTTAGTTCTCCGGGTTTGATATCACCATTTGGCATATAGGTAATCATGGCGTAGTGGCCACCGGCCAAGGCACTCACGGGAACTCGAACGGTAATCCTGACTATCTGTGTCCCTTTCGCGTCAACGGGTATTGTTTTGGGGGCGGTAATCCAATTTTTTAGAGACCAGCGGCTATTGACTGATGAAGAAACCGGGATAGGAGTACCAATAGAGTCAATCACGATGAAGTCGTCTACAGTCACTGTATATATTTGGGAGACATCAGAATCGTTTCTGACTTTGAGTTCTGCGGTTAAGGTCTTTCCTGGATCAGTTGATAGGATCAATCTTGGGGGAATGGCGGTGATGGATGATTGAGCGTGAACAAAAACAGTCTGTGAAAAAAATAAGGAGATGAAAATAATAAATGTCATTCCGACCGAACGAAGTGAGTGGAGGAATCTCACTCCAGTGGTGTGGGATCTTTCGACTCGCTTTGCTAGCTCAAGATGACGGTATGGTTTTGTATTCATTGTGTTTAGAAACTGGCAGTAGCAGTATAAGTAATTTGATTTTCGTAGTCACCAGCTGCTTGGGTGGCAGCCACGGAAACACGGTAGCAGACGTTGGCGGTATGGGCGTCGGAAGTGCCCGTGCTGGACATGATGGTAGCCACTAGCGGTGAATCCGGGTCAGCGATGGAAGGGAAGCGGCGAGTGTTGAAGGTGGCGCCGGTGGAGTCAAAGGGGACAGTGGCTAAATTGACAGATTTTAAAGTGTAACCAAAACCGGGGTGGGCAGCGGCAGTATCCCAGGTGTCTGAGGTGATTTCGTCGGCGGTACCATTGTCTCCACTGGTGTCAGCAATAAACGGAGTGGTACCACCGTCTTTGCCGAGCTGGTCGTTTTCTTGAGCAGTAACAGTGTATCCATTGACGGCATTGGTGGAAACGGTGAGAAGATGAGCGGCGTCTTTGAAGGTGTTGAGAGAAAGGGTTCCAAAAGGAACGGCTAAGGGGGCGTTGACACCCGTGCTGGTGTCGACGTCGGTTTGGTTTGTGGCTCCCGTACCGCAAGGGTTGGCTCCAGAAGCGATCCCGGTAATGGTGAAGGTAATGGAGGGGTCGACGGTGGCAGTGACGCGGACAGATTCGATCACGCCGATTTTGGCTTGAGTTTGGTCGGTGGCGGTGGCGGTGGCAGGATCGGCGCCGGCGGAGAAGTTTTGAACGATGACGGTGTAAGTGTCGGCTTCTCCTAGACTATGGCCTGATACCGGGGCAGGGGCAATGGGTGTATTGACTCCGGTGACAGCGCCGATGGTGAGCTGAATCGGGGTGTTGATAGCGCCTGCGCCGGAGTAGTGAAACTCCATACAGTGGTAATTGGCCGGGGCAGTACAACCTGTACCGCCGGAAACAGTGGCGGCATTGTTGCTAAACGTATAGCCAGCGGAGGGTGAGGCGGTAATATCGACGGTGCCGCCAAAATCAAAACCGGTAGAGTCGGGGATGGAATCGTTTTGGTTGGAGGAGGCGGCTGGAATGAGAACACGAAAGAAACCATCGGCGATAGCAGTAGCGGTATTGAAGGTGATGACGTGCTGTGGAGTAGAAAGTAGAAAGATTGTATCAGTGTCATCGGCATCACCCGCATCCAAAGTGGTAGTGACAGTGAACTCGTCGCCGTCAACAATGGAAGCAATTTCGTATTCATTGGTGCCTCCGATGGTAACCAGATCCCCAACTTTAAGACCGGCAGTATCGATGGAGTTTGCCTCAGCTGCATCGGTGGTATATATCCAGACATGGGTACTGCCGGCAGCGGTGGGAGACTTGACCCTGCCGGAAAAAGAAAGACGGGATGATTGCAGTGTATCTTTGACCGTAGTTAAGTTGGCCGAGCTGATTGGCTTGGGGTGGGCAAGATTTGAGACTAATAGTAGGGTGATTAGCGATAGTACAACAGAGAGTAGATTTTCTCTTTTACAAGCCGGAAGGGTCATGTATTAAATATGTCACTGTTGAGTTTCGCTGTCAATGTCAACCACTTTGTATTTGGTGGTTCGAACAATGGTGACTAAAAAAGCTGTAGCAAAAATCAAACCGATGAGAATTTTGAAAGGAAAGAGAATCAGATTGATGGAATTTTCGGCGTTGGCATTATCTGTTTTAATGGAAACGGTGACTTGATATATACCGAGACGTCCAAGGTCGGGTGTAAAGGTAAATTTTCCACCTTCGCTGTTCAGTAAGGCTCTTTTTGTTTTGGAAATAACATTTATGGGAAGAATGCCTTCGAGGTGGATTGGCTGGTCACTGCGGCCGGTGACTTTAAAAATACCTTTGGTCTCTGCAGTGAAGTCACCGAGATTGAGGGCGTTGGCTCGGAAACTTAGGGGTGTGATATTGTCAGCTATATAGTAGTTGCCAATCTTGATGACCGATCCCGATTCAGGGGAAATATCCTCCACTCTAAGTAGTGTGGGAGGATTGGCTTCTTGGGAGATGGTGATGAGAAGATTTGAGCCTACTGTGGCGCTGACCAGACTGCCTTGATAGTCTATTCCATTTATATTTGCATAAGTGGAAATTAGCAAAGATCCATAGATATCCCTGACCGGTGCGTTTTCTGGTGCAGAAAGATTGACAATCAGCTGTTCTGAAGACCCCCCCTTGATTAAGAAGGGGTCGCCGAATTTGATATTACTATTGGCTAAACTAAAATATGACAGCCAAGGAGCGGTGGCCCGGAGATCGATTTTCGGATTTCCGAGAGTGTCGGAGTCGGAAAACGGAATCAGTCTGGCGACGAAGAACTTGTCATCGCTTGTTAGATTGTCTATTTTGAAAACTTGAGTGATAGATTTGCCGGGCTTGATGTGGACACGGAGAAGCGGCGGGTAGACGGAAAGACCGTAGCCTGCGGCGGAAACAGAAGAGGGAGTGAATAG
>LCJG01000026.1 GCA_000998025.1 Candidatus Collierbacteria bacterium GW2011_GWB1_44_6
TCGTGATTGCGTTAGTCACGATGTTTTGTATTGTCGCAGTTTCGAATAAATCCTCGCCGTCGTATAAAACAACTTGGTCGCCAATAGTAAATAAAGCACCGTTGCTAACATTAACAACTGCCTGTCCGCTGTTAGCTTGCGAGTTTACATAATCAACAATATTACTTTGTTGGGTAGTGTTTGAAAAAACATCTCTGATTGTTCCTAAATAATCCATATAATTTAACTATAAAAATAAGCGACAAAACTACCGTTGGTTGTCGACAATGTATTACCAGACCAAGTCAATGTAGTTGTAACTGAATAACTTGTACCGCCTACCGCCTCCATTATTTCTGCGGTTGCTGTATTCTTACCAACTCTTGTTAATATTAAATCAGTTTGACCCCTCATCGGTCCTAAAAATGTATTTGCAGTATAATATACCGTTACCACAATATAGTTACATCGATCTGGTACTGTACAACTTGAAACGCTACCACTATTTCCCAAATACCCCCACTTATCCAAAAAATTACTAAACAAAGTGCGGATAGCTTTGATAATCCCATTCGTTTCAAATGCGTATAGTTTGTCGCCTAAATTTTTGTTATCAAGTGCCATATCAATTTAATTAAACGTTATTTTTTTGTGACACTCCTTACAAAGTGTCCTTCCATTATCAATCGCAAATCTCAATTCTGGATATTCTGAAAATCTTTTTATATGATCGGCTTCTAAATATACATCTTTACCATTTCCGTTCCTTGCTCCGCAGAAAATACAAGTATAATTGTCCCGTTTAAATACTGACTCACGCCACAATTTGTATTCTAATGATTGCCTTATTTTATAATTTAACGGAGTTATTCCACCTTTCCAAGCATGGTGTATACCCAATGCCACTTTATTTTTAGCTGTATTGCTCATTTTTTCTCTTGTTTTAATACTATGTTTTTTACCTAATTTTTTTTTATTTCCTTTTTGTGCTAAACTCATTTTCTTTTTAGTTTCATCTGATAATTTCCAATTTTTACCTAATGCTCTTTTATTTCCAATCAAAGTTTTAGCAATTTTTTGTTTATGTTCATCTGAAATTATTGTACATTTTCTACTACAAAAACGTTCACCAATTCCTACATAAAATTTTCCACAATTATCACAATTACGTTTTTGTATTTTTTTACTCATATTAATTTATCGTATATTGGCAGGAAACAAACAGCGACTCCGTTAACGACTTGGTCCAACCTCCCGTAGCTATGTATGACCACATTCTTCCTGAATTGATAGTGGGGGTTCCGTCGATCACGTTAGAAAATTCTGTAAACGTTCCACTCACCTCAGTCGCCTCATAAAAGAAATCAACATAACAAATATTGTTATCAAAAGTTTGTGAGCTGGCTAATTTTCTGTAAACCTCCCCAACTAATTGTGTGCTCGCATTTGCTGGCACTGGGCTAACCCCAGTACCAAGCGCACCATAGTTAATTTCACCAGTATAAGTCGTGCCACCAGCCAATCTTTCCGCCAATACAGAACGCCCTCGTGTAGTAATCAAATTATGCCCCTCCGTATGCCCTAAAACTGCCCCTGTGGCAAGCAATTGGTCAAGAATTGACTGTTTACCCGTCTTGGCATACAAACGTACCAACTCAAGCGTTTCTGACCCGTTTTTCACCCATTCAGCCAGCCGAAAAGATTTGATGTTGGCAACAATAACAGCCTCACCTTTTATTCGCGCGCCAATCTTTTTTAGTAAAAATTTTATTCGTTCTTGTAGTGTCATCATATTTTTAAAATTAATCAGTATAATTCAAATGATAAATCCAATCTTCCAGTACGCTTTGGATCTGTCGGACCAGTAGGAAAGTAATCAGCCAACACCCATATCGGCTCCACATGCGCACCAATCGGGTCTTTCTGAATATTCTCAACAATCGTAATCGCTACCACATCCGCTACCGCATGCACCACCTCAATCAATTCTTCAATGGTTACTTCTGCCAGATCAGTTTTAATAATTTCTGCCACTTCGTGTTCGTCAATTTTATAATCCTCGGTCTGTAATAATTTTTGTAATAAATCAATCAAGGTATATTTTCGTGTAGTAATTAATTCAATCGAATACATGAATGTCGACGGGTCAATCGGTTTCATTTTTAATTTCTTAATCAAGAAATCCGTTGTCACATTTCGCAAGGTGCTATCCAATTGAATTACCATACCAGCACGCAATCCTTTGGTATAAGTATCAAACCGACCATCAGAAATCTCGTCTTTATAAACCTGTAATTCAGCTGTCGCTCGCTTACGCGCGATCGTGTTATCTTCAATCGAATTGTCCTTGATTAATTTCTCGCGCAAACCATACAAATCAATACTTGCCGAGTCGGATGCCACTGCCATGACTGGATATTTTCTATAACCACTAAACTCAATTTTATTGCCATCCGCAAACACACTCGGAAAACGAATAGAGTCATCTTGGTAGTTATAAAGCACATCGGCCGTACCACCCTCGCTCACAAATTTATCAATGAACTCAATACCCACTTGTTTGCCCACATAACCCGAACCGGTATCAACTCTAATCACCAAACCTTTGTATTTATATGGCAATTTGAATGACAAAGTGTTATTTCCTTTTACTGTCGTCACATCAGTAAACAAAGACGTTTCTGTTCCCAAACCACCGCGCACTTTTACTTGGTTAGCAATTTGTGTGCCATCCACTTTGCGACTCAAACTATCATAAATAAAATTGCCACTGGTATCAGTCAAATTATAAGGTGCAACATTCGTAAACTTCGTAAAAAAATGAATATCTTTAACTTCATCCACATACCATTCATACTTCAATAAATCAGCCAACCGTTTCAAACATTGTGAAATTGATATTTGATTAAAAACAATCTTGCTTATCAAATAAGTTGAATTAACATTGACCGCAGTAAACGTCGGTGCATAATTGGCCACGATGTCATCAATTATTTGTTTAACGGTCATGTTCTCATAAGTTTCGGCCACCAAGATACCATCCAACTCATAGGTATGATCCACACATTGAACTGTAAAGAGCAAAGCCCCGGCATTACTTTCTATATCCTCGGTAATATTAATAATCTGACCACTAAAAACTAAATCCGCACCATCATAAATCTCAATCAAATCGCTTACCTCCGGAGTCAACAATCGAGTACCATATTTCCGCACCTGAAAACTTGCATTATCAACCTGACTGGTCAAATTCTGCTCAACCGATAATGATGGCCAAATAATGCTACTGCTACAATCAACTGAATTTATTTTTACAGTAATCATAATGCTAACTTACCGTTTAATCTCATCTTATCCATTATTAAATCACCAACCATTTCGGCCAATTCAGCCGTCTTAACAAAACCCTTGGCCGAGCATAAAACTTTAACTGCCTCGGGTCCAGCCTCGCCAATTTGTGCAAACGTCGGACTGGTTACAATTCCACCCTTAGCCAATCGCGGTATCTGTGAAATGTTTGGCACTGTAATACCCAAAGCACCAGCACCCTTGCTGGCTACTTCATTTGCCTTTTGAATAAACCAATTTAACTTATCAATAATCCAATTTATACCCGACTTCACTACATCCTTGATACCTTCCCAAGCCGAACTGGCCACGCCTTTTATTCCATCCCAAAGAGTATTCCACGCATCGGTCAAAGGCTTGCTGGCCTTGGTAAATAAATCTTTTAGAAAAGCCCACATTGCTGATATCTTTTCTTGAACAGCCCCAACAATCGGCATAATAAAATTACTGATTGCAGTCCAAACAGTCGTCCACAAATTACTAATAAAATCAACACCACTCTGCCATGCCATCTGTATCCATTCCCAAGTAGCCACAAAGAAATTACCAATCGCTGTAAATACTTCAACCGCAGTCTGATAAATTGCTTGTAATTTCTCTTGCCAGCCGGGTAAAAAAGTATCCAAGAAAAGAATAATTAAACCAAAAGAAAAAGCCAGCCAATATTTAATGGCCGTCGCAATTGCCCCAAAAACTACATTGATAACATTCAAAATCCCATTCCAAATACTTACAAAGAAGTCGCGAATAGAAGTCAAAACACCAACAACAAAATCACGTACGCGCGTAATCACGCCACTGATTGTTGAATATACTGACTCCCACACACTACTCGCATATGCCTTGACCTGATCCCAATGAGTGATTAATAAATAACCCACTGCAATCAAAGCACCAATAGCCAAAATTATTAAGCCAACTGGTCCAGCAAGAAAAGTAAATAATCCACCTAAAACACCAATCGCAATTGAAATGCCCGGCAACATTACCAACAACGGTCCCAACACCAACATTAATCCGCCAACAACTGCCACAACCTTGATAATTTTATCAAACAAAGCAGGATGAGCATTGCCCCATTCCTGAATTTTGGTAATTACTCCGGTTACTTTTTGCAAGAATTGATTAAGTATCGGCATCAAACTGGCCCCGATTGTTTCCCTGAGGTTAGTAAAATTCTCATTGAAAACCGCCATCTGCCCCGAAAATGTACCGGCAAATGCCTCTGATTGTCCAGCCAATTTCCCTTGCAAATCTTTTAATGCCTCCGCTGGACTCAAACTATCTTTAATATCAATACCATACTGTTTTAACACCCGAGAATTACCGGACAAAACCAAGCCAACCATATTACTGGCATCTGCCAAATCAATACTTTTCGCTCGGGACAAATCCATTGCTAAAGCGTTCAAACTAATTGCTTGATTAAGGTCGCCAGTGCGTTGATAAAGTTTAGCCACACTCAAAGCTGTGGCCTCATCATCAAAACCAAGTTTGCTACTGGCCGATGCTACTTCCAAAATTTTACTGCGCAATCCAACGGCCGTACTGCCCATGGTATTTAATACCGCATCAAACTTTGCAATCTGTTCCTCAGCCTCAGCACTTGCCTTTACAGACAAACCCATAAAGGCGGTTATTGCACCGCCTGCGACTGTCAATCCTTTGCCAACATCGGCAAGACCTTCGGCAACATTTTTCTTAAAACCTTTCAGTGATTTGCTTGCCTCGTCTTTTAAGGAAAGTATAAGTGATAATTCTCTACTTTCGGCCATACTTTTTATTATTACCTTTCTCGATTGCGTTTTTAATGGATATTATTAGCAAGTAATCTTCAATATCTTGCCACCTTTGTTCTCGAATTTGTGCTGGCGTCCAACCATATTTTTCACTCAATAATTCCAACACTATTTCAGGAGAGGGCGAGGTATTTCCTTTTAGCGCCCTCTCCCATTTATCACGATCTACTGTTTTTTTTTATTCAATTTTTCCAATTCCTCATAGAGTTTGTCGCCATCTTCGGCCGATAAATTCTCAACCCATTCATTACTAAACTTTGAAACTTCCTCACCACATTTAATTGACACGATTGCCAATTCCATTAGCTTTAATTTCGCCTCATAAAGAATTGACATATCATAACCATTCAAACCATCAGCACCAACTTTTGCCCCTTTCAAAAATACACCCTGCAATCTTTCCTTTTCACCCCAAGTCAGAGAGGTAATTATTTCAACCTCACAATTTGAAAGTTGTATTGTTTTTAATTCTCTTGTCATATATGTTATAATATTTATTAAAGTTTAAATTTAATCACTAAATTTATGTCTTACCAAAACGATGCTAAGTGGTCTAACCTACAAAAATCATTATTATTTTATAAATCTCAACCATTAACATCCGAAATTTCTGATAAGATTGGCACAATCTACGCTGACCTTGCTAATATTCTGCGTGATGAAAGTAAAAATCCGGAAAAAATGGAACAACTTTCTGGACAGTTTATTATTGGAGCAGGTGAATTGAAAATTAAGGAAATGGAAAGTCGCACCGAAAATAAAACTAAGTTTGGATGTTTTCCCGTAATTTTTATATTTTTGATAATTATGATTTTGTTTTAAAGAACTTATCCGAGGGCGTGGCGTGAAAACCACGCCCTTTTTTATTACTATTTATTAAGCGTTAGTATCGTATTCAGCTGTCTTATTTTTAATTGTGACAGTAGATTGTTTGACATCTGTCTCATTAAAAAACGCTTTGAATGAAACTGTTTGACTTACCAAATCGCCAGCACTATCATCACGAGTCCAATCAGTCACGGCCACTCGATGCATCAAAATTGTGATTGTTGGATAATTGGTTGTACCCAAATCAGCAGTGCCGGTAATCGTAATTTGCATGTAGCGATATACATCAGTATTGAACAAATCCTTATAAGTATCGGCATCGTAATTTAATTTTAATTCGCCTTCGATTGCCATTTTTGATGCAAACAAATCATTTGGACTAAGAGAGCCGACTACTTGGTCCACAATCAAACCCTGATCCCACTTAATAGATAATTCTTTTACTTTAATTGCCGTGGCACTTGATAAACCAGCCTCAGTCGTGGCTATTTTTACTACCACATCTTTGCCAATCAAATCATATTCCGTGCCATAGGTTACGGATGCAGAATTGGCAACGTTAGAGCGCGCAATAAAATTGGCTTTGAATTTCAAGTAGTCATCACTGGCTACATTCAATTCCATATCGCTCACCATACCGCCGTTATAAACTTCTTGACTGTTAGCTCCATCCTTAGCAAACAAAGATAAACAAGGATGTAAATTGCTATTACTAATGGCGAATACGTGAGAATAAACACCAGTCACAACCAAGGTTGAAGTCACACCACCGTATAGACTGTAAAATAAATAACCAATGCCATCGACGTGCACATTGCCGGACAATTCGCCTTCAATCCATTTCTTAACAATGCGAGTTGCCAAAGAGTCTTCCAAGCGATTGCGAGTAGACTCATCAACTTTTTTCTCCACTTTTTCAACCACGGTAGCAGTGATTTTTTTAAACCACTTTTCTGCGGTTGTCTTTGCGGTTCCGCGCACGCTTTCCAAAGCTACGCCGAACTCAATTTCTTTGCCTAAAATTTCTGCCATATAATTTATATTTGCCCAAAGGGCTATTAATAATTAAAATTTAATTGTTTGTTAAATATCTGACGTGTAAAGTTAGTGGTGCCACGATTGTTCCCCCCACTTCGGTAAGCAAATAATCCCACTTGTCACCACTCCACCATTGTAAAATTCTGTGTCCATTATCTGTTCCACCATTCCACGCATTATCAATCTTATTCATCACTGCCTCGACTGCGTTGGCCATAATGACTGTCGCCTCGGCTACTGTTTTAATGTTTGCCTCAGTCACCACAAATATTGAAAAAGCCCATTCTCTTTTATTTTCGGTATTCGTTTCAAAACTGTTTTCAGGACCAGCTGGGAAAAAAACTACTGCTGGAAAATTAGTAAACTGTTCATTCTCACCAAGCGGTCGTTCATAAACAACTGCAACCTCAGTCACCGCTTGTAAAGAACTTTTTATATTTGTGATCAGTGTTGCTAACATATTACTTGGCTAAATCTTTAACGATATTGTCCAACATCTTCATTGCCAGCTCATCAATATCTTTTTGTTTATCTGTTTTCACGCTATCAAGCCACGGCCGTAATTGATAACTTCTTTTACGCGGGTAACCTTCAACACCATGAACATATGGGGCATAAAGTGCTGTGGGGCCGATAGACGCTCTATATGCTTGAATTTTATCGGTGTGTGAGTCGCGTAAATATCCTGATTTTTTTGGTGCTCCACCGCCCGACATTCCCATTCGCCACGGATTATTGTTTATCCCTCTCCGATATTCAGCCAAACCTCTTATAAAAAATCTGTTCAATTCTGTTCGTGTCTTTTCTGGATTACGATCAACCGCTCTTTCCAATTCATCTAAGCCCTCAATTTTTACAAATGGCATATGCTTTATTTCTCAACCAATAACTCCAAGTGTTGATTTCCGCCGGTGTTATTAGTTTGAATGGCTTTAACCGCATATTTATTTGTTCCCACTTCCAGCACATCGCCCAAATTCACTACTGTATCCACCGCACACCATATCGCGTGACTCACTTTCAATGCTCCGGCTATCTCCTGTAATTTCTGTTGACTCAATTGCTGAATATATCCATTAAACGTGCCAGCAGTTTGCAAAGCCGATTTGTTGGCGGTATAAACCATTCTCTTAATCGTAAAAGTTGTCGTGAAAAAACTGGTGATACTCATAAATTTATTTTCTTATAACCATCCAAAATACTTATCGCTCGTTTGTAATTCTTCCAACCTTCTTCATTTTCATAACTCACACTATAATTGCCAATGCTTTCGGAATTTACGCCACCACTCGCGCCTCCTCGATTAAACATATACATCCCCGAGGCCAAAACTAATGTGGCGAAAGAGATGTCATCCGGACAAGCCAATGAATATCCCCACTTAGCTTTCACGCTATGATTTTGCATACCGGTTTGCCAAATATCATTTTTCAAATGCAATCGGCTTATGGGAAATCCTTTGGCAGAATAATTGTTGGGTAATTTTATGTATTCAGTAGTCGTCAGTGTTGTTTTGGAGTCGCCATAATAATCACTACCAACCTTAACCTCAGAAATAGAAATACAATCATCAATCAGTAATTGCTCTTTGCCTTTTCCGTCAAACAATCTTTCACTCTCAGTCGTATCAGCCACAAAATTGCGACCTGTCAATTTATCAACCAAAGTAATCGCTTGATTAATTGCGTCTTCTGCCTCGGCCGTAACAATCGAAAGACCGCCTAAAAAGGCTTCAAGTTTCAATTCCGTAGTGTAATTTTTTTTAACTGCCATATTCTTTTTTAGTAGTATCTTCTGAATGAATTTGTGTATTTCTAATTTCGCAAATTAACTCCAAATCTTCACGATCCAATTTCTCATTGCTATAAACTTTCACGCCTGTCTTTTTATTGATGTAAGTAAATCGGTACATATTACGCTTTTATTCCGAGGGCTGAATAAATCCAGCCCCCGAGTAAAGTCGCAACAGCTTATAGGCTTGCTACGTTTGTGGTCAATTTTGTAACTGCACTTGGCACAACTACGACAAAACCTGCACGTTCAATCCAGCGGATTGCTACGCGGTCGGTAGTCAATAAGTTGATGTCAGCATTGCCGGCTACATTGCGGATTAAACCAGTGTCGAACATGTCGGCTCTGATTGCACCTTCGTAACCAAACAAACATGCTTTCTTCAAATCACCATACAACACAAAGGAAGTATCCTCTGCACTGTCCAATTTGGATGGCATGGCCTCAACAGTAACGACTGGTTTTTCCCAAATCATTGCTGGTTCGCTTTCGGTTGGTCTGGCGTAAATATACTGACCGTCACTACCTTTCAACTTACGAACGTAAGATTTGATAGTACGATGCATGTAATATTTAGCATTGGCTTGCGCACCTTCTGGTGTCGCATCTTGCATGTCGATTAAATCATCGGCATCAACAGAGGCAAAAGTGGTACCAGTCATGGTCACTTCATTAATGGTTGTGTCTTTCAACAAACCAGTAAAGCTACCATAAGTACCAGTGCCGTCGCCTTTGAAAAAGGCCAAATCTTCGGCCTTAGCAAAGTTTTCAGCAACACGTTCAGCCAAGAATGAGAACAAATCAATTTCTCCATCTGTCATCAATTCGTTGGTCAAGGTCACGATTGCGCCCAACTTCTTTAATTCCAAGGTCTTTTGACCCAAGACGGCCTGAGTAGAGCCGATAGCACTGCCTTCATCAACCCAGTACACGATCACATCGGTTACCAAGTTGTTGGCACGATATGTGTGTTTGGTTAATTGCAAAGCCATCATTTCTCTGCGAGCCACACCATAATTGGTGATTAAGTGGCGGATTTCAGCTGACAATTCACTGTCAACGGTATACCCGGAATATGGGGTAGATTGATCGTCGGTGGTCATTTCTTTCAAGGTAGCAATATCTTCACCTACCAAAGCATTTGTGAATTTGCGTAAGTAAGTGTTCATTGCCTTGCGCTTTTCATCTGCTTGAACAGCAGAGTTATAAACGCCAGCACGTTTGGTATTCAATTCCATTTCTTCCTTAATCAATCTCTTGACCTCGGCATTAATGGTTGTACCCATTTTTGTTTCCAAGTTGGCAAAAAGTTTTTCCAAATTTTCTTCAACTTTGGCAACACCATCGCCTTCGCCTTCTTTGGCTTCGGCTGGTTTTTCCTCAGGTAATTCATCAACCTTCTCAACGTCGGCTGATACTTTTTCCTGTTCCTCGGTACCAAGCTCTTTGAACAAGGCCCAAGTTTTGTCTTTTTCCACATCTGTTGCAAAACCTTGTTTCAAAAGACGTTTAATCAATAGTTGTAATCTATTCATACAATTATTTTGCTTTCTTAATTTTAATTAACTGTCTTATTGCCCGATTAATATTGCTCTTTTCCACTGCGACACTCCCTAAAAGAGAGGTTTCGGCCTTTATATTTTCGCAGAATGAGTCAATAACCTTAGCAATTTTGTTAAACGTTTGATTAACCGCCAATTTCTTTTTGGCAATTTCCTCGGCATCCAATGCATCCAGTTTTTTCTGTTCCTCAACCTCGTCATTTTTTTCATCAACCTTAGCATCCTCAGTTTTTACTCCTTCGGCTGGCTTTCCGTCACCGGCTGGTTGTCCACCTTCACCACTACCGCCTGCTCCGTTGGCGTTGTCCCCATTTCCCTCTTCATCATCATTGTCGCCCTCGTCTTCCTCTCCTCCGTCATGTTCGTCGGATTTTGTGATTGGTAATTCATAAAGTTTTTCAATTTCAATACCTTTGGCCTTAGCAAGCGCCATGGCGTTTGCTGGAACCGACACTGCGGATACTTCCAACAGCTCGCCTTTTAGTATGGTCCCCTTGTCGTCAAATTCCTTGGCAATAAAGCCAACAGAAAATGCGTTCAAAAAGCCACCGGCATAAAGTTTATAAATAATATCTGCCTTTGGATTAGCACCTACTGCAAACTCAATCGTGCCTTCCAATTTACCGTCTTTCACACTTACACCAGTCGCCTTACCGATAACTTCGGTGGCATCATAGTAATTGTGAGAATTTAAAATAACTGGGTTTTTCTTAAATGATTTTAAATCCCAATTTTGCTCTACCACATCGCCATGCCTATCTTCGTCATTGGTAGAAAAGACAGCCTCAAGCGTATGCTTTGCGTCGTCTACCCCTTTAATCAAGACCGGCATTATTTGATATAATTTTTGTCTTTTCTTCATATGAATAAATAGTTGGCTACCCTCTGGACTCGCAATGAGTCGGATATGCACGCCGATTTGTAATTAAACTTTTAATAATTAAACTGAACATCTGCAATTAATAACTTCCTCCGCTGATCCGCTTTCATCCCCCGGATACATTAATCCGTTGGAAAAAGGCATATCGATTGGCTTTTCTTCCCCATCCAAACTTGCATGACTATCACGTGTCGCATCATCCATTACCGCTACCCAAATCTTGATATCAATGCCGGACTGCTTATAACCCGAGAATTTACCTGTCTGACTGGCCACCAGTGTCTCCGTACGCGCGATTGTAGTGGCTCTGCCCTTGCTGATATCTCCATAAGTGTCGCGTATTCTTTTAACCAACTGATCGCGACTTTCGTTATTATCATTTGCCTCCGCAAATTGTCTTTTCAAAGTATCAAAGGTCGTACGGTTTATTTCTTTGGCAAAAAACTCATTCCTTTTTTCAATCATTGCTTGCAAATCAGCAGTGACTATAAATGGCTTATCATAACCCACAAATTTCATTGCATCCTCACCAGATTGTATCAAATATTTTTTAATTAAATCGATTATAACCTTTTCACCCAAACCAACTTCCAACCGCATATCAAATACCTCGTTTGATAAAGCCTTAGTAAAAAACCTTTGATTGCTTAAATTATCCAACACCCTATTCCTTTGCGCACGTAAGTAATCATCCAGCTTTATTTTCATTTTACCCTCGCGCCTGTCTGCTAATTTAATCCACTCACCATAGTATTGCTTGCGGATTATAGGATTAGTTAGTGGATGTCGCAGTTTTTTTTTTAAACCTTTCTGTTCAGCAGTAGGCTCTATTGGATCGGTTACAGTGTCCATCGGTGTCAGTGAAAATGGCACCAATATCACATCACCATCAGGCAGTGGCTCCATATTCATCAAGGCTCTTTTCTCGTTCGTAGTCATGTAATAATTGGCCGTTCCATTCTCAATTTTCTTCAATTTCAAATCCACATCCTCAGGCGTTGGGTCAACAAAATCCAATAAAACATCAGGTGGGGCTAAAAATTCATTCAACTTAGTAACACAATTCTCAATCAAGGGTTTGATTGTGTCTTTAATAAACATCGAATTGGCCTCATCATAGTTACCCTTTTGCACACCATCAGTAAGCCCGAGTACAGTCTTTGGTACACCAAAAATCATTAGTACATCATCCCGGGTGAACTTTAAACTATCCAAATATGCCAACTCCTCCATACTTTGCCCCACTTTTTCGTATTCAGTATCCCCATAAAGTATTAATGGGCGACCACTACGTTTGGCCTCGGCAAATTGTTGATCATACTGCACCTTGACTTCCTCAATTTTATCAAGGTCCATTACTTCAGTTTTAAATTTCAAAATACCCTCAACCTTGCCACCGTTCTTTAAAATATTATATTGGTAGTCAACTAACTGCTGTTCAGTTTCAACTCTTTTCCCCAATGGCATTAAACTACTAAACCCTTTATAACTATTTTTAGAAAATTCAATTGGATTAGGGTAAAACGATGCCACCACATCATCAGCATTGTAAATAGTCTGCCCACCTTTGCCATTGTTATATTTATAAAATGCTGGCAAACCAGTCTCTTCGTTAACCACAACCGTCACTTTGTCCGGTGATAACAAATGCATTTCTTTTACTCGGGCATTTTTACCTTCCCCAATTTTTAACAAATAAACAAAAACAGAACCAGTAAGGTCCTTGAAAGTTTGATACAACTCAAAAAATTCATTCTTATTCTGAAAATTATTTGGCTTATCAAGCAAATCCAATATCCAATGCTCTGATATTTCTTTATCAGAACCTCGGCGTTTTAAATTGAAATTGATTAATTGGCCAAACTTCTCACCTCTTTTTTTTACGCACGCATGCACATAAACGCTCGAACCATACGATTTGATACGTTCACTCTCCGCCCAAGGCGATGAAATCCAAGAATTATTCCCGTATACCAAACCTTTTAATGACGCGCCTTTTCTAAAAATCTTTTTAATATTTTCAAACATATAAAGAAAAAAGGATACACAATAATTTGCGTACCCTTTGTTTTCCAACAGAGTAAATTCAAAAGTAATTTAATTATATCACAATTTTAAAAAAAGCAATAGTGCTGTGGATAACTTTAATCATTATAAAAACTATGTGACTGACGAGTATGCTCTTTAATCGTCATTACTTTCTTTTTTTGGATTGTCATTTCAATCTCGACACTTCCAAAACGTGCACTCTCAATCATTTCTTTTATTTTTGTTATCCACCACTTCTCATTAATATCAAGTGGCTCGCTAAACTTTGCTTGTTCTATTTTTGGCATAAAAATATTAATTAAATAATACCTGATAATTTACGAACTTTGCCATACATACTCCAAATCGGGTAGCGA
Source organism: Candidatus Collierbacteria bacterium GW2011_GWB1_44_6 (assembly GCA_000998025.1). Taxonomy (GTDB): domain Bacteria; phylum Patescibacteriota; class Microgenomatia; order UBA1400; family MFAQ01; genus UBA10133. Next base: position 13,631 of record LCJG01000026.1, read on the forward strand.
ATAGCATCCATGCCATCATCATTCAACTTCACCGGCTCATCTAAAATTACCTCGCCCTTCTTTTTCCAACTGTACATCTTTTGCTCTTTGTGAATATTTATACTTCGCTTGGTCAAATGGACCCGATGGCGTTTTATATAATCAATGCCAGCCTTAACCGATCCTTTTTCTTTATTGGCCGAAACCACATTATAGCCAGCCCTTTGCAATTCAGCGATACGCTGGGCGTCCTCGGCATCGGCAAAAATAACTTTTTTCTTGCTTATTTTCAACTCATCCATCACCTTAATCAAATCCTCATTCGTCATGAACCGCCTATAAATTATCTCATCTGCATAAAATTCATCATCTTTATTGGCAATTTCCACCAAACAAGTCGGATGGTTATACCCAAAGTCCAGCCCAAAAATCGTATCCACATCCGGTAAAGCCTCGCAAAAATCCCAATTATTATAAATCTTAACTTCAG
>LCJG01000027.1 GCA_000998025.1 Candidatus Collierbacteria bacterium GW2011_GWB1_44_6
GAATTTGACTATTTTGTAAAAAAAGATACACTGATAAGTATGAATAACAGGCGTTCTATTTTCATCCGTCGGATATTACTTTTCACCCTTCTTCCTGTATTGTTTTTGTTTGTCTCAAGCACCGTAGCTAGCGCAGCCAATCTACGTATAGTCACTAGTACCATTAACGACAATGGAGGAAACTGGAATCCTTCTGATCTTAGTATCAATGTAAAAAGATTTGGATCTGACATTTCCGGAAGCCCGTTGCCAGGATCAAAGGACCCCGGAAATTTCTTCACTCTAGATGCCGGTACATACACCATCTCTTCCGGTCCCTACGAGAAATACTTCACAAGTCTTGGAGGAGACTGTGATTCAGACGGCAATGTTACCCTTCTTGCAAGCGATGAAAAAACCTGTCTTATTACCGGCAATGACCGCCCCGCTAGACTCATACTTATCACCCAAGTAACGAACGACAACGGAGGTAAATTAACCCCATCCGACTTCTCCAACCGTGTCACTATCGGTGAAGCCGACGTAGCCGGAAGTCCCACACCTTCCTCGGACTCCCCCGGTACCATCTTCAGCTTAAGCATGGGAACTTTTAACGTCAGTGTTGAAAACACCCGCTCCTACACACTCAGCTTCCAGGGCGACTGTGATAGCAGTGGAAATGTTACTACGACCGTAGGAGACAAAACCTGCCTTATCAATCTTAACGACCCGGACGTTTTGGTACCTGGATTACCCGAAGCAGGCGGAAGTGATGGAGCAAACAAACAAGTCTGCATCGATACAAATATTTTCCCTTGGATCATCTCCGGCTTGTTTTTGTTCGTCATCTTTTATAATCTTTTCAAGGATAGACTTCCCCAGATAAAAATAATCAAAAAGTAATTCATTTACTCACGCTTTACGTTTTGCTAATATTAAAGTGTGTTGATAGATTCCAAAAGATTGATTAGGTCATTGTTTGTCGTTGGGCTCTTTATTGGCGCTACGCTACTTAGTTACTATCAGTTCTTCTCACCCCAAACCACATACATTGCCGGTAGTGCCGTCCAAGACTCAGAACTTGGTTGGAAATTCCCCCAACAATTTCGTTCGGCTGGCCAAGTCACCGTTTCCGACGCCTACTCAGAACTCAGGAAGCAAGGTCTTGCCGGTGGCCTTCCAGTGCGGCTTCAAATCCCATCGATCAACGTCGATGCTGCCATCGAAGATGCCTTTATCACCCCAGACGGCAGGATGGACGTCCCCGCCGGTTCAAAAAATGTGGCTTGGTTCGCCCTGGGTCCGCCTCCCGGCCAGATCGGAAGCTCGGTGATTGGAGGCCATTATGGTATAGATAACGGCACCACCAAAGTTTTTTACAACCTGAACAAGCTAAAAATAGGTGACCATGTTCAAGTCGTCGACGACTTCAATAAAACCCTGTCTTTTGTGGTTCGGACCGTCAAAATATATGACCGCAATGCTGACGCCACCGAAGTGTTTTTGAGCAAAGACAACAAAGCTCATTTAAACCTCATTGCCTGCGACGGAGTCTGGAATAAACAAAACGATACCTATCCGGATCGAAGGGTTGTCTTTACTGATGCTATTGATGCGACCACCTTACAAACGGGTACGGTCTCTCCGCCCGCTATCGAAATAAAAGCCAGATTGCCTGAAACAGCCAACAATCCCTTCATCAACTCTACGCTTAGTTTTAGTGATCTCTATGCCAATCCCGTTTCCGGAAGCATCACCTCTCTTATAATTCTCACCGTAGTTATAATACTCGCCAAAATAATTCTACGGAAATAAAAATCTCCGCAGTGAAGTTCACCATGATATATTGAGTTGTGCCATCAGATATCGTTACTCCCAAAGCAACCACTCAAGACTCCACTCCGGGATCGGTTGTCGACGATACTATCGCCAAGTTTCTCCCCTATCTCCAAGAAATTCAAAAAAAACTCACCATTCTTCTCGTCGTCATCCTCATATCGGCCTTATCTGGTTTTCTATACTATCAGAAGATTTTGACCTTTATCATGCGCATCTTTAATCTCAAAGGGATCACTGTAGTCCTTTCCTCACCTTATCAGTTTATTGATTTGGCTATCAACACCGGCATCGCTACCGGTGTCATTGTTGCTTTTCCTCTCTTTATTTATTACCTGCTAGGCTTTCTCAAGCCCGCTCTTGGTCACAAAGAATTCAAACTCATTACCAGACTTGTTCCACTTGCCCTAGGTCTCTTCATCTTCGGCTTTGGTTTTGGGGCTTGGGTAATGCAGTTGGTGATCAATATCTTTTCCAAGACGGCCATCGATTTCAGCGTGACCAATATCTGGGATATCAGCCGTTTTTTCTCGCAAACACTGATCATGGGTGTCTCTCTTGGACTAATCTTTGAAATACCGGTCCTCGTCACCCTGCTTATTAAATTAAGAATACTCAAGAAACAAACCATAGCCAAAAACCGCCGGCTTATCTATCCTCTGGTTCTTATCATGGCCGCCTTTCTCCCACCGACCGACATTGTCTCCCTGGGAATACTTACCTTTGTTCCCATCACTCTTTTTGAGGTTGCACTCCTACTTAATAAATCTATATAATAAGTGTATGTTTGGCAATATTGGCTCAGGCGAGGTCATTGTAATTATTTTAGCTTTGCTCTTTCTCTTTGGTGGTAAAAAACTACCCGAGCTTGCTCGTGGCCTCGGGGAATCCAGCAGGGAGATAAAAAAAGTCAAAAAAGAGATCAGTAGCGCACTAAACGATATCACCGGTGATGACGATCAGGATGACAAATCCTCTTCTCCGGAAGAAAAAACGAAGGGGGGTGAAACCGGTAATGCCTAATATTGGACTAAATGAAATCATCATTGTCGCCATTGTCCTCATAGTTCTCTTCGGCAGTAAAGCGCTTCCAAATTTTATTCGAGGAATCGCCAAAGCTATCAGAGAGTTTCGCCAAGCGTCAAAAAGTGAGTAGTGATATGATCATTAATAATTACTAACAGTAAATAATATGTTTAAAAATATTGGATGGCCGGAAATTTTGGTCATCGTTGTTGTCCTCGTCGTATTATTTGGAGGCAAAATACTCCCAAAAGTCGGCAAGAACATTGGTGATACCGGCAAAGATTTCAAAGATGCCGCCAAGGATCTTAAAGACGCAGTCAAGGATAAATAAAATCCAAAACCCCGCTCCGGCGGGGTTTGTAGTATTGTTAAATTATGAAGGAACAAAGTAAATGATCGGTAATATTAGTTCATCAGAACTAGTTGTGGTTGGTTTTGTGCTATTTTTACTTTTTGGAGGCAAAAAACTTCCTGAGCTTACCAGGGGTCTTATCGACTCCATCAAGCAATTTCGCACGGCTTTCAAAGAAGGGGCCGAATCTAAGGATAAAGAACTCAAATAAACTCCTTTATTTTCAATCGCTAGATGCCTTAAGTCCTCAATATCTTCCATTGTAAATTTTGGTAAGATGATTAATAAAGATGTCAAACAAAATTTATAACGTCAAGCAGGCCGCCAAAATTCTTGGCCTGTCCACCAATACTACGTATAAATATCTCAATGAAGGCAGAATAAAAGCCGCCAGGGGTGATATTCGGGGCACTTTCATCATTCCTGCCAAGTCGCTGGAAACCTTTTTGGGTAGCAAACTGCCGGACGATACCCTGATTGAGAGCGAGCTTTCCAATCACGACGAAGCCTCTTTCAAAGACAGCGCAATTGTCATCGATACGTCCTCTCCCACTCTAGCCACCAAAGTCACTCGTATTCTCATCACTATTTCTCTGCTGATAATCATCGCCGATATTGTTTTGACCCAAAATTTCTCGCCCATAGCACAGCTCGCAAGAATAACTCTCATTGCCATACTACTCCTTATTTCGTACCAATTTGGTGGTTTTATTAAAAGATAATCTAACAATCGGCATTACATGAAGATCAATAGACAGATTATCGACCGCAGCCTCTTTCTTTATGGTTCAATTTTGACATTTTACTTAGTTGTTTCCGCCTTTTTAAATCAGAGTGACCCAAACAGTCTGATAATCCTTCTCCTTTTTCTCCCCGTTGCTTTGTTTTTTGCGATCAAACTAAGCTCAAATGCCCACCTTCATCTCCAAAAATTACTAAACCTAGATCGCCACAACCATCCATATTTTGAAAATTTCTCCCTTACTACTTTTATTAATCAGTCCGAAACCGGTTTTCTTATCAATCTGGTTCTTCTTTGTTTTGCTATCGTACTAATACTTTTCAGAATAAGTTTACTAATCCTAAAATGAAATCTGAAAAAATACTCATTGTCTACAGCTTCCTAACCTGTCTATTTATCATGGTGGTCGGCATTTTTTCTGCTCAAACTACCAACCAGCTTCTAAGCAGTTTTATCTACTTACCCTTAGTTTTCTTCTTTGGTACCAGAATCTTTGAGATCATAATTCATCCAAGATACTTCCACACTTCATCAACAAAACGTCGGTCTAGGCAAGCATCTGTAAATGAAGACAGTGAGGAGGATGTCGAAGAAGCAACCGTCAAAGGGGTGGCTGACAGTAACAAACGTCTCTTTCTGCAACTAATCGGCACCACCGGAATATCGCTTTTGTTAATGTCACTTTTTAGCCGAAAGGCTAGAGACACTTTCTTGGGTGGTGGAGGCCAGACCGGTACCGTCGGCATCAAAGACACCACCGGAAAAATTATCGACCCGGCCGAAAAACATCCCACAGACGGCTATAGCATCACCGACATCGACGATGCCGGAATCCCCTCGTATTATTCTTTCGTTAAGAACGACGGTGCTTGGTATATTATGCAAAATCACTCAGGCACTTTCCGCTATGTCAAAGGTGACGGGAACTACACCGCCAGCTGGGATGTACGCAACAAACTCCACTACGACTACTACAACAAGATCTTCAATGGTTGATGTGGTATAAATATGACCAATGTTAACCATTGCCATTCCTTCGAAGACCGAAAAGTTTTTACAGAAGACCATTCTCGATGTGCTGGAAAAAGCCACCGGAGATATTGAAATCCTACCCATTCTCGACGGATACGAACTTCCTAAAAACGAAATTGTTCATGATCCCAGAGTTCGATATATCCACTTGCCCGCAGTACCCTACTCACAAAAACGACAAGGTATAAACTTAGCCGTATCGCAAGCCAAAGGAGAATATGTAATGTCTCTGGATGCCCACTGCATGATGGCTAAGGGTTTTGATACACAACTTGCCAAAGACCATAAACCCAATTGGGTTCAAATACCTCGCCGAAACAGACTTGACGCCGATAAATGGTCCCTGCAACCCCAGAGTGACAACCGCCCCCCCATCGACTACGAATACTTCATGTTTCCTCCTATGCTCAAAGACCACTCTATACATGGATTTAAATGGGACGCTCGGACTCTATCAAGATGGGACATCCCCATTGACGACACTATCCAGTTTCAAGGATCCTGCTGGTTTATGACGAAGAAGTGGTTCAAGAAAATGGGCTTTATGCAGGTCGAAGGCTACACCGGCTGGGGTCAAGAAGCTGAAGAGATTTCTTTCACCACCTGGAAAAATGGCGGCCGGGTCGTCACTAACAAGAACACTTGGTACGCCCATCTACACAAAGGAGTGGCTCACGGCAGGATGTACCATCTAAGCCGAGAAGAAAACCGGCGCAGTTACGCCTATTCTTACAATAAGTGGATCGTTGAGAACAAAGAATTTTTTTGCGGTCTCATTGAAAAGTTTGCTCCACTTCCCGGCTGGCCTGCGAATTGGAAAGAACAACTCTGGCCGGTTGCACCTACCGCTATAATAGGAAGTAGTATGAAAAAACCTAACTCAACAGTTATCTATGTCACCAGTAACGTCGAAGAACTAAAGTTTGAAAATCACATCAAGAAAGAACTTGTCAAAAATAGTCAGGGGTTACCCATCGTCTCCGTTTCTCGACGACCGATCAAGCTGGGTAAAAATATCAATGTCGGTAACGTACCCATCAGCGAGTCCACCACTTTGAGACAAATCCTCAAAGGTCTGGAGGCAGCCAAGACCGAATGGGCCATTGTGGCCAAAGACGACTACGTCTATCCTCCGGAGTATTTTTCCTTCACCCCTCCCACCAAAGACCGTGTCTATAGCTACTCCAATGTTTGGGTACTGGGCGACAAGTACTGGAAGAAAGGTCCCTCCGAATACGCCCAAATGGCCAACCGCAAATTTTGGATCGCACAAATTAAAAAAGCCCTGGAAGGCAAGGAAGGCTGGGAGGAAACATCATTTCCTCCGGTCTTTACCGATCGGGGAAGTTGGACTTCGGACAACCCCGTTCTAAATTTTAAGTCCACTAGCGGTCTTCGCCGTTTCCCCTCTGTCCTCCGAAACGTTTTTCCCAAAAAATCTCTGCCTTATTGGGGAACCGCTTCCGAATTAAAAGCAAGGATGGGAATTGTCTAGTATTCATGGATACTTTAGCCTATTTTATCAATAAGTATGGTATTGATATCACCAAAGAATCTCCTTTTAAGCTATCTATCAGCCGAGAAACTGATATTCCTCAAATATTTAAGGAACTTGGGTTTAAGATTGGAGCCGAAATTGGCGTTTACCGAGGTGCCTATTCGGAGACATTGCTCAAAGCCATCCCGGGACTAAAACTGTCCGGTATCGATCTTTGGGAAATCTACCCAGGTTACCGTGATTATCGCAAGACTGATATTTCTGAAGCACAAAAAGAAGCTCTTGAGAGAACCAAAGATTACGACTGCACTCTTATCAGGGGGTGGAGCAACGAAATAGTAAAGAAGTTTGCCGACGAAAGCTTGGACTTTGTTTACATCGACGGTAACCACGCCTTTGAATATACCGTGCAGGATATCGCCTTGTGGTCCAAAAAAGTCCGCAAAGGCGGGGTTGTCTATGGACACGACTTCGAAGACTGGTCACATAACTGGCGCCGTTTTGACATGGGAGTTATCAATGCCGTTACCGGCTGGTGCCGGTCTTATCAAATCCACCCTTGGTTTATCATCGGCAAAGATAAGCACCCCGGCTGGCTTTACGTAAAGGCATGAACGACATTACCGTCCTCTATTATTCCGCAAGCGTCGAAAATCCTACATTTGAAAGGCACGTTCGAGAAAAACTACTGGAAAATATTGGTGGCCTTCCCCTAGTATCCGTTACCCAAGATCCACTTCCGGGATTTGGAAAAAATATCTGTGTCGGCAAACATGACAGTTGTTATGCTAATGAATTTAGACAAATCGAAATCGGTTTAAAAGAAATCACCACCCCTTATGTTCTCACTGCAGAAGCCGACTGTCTTTACCCACCGGAATACTTTCAGTTTCGCCCACCGGAAAAAGGTCATGTCTATCGTTACGACAATGTCTGGGTCCAATATTACCTGGATGAAAAAAAAAGAAATCCTTTGTATTACTTTAAAAAATTTTCGGACTGTGCCCAAGCAGTAGACAGAGAACTGTGGCTGGAAACAATCCGCAACGGACTTTCCGGCCGAAAAGAATGGTCCACCCAGGACGACAGCACTCCCAAGAGCTTTGCAATTCGGACAGACTCGAACTATAGTTGGACCTCGGAAAATCCGGTAGTAACTTTTAAAACCACCCTTGGTGTCAGACGATATACCCAATTAAATCGCACCGTCCCACCCCAATCCACATTGCCACTTTGGGGTCAGGCCAGGGTTCTCAGAGAAAAACTATTTAACAACTAATTAGTTAAGAAGCATAAAATGGATACTCTTAAATATATCTTGAAAAAATATAAGATAGATTCTAGTCAAAACTCCCCCATTACCCTAGAGTGCAATCGTTTAACCGATCTCCCACTTTTATTCAATGAGTTGAAGTTTAAGAAGGGCGCCGAAATTGGAGTTCTGGGTGGTGTTTACTCAGAAATTCTCTGTCGCTCCAACCCGGACCTAAAGCTCTACTCCATCGATGCTTGGCAGTTCTATCCACTAAAGAAAAACTTTAGACGGGCTCATCACTATCCCCCTATTTACGAAGAGGCAATAAATAGACTGGGTCAGTACCCAAACAACACCATTATAAAAAAATGGAGTATGGACGCCTTGAAAGACATCAAAGATGGTTTTCTGGACTTTGTCTTTATTGATGCCGATCATCGATATGAAAGTGTTACAGCCGACATCGCCGGATGGAGCAAAAAAGTCAAGAAAGGTGGCATAGTATCCGGCCATGACTACAGCGTCAGGAGTGAGTATGTTCAAGTCCACGAAGCAGTCAACGCTTGGACAAAGAAATACAATATTGAACCCTGGTTTATACTCAAGAGCCCAATTAACAGAAACGAAACTAGCTGGATGTGGGTAAAAACATAAAACTATTGAAAATCCGATCTCATGAAAAAACGAACCACGAATAAACCGACAGCCCTAGATTACTTTACCGGCAAATACAATCTCGATATCAGTCAATCTTCTCCGATATTCGTGCCTCAATTGGATCGGATTGATCTAGCCACGCTTTATAAAGAACTAAAGTTCAATATCGGAGCCGAAATCGGGGTACTCGCCGGAATATATTCGGAGGAATTATGTAAAGCCAATCCAAGTTTAAATCTGTTTGCCATAGATGCTTGGAAAAAATACCCAGGCTACGTAGACATTAAGGGGAAACAGGAACGTTACAATAGGATATATAATCAAGCGGTTGAGAGACTGGCTCCTTACAACTGCCATTTGGTAAAAAAATGGAGCGAAGATGCTGTTAATGATTTTGAGGATGAATCACTGGATTTTATCTTCATCGACGGAAATCACGACTTCGAACATTGCACAAAAGACATTGAAAATTGGAGCAAAAAAGTCAGGAAGGGTGGCATAATATCCGGACATGACTTCTTTAGTTGCAGAGAAAATAATTTAATAATTCAAGTTGAAGAAGCTGTAACCGGCTGGACCAAGGAACACGCCATAAACCCATGGTTTGTTCTTACCAAAGACACCAAAAGTCCCACCTGGATGTGGGTAAAAACATAATACTATCAATAAAATAAACTAATCTTATGAAAAGAATTGCCCGCATGGCTACTCACGTTCCCGTTCTAGTCAGAGCCTTTGACCTTTCCGAAGGTGATGTTCTGGAAGTCGGTACTGGCTATTTTTCTACCACCATATTGGACTGGCTTTGTGCTATCTCGGGCCGGAAGCTAGTCTCTTATGAAACGGATCCCAAGTGGTTCGAAAGAGCCAAAAGACTGCAGTCCGACTACCACGACATTATTTTTGTAGAGAACTGGGACAAAATCCCCCTGGACAAAAAACACTGGGGCTTGGCCTTTATCGATCATTCACCTCACTTGAGACGTGCAATCGAAATTGAGAGACTGAAAGATAAGGCTGAGTATATCGTCGCCCACGACACCGAGCCCAGATCGGAAAAAGGCTACGACTATCCCCGCATCTATCCCCTTTTTAAATATCGTTTTGATTACAAGAAAGCCGAGCCTTGGACCAGTGTACTCAGCAATTTTCACGCTTTGACAAAGTTCAAATAATGAAACTATCTGTCATCATTGCCGTCTATAACAGCCACGAAGCGGTAGCCAGACAAGTTAAGTATTTTCAAGCGATGAATCTGCCGAACGATATTGAATTTATCCTGATCGACGACGGTAGTAATCCCCCACACAAAATCGAGGACTACGAGCTAAGTAATCTTACCCTTCACCACACCCATGACAAACGTCCCTGGACTCAAGGACTAGCCCGCAACGAAGGGGTTAAGCTTGCCAAAGGTGACTATATTCTATGCACCGACATCGATCACATTCTTTCCGAGGAGGCTATCCTGGATAGCTACCGTTTTACCGGAGACAAAATGATCTTTCCTCGATATTTTGGCGTCCTCTTGGCAGATGGCACTCTTTCACAAGAGCCAGAGGTCTTGGCAGAATACGGGTTGGACGTCACCAGGCTCAAAACCAAACGTGGTCTCTATGCCAGTGTCCACGGCAACACCTACACCATGAAAAAATCAACCTTTGATATGCTTGGTGGGAACAGTATCAGACATTGTACCTATGGCCATCATGCCCCTAGTCGGGGAGGAGAAGATGGTGACCTAAATCACCGCTGGAATCGTTACGCAGCAAAATTAGGTATATTACCCGCCGTCGGCTCAAGGATTTACATGTTCCCCATTGGACGCTATCATATAGACGGAAATCTGAACCCAAAGGGTTTATTCCACAATTTGAGCCAAGAACAAGTCGCTCAACCAAACAAACCATGAACTACGATCTATCAATTCTTATTCCTTCGAGGAACGAAATGTTTCTCTCTCGCACCATTGAGGACATTCTTGCCAATATCGAAGCCAATACTGAAATCATCGTCGGACTAGACGGACTTTGGGCGGAGCCACCGATAAAAGATAATCCCAGAGTTACCATCTTTCATGTTTCCGAACCAATCGGTCAAAGAGCCATGACCAATCAACTCTGCCGGCTAAGTAACTCCAAATACATCATGAAGGTAGATGCTCATTGTGCTTTTGACAAAGGCTT
>LCJG01000028.1 GCA_000998025.1 Candidatus Collierbacteria bacterium GW2011_GWB1_44_6
TCATCAAAAACTTTACCGGTGCCGATGTCACCAATCTCAAGTTTATCTAACGATTCGCTTCTCGTATAATTACTTTAGTGAAGAAATTTGTTTTTATCATATTGCCACTGATTCTATTTGATCTCCTGTTAGCCAGATCCTCTTTTGCTGCCAGTCCAGCCACTTCTCCCACCCCAACTCCGGAAACACCAGCCCTGATTCAGCCAGGGCCCAATCCCGGACCACCCATCGGTATACCCTGCGGCAATACCATGTGTCTCACCGGCGAAATTTGTGTTCAATATCCGGGAGACATCGACCTTCATTGTGTTCCCGAAGACTTAGACCCCAATGATATTGGCAGTGTCAATGTCCCTCCCAAATGCGACCCCACCGGAGTTTTCCCCCCAAACAGCTCCTGCTGGAACAACTTCAAGTCCACCCAAACCGACATTACGCTCTACGAGAAGACCTGTATCTACGAGCCAGTAGTCCGCTACGAGGGTACCCGCTATCTTCACGGTAAACCAGATGAACAGCCTTTTGACATGTGTGGCATTGGCAATTCTGGCCCTGGTGGACCTCCTGCACCAGGAGGTGAAGATGATGCTTGCACCGTCGCAATGCTAGTCTATACCGATGTTCGGGATGCAGAGCTCGGCAGCTATGGCCCAAACACCGCCGCCGAAGCAGACAATTCTATCGATTTTTTAGCCCAAAACTATCTCTACAACGCTCTCTTTGGTAGACCGGATAATCTCCAAGACAAAAATCGGGAAGCCTATCGAACCTATTGGCGCTTACTTCCGGCGAATAACCAAGCCGATCTCCGTTCTTTTATCCTCAACATGGCTCACGACGATCTAATTCTAAATATCAAATTCAACTTCACCGATACTAATGGTCTCCAAAAAGAGACTGATTTTAAAAGTCTCTACGACGCCCTAAGTAAACAAGTTATCTTCTTTACTCATTTTCCCTTTATCAGAATTGGCTGTCTTACCAAATACCCCGTCTGTCCCGAATTTGCTCAAGCAACAAGAGAGCTCAAGCCCATCTTCCAAGACCTTCTCGACACCGCCCTGGAGCTAAATATTCCTGGCGCCACCGAAGCTATCCAAGCCTACAATCTCGTTATGGCCGCCTTCAATTATGACCTAGATGGCCCCTACAACGCTTTTGTGCCCCTTGATTTTAGCGGAACCAGAGGCTATATCCTCAAAAAAAAGGACGAGTTCGAAGATCAACTATATAAAAAAAAGTATGACTTTTGGCTCAAAGATATTCTAAACAAGCCAAGATATGGCACTGACAAACCAACCCTTACCAATGTCTCCAGGGAGAATCTTCCTTACGTCGGCGCTATCTACGACGGACTCCTCTCTCCGAAGTTTGGCATGTTCACCGCCCTACAGCCGCAGTGGATGACAGAAAAAATCATCAACGACCAGGCTCTCACAGATTACAAACTTGGCAACAAACCAGAAGATCTACCGGAAATCAAAATCTCAAAACGCAACTTACTTGACACCATTACCGAAGAAGCTGCCGCCTTTATTACTAACCCCTTCGGCTGGATATCATCAAAAGTTAGAAGTTTCTTTACTGACGAAGACAAAAAGAAGGGTTACACCGACATTGATGTCGACAACGATATTAAGATTATTAGAGAAGTTTACGACAATCCGGCAGGTTGCCCTCTCCCACTAAGCTATCACTTACTTTCCCCCAAAACAGCCGCCGACGCCAAGGGTACCAAGGATGGACCACTAGACGATCATCATCAAGTAGTCTGGATTACCGGCAAGCAGCTTGCTTGGAATTACGATCCTGAACACCGACCGATGTGGAAAAATACCTGTATCAACATCAAAGATTCCGGGGGCAATATCATTGGGCGGGACTGCGGCTTTCATTTTGAACCCTGCCCCACTGATGATGCTCATTATGTCTTAGGCGACCTGTGCTATACCAGAAAGTGGAGTGTCACCGGCATAAAACACGGCAAGGGGTTAAATGTCCTCAACAATCCCAAACAAACGGACATCAAAGAAATGACCGCTAACAATGACAAATACTCTTTCTATAAAATGATGCTTCCTGCTGGCGCTAGCAAGATTACCGACGCCAGCATCGACGCTCCGCTAGCCAAAAACTTTGTTTCCTATCTCAGTGGTAACACTGCCACCGTCACCAATCCCGATGGAACTCAAGATACTCAAACCCAGGGCAACTTAACCGATACCGCCACCGGACCAAATGGAGATAGTACTATTCTGAACCCTGCTGAGCCCATCAACCGGATCAACAATCTAGCTCAAGACTCTATGCATATGCTTCAAAACTGCTGGACCGTACCTTTTGGTCTACAAAACTCCCCCAGATGCCAATTGAAATTCCCCGAACAATCCCCCACCAATACTTGCAGTGGAGAAGCCTTCAAGAAGATTGTTGGTAATCCTGACAAACCTTCCGCCGCTGGAACTAGCTATTTTAATTCCTTTATTAACCCCAAACTTACCCCGGAAGTCATCTCTGCCTACGCAGAAGCCGAAAAAGTCACCGGAGTTCCCTGTGAAGTTTTAGCTGGTATTCATTTCAAAGAAGGAGACAACAATCCCGACCAAGATTTGCAAAGTGGTGCCCCCCTGGGAGGAAGATCATTAAAGGAATCCGCCATTCAAGCAGCAGAAGAGTTAATGGGCAAAGCAGGTGGAAAAATTATTGCCCTCAATCAGCTTATCAAAGCCCTTTCCTACTACAATGGTGGTGGTAATTCAAACTGCCAAACTGGTGGCAGTTACAGCTGTCCAGCCGCCACCACTGATCGTTGCGGACAAACAGTTGCTTGTGCTTCAGATCCCAAAGCTTGCATCTGTAGCCCACGAGGTGTCGAGGCAGGCTCGTGTCGGGCCTTATGCACTCAGGGATTCCCCTACCAATTCAACTACTCTTACTGTCCTCCTGCTTCCACCGGCTACGACGACCCCTATGTCACCAATCTTTGGAAATCCCCAGTTCATGATCAAATGTATATTCTATATATGTACGACTGTACCCAGACAAAACCCTACATCGACACTCGCCCCGGCACCCTCACCGTCGCCATCAGCCTTTTCCTTCAGGGATCAGCTACTAATTCTACTAAACCTAACAAATGAACAAAAAAATCATCCTCCCGCTGCTCTCTCTCGCCCTCTTAATCGCTTTTATTGTTATCGGCATCCTACAATACCGATCTCAAAGACCTGTAATTAGTGAGACAGTTCCCCTAATTCCGGCAACACCAACTCTAATTATCACTCCACGGCCGGATGTCGAAATTACGCCACTGGCAGGAATTCCCAAACAAACCAATACCATAGAGGCCACCAAACAAGTATCAGACGAAATTTCTTTTGCTGAAAAAGAAAAAATTTACGCCGCCTTTCCTTTGAGGACAGAAGATATTCAAACTTCATCTGGTCTCATCACCACCATCAATATTTATTCATTGTCCCATGACCCTGCTTCAGCCATCCGTCTGGAAATATACGGCATAAATTATAACGACCAGACCTTATCCGGCCCCAATGCCATCGCTTTCAAAGAATCTTTCCTTGAAGCAAAAAGGCAAATAGACTCCCGGGGGGCTATTCTAAAAAATCTGCAAATTATTTTCGGCAATCGCCAATACATCCAAGACACCGCCACTTACTGGGTCACCACCATGAATCTTCTCAATTAACACCTCGTCATTCCGACCAAGCGAAGCGCGTGGAGGAATCTCCCTCCACCATCCGTCATTCCGGGTAAGCCAGCCCTGAGTATTCTCGAAGGGACCCAGAGTCCATCTCCCGCACTCGTCATCCCGACCGCAGTGGAGGGATCTCCTTCCACCCTCTTCGTCATTGCGAGTCTCGTACTCGAGCCGAAGCAATCCAGACTAATATCATCAATCTGCAATGTGCAATTTAAAATATCGCTCTTTCCTGTATAATTTTATTGTTATGCGACCGCTGCAAAAAACCTTCAGTCTTCTTTTTCTATCTCTTTTTATTTTTATTTCATTAGTTATTGCGCCCCAAACTCATGCCGCTCCGCTTCTTTTCGATCTAGCCACTCAACCCCTAACCATCTTTGACTACGGCAAAGAATTTTGCGATAAACGCTCCGGGGATCTCATGAACCTTGAAACCTGGTACTCGGGCAAATGTGCCGAGGGAACTGATACCCTCAGCGGTGACGGTGTTGGTTTTTCGGACATCATTTTCCTGCAAGGAATTGAGTACTTAATTGGTCCTCAATATTACAGTTTTCTCGATACTATCACCAAGCTACTTAAGGGCCTTGTTATCCTACATGATTCTCTGACTCAAGGAAAAACTCCTCCAAATAATATTGCCACAGACCAAGGACTCATCCCCATCCTTGCCTCTGTAACCACCGGCCTCATTACCACCAAACCAGCCAGTTCATTGGATTACTTAGCTTATGTCTCCTCCAATCTTAAGAGCCATCAAGTTATCGACCAGGCCTTCGCCGCCGGACCTGGCTACGGGTTCCAGGCTCTCTCTCCCATCCTTCCTCTCTGGCGTGCTTTTCGTAATATTGCCTATCTTCTCTTCGCTCTCGGCTTTGTCCTATACGGAGTCATGATTATGTTCCGCATCAAAATAGACGCCAAGACCGCCGCCTCCATTCAGCTCGCCATCCCCAAACTCATAGCTACACTGATACTCATCACTTTCTCCTACGCCATTGTAGGTTTATTGATTGACTTTTCCACGGTCATCTCCGGTATGCTAATCAATGTTCTTGTAGCCGGAGACATCCTTACTGGTATCGATTTTCTCCCTCTAGTCGCCGGAGGCCAATCCTTCTTTGGTGCCATCGGCTCCTTCCTCCTCAACACCTTCGTTGCGGTTATGGTTTCTCCCTTTATCGTCTTCAATTTGCTCATTGGAGGAGCCACTGGAGCTGTCCTAGCTGGGGTAGTAGGTGGCATCAGCCTCTTTCTTCCCAGCGCAGGTTTCTTTGGCGTTATCATTATCATCATCATTTTTCTCGCCATTGGCTTTTCTTACTTCAAATTAATAATGAAATTATTCCAAGCCTACTTTAGTGTCATCATTAGCCTCATCTTTAGTCCCATCTTGCTCCTGGGGAATCTCTTACCTGGCTCAAACGCCCTCAACTCATGGCTTATGACTTTGATCGGCAACCTAGCTGTCTTCCCCGTCGCCTCATTCTTTCTTGTTCTGTCCTATGCTCTCATGTGCCAGCCAATAATTTCCCTCTTTGCCGCCACCGACGCTCTCCTCAATGCCAATGTAGGTACGATTGGTATTGAAACACTCCTCGGCGTAAAACAACTCTCCACCATTAGCAACATCTGGACCCCTCCCATGACCGTTCCTTTTTCCAGTTCCATCGTAACTACTGGCGGAGCACAGACGGGGACCTATGCTGGTAGTGTCGGCAGTCTTATCCTCGCTGCCATTGGCTTTGGCCTCCTTCTCATGTCCAGTAAATACTGTGAAATGGTCGAAAAAGCTCTCAAGACTCCTCCCTTCCCCTATGGCTCGGCCATCGGCGACGCCCTCAAGAGTGGAATTGGACTGCAGGACACTTGGTCTCAATCCGGATACAAACTTCCCTTTAAAAAATACACCAGACCTGTTTCTGAATTTTTAGATGAACAAACTCCAGGTCAACATATTAAACCAACAACAGATGCTCTCCTTAAAAGCACGGGGGGATAAGCCCACATACAGTGATCTCAAGTTCCAAGTATGATGTAATAGGTTCTTTGTTCAATAAAAATCAGTTAAACCCCAAATCTTTTTTCACCTTTTCCCACTCAGTTGAAGGTTTTCTCCTTGTTATTTCATCCATTTTGTAAGATTCATTTGCCGCTTTAATTACACCATCGGACAAACCCCCTTCGGTATTATACCAATCGGGTAGGTTATTTAGTTCATTATCTCTTGCATAGAAATATACATCTTTCGTCCACTTCAACAGGTTATTAACATAATTTACAAATCTTTGCCGATATCCATTCCTAATGTTTGGGTTAAATCCAAAATAAGCATCTTGATCATTGAGGGGATTGTGGCTTAACATTTCTCTTGCTACCTTTGCCATTAATCTCAGATTTAAAGGAGACTCATTCATATAATCTGATCCAGAATGCGTTAGCATATATACCATACATGCAGTTGACATGGCTTTCGTTGCCCATTCATCATGAGATAAAGGAACCCGTTTATCTGGTTCACCATAGCCAAATTCCGCATCTATTAATCCACGGCTATTCACTCTGCCCTCACTGCTATATTTTACCTTTGACATTACCGCGAGTGCAGCCCTTAAAGCCAATAAGGTTTTCACACCTGATTCTGGTTTCATTGCCGTCTTAAATGCTTCAAGTATTGCCACTGCCTGTCGTATTTCTTCAATTCTCGTTTCGGTATCATTAGCTATAACTTGACTTAACGTTATATCTTTTAGTAAATTGTATTTTCTTTCCTCATCAGATCCCTTGACCTTTGCCTGTCTTGCCAAATCAACTAATTGCGCTTCGTCTATACCGTTATCAGCCGCCACCTTAAGTATACGTCCTCTATTATTCTTTATTTCTTCTATCTCATGATTCCTTTCAGCAATCGTAAAAGTATGATCCGCTTTCCATTTCAACCAGTCACCACCTTCTAAGTGGGCCAAACCTTCACCTGATCTACCTGTTGAAATTAAATGACAAGGGAAATTGTTAAGTAAAAATTCTTTGACATTTTTTCTTACAAAATCATATTTGTCTCCATCTTCTGGCTTATAAAATTTGCCAGTAGCTGGGTTAATCATTAGGTCTCGTCGATACCCACGAGCCATCAATGCTTGTACTTGAGCTCTGACCATTGAATCTTTTGATGGATCTACACCAAATGCCGACATCCTTCTTTCATCTCCTTTAGTTACATACAAAAATGGATCATCCGTTGAGGTTTTTTCACATTCCGTCAGCATTATATTTGAAAGAAGCAAAGTAAAAGCCACCTCACCAACGTATTTATTTATTTTCAAGTTACTAAACAAATCAGCTTTCACTGCCGAATCAGCTCCTACATAAACATAATAATCAGTCTTATCAAAATAATTACGTAGCTCTAGCATGGCACCACTTACGGCACTTTCAATATTGATAGGCTCGCTCTCTCCGGGAAGTAATATTTTTCTTTCACCAAGATATTCCCCTCTTTCAGAATAGATACCTGCAAAAAACCTCTCCACGTAAGGGGCTGCCATTAATTGAGGATTTAATAATTGATTAAAATTTTCAGTATTCGCTTTTTTAAGTTCTCCATGGGCCGAATGAACATCACGAATCGCTATCCAATTATTCAAACCCATTTCTTCTACTATTTCCCTCGTTCTTCTCAACAAGGATTGTGCTTCAGAAGGAGTCTTAAATAATCCAGTTACCAAAAAACCATTATTTGCTGTCAATCTTCCCAAAATCTCTTGACTGCTTCTAGCTTGTTCTTTTCCGCTCATTTCAAATATTTGCTGTAAACAAAATTCTCTTATCAAATCCTCCTCACTCCTTATCTTTCCTTCTTTTTCAATTTCTCCAAATTTTATATCTTCACCATCCTTAATCCGTATCAGTTCTTTTATTTCGTCAGGATATTCAAAGGAACCATCATCTAATTGAGTCGTCTGATACAACTCTAGATATTTCGCCACCCACTGGCCTGCCCTTTGTCTTCGCAAACGCAAATTATCACCAAAGTTCATGGGATTTAAAATATAATTCAAATCATCTTCCGCTTTATTCGTATCTATTTCAGGAGTTCTTTCTAAACCGTTTAATTGTTCGAAGACCCATGCTCTAGCTTCAAGATTATCTATTTTATTCAACAACCTATTTAACTCAATAGTTCTATGCTTTGGATTTGGAATTTTTTCACAAATAGTTTCAACTTGCTTCTGAATTTTTTCTAAATCAGACAATACATTTGTCGTTTCACCCACATTAATTTTTTCTTCAGTTTCTTTGTTATCATTAGAACCAAAATCCACCCCCAAATTTTCAAGATATGCTGCAGCCTTTTCTTGACTTTCCCAACCCACAGTAGTTCCATCAGCTCTTCTCTCAGGAACAAAGGTACCATCAACATAACCTGCAGCTTCTCTCAATCTCCACCTCTCATATCTACCCTCTGGCGTGTCTTCATTCACACGGTCAGACAAATTAACACCTTCTGCACGCAGTTTTTCTACCAAAGCCTCTCTTTGGTCAGAAAACATCTTACCACCCACTCTTTTCAAATCATTCAAAATATCTTGAGTAGTTCTTTCTCCTTCGACTGGCTCCACTATACCCTCGACTACTCCTAAAATAGGTTCGCTTGGATCTAGTTCTTCTGGCTCAGGTGGTATCGTCTCAGCAGGTTCTCCTTTTGCTACTCCTCCAACCAAACGAGCATTTTCGTCAACAAAGTCTCTTCTTTGTTTTTCAATTTGATCCGGCTGGTAGGATTTGTTAGTATTGGGGTCCACATCTATAGATCGCTCCATTCTATGTAGTCGCATCTTCTGGTCTTCTGTCAAACTATCATCAAAAGGTGCTATTCCAGCTGCTTCGCCCAACGAATTTGCTGCTCTAGCCGTTGCTTCCGGATTTTCAGCCATCTGAGATAACAAGTTAGCAGAGTTATTTGCGGGCCGGACCTCTGATCCCTGAACCACCGGTTCTTCAGCCATTTGAGCCTTTCTCTGTTCATAAAGTTGCCAGTCAGCGTCGGGAAACACAGACCTCATTCCCATACCCTTCGCGGATTCCATCATTCCCATTTTGTCTTCGGGCATTAAGTCTTTCAGAGGTGGTGTTTCGTTTTCGTTCATGGAATATATCAACCTATAACTAGCCTCAATTATACCATTTATATCTCTACTCCCAAGGAAATCAGCAATTTACGATACAGTACCCAGTCTGGGTCTGTGTCTTGTCTCGCCTTATCACCCATCATTTTAGCCGCATTTCGCAAGTGTAAGATCATATTCCTTCTTTTTATTTCATCCGTCATTTCATAAATTATCTTAACCAGCTCAGCCCAAGTCACAGAGTTTGCCTTGGTTGAAATTTCTTTAATTAGCGGATCCTCCTCCCAAGCACTTCCCTTTACTTGTTCGCCTCCTTTTTCCCAATATTTTGTCCTACCAGTCTCATCTATTGGCAAAGTTTGCTCAACTTTCTCCTCAACCTTTTCACTTCCTTCTTCTTTCTTTTCTTCAATGCCAATACTTTTTAAATAGTCCACCGCTTTGGCCTTGGAGTCAAAATATTTCTTTGCATAATCAGAAACTTGGTCATTGGACAAATATTCTAAGGCTGCCCGAACTCTTTGTCTGTTCAAATCTTCCCTCTTATCCTCAGGATTTTGAGAAAGCTTTGGAAACTTCTTATTCTTATTCAATCTCTCGAGCGCAGCCGGCCGGCTTTCAATCTCCTCTTTGCTTAGTTGCTCATCAAGCCAAGAAACAATCCTCAGATCCTTTTCAATCCCGTCATACCAGATCGGCTTTTCGGGCTCTTTCACTTCTATTACTATCGTTGGTCCAATTCCCTCCCGCAAATACTTCTCGATTCCTTCACTGGTCAGACCGTCTTTGGGTACGAGTTCCCGAATAATTTCATCCAAGCCCAGTATCATTTGCTCCTTATCTTTCTTGTCCTAAATTTTCATCCCGTCAGTTTAAGAAACATCATTCTCCCTCTTACCATGATTTTTTCTCTTATCCCTCTCACCTTTTGGTCAAAAAAACTCAAATTTTCAAAAATCCTTATCGTCCTTATCATGTGTCTTGGGCAATTTTATTTCTTAAATAAACCTAATAACGGAATTTTGTCTAATAGGAACTGTCGCTCCATCTTTAATGTTTCTAGTTTAGCCTCTAAAGGTTTCCTTCTCTTTTCGGTCATTCTCTCAAAAGCCGATTGGTTTACCATTCCTGAGTGCAAAGTGCGCTTTGAAGTCTCGTCATTTTCGATATTATCTAGTTGGCCTTTTACCTCAAATATTTCTTTCTCTTTTTGCCTTAGTTTATAAATTCCATAAACAAACCATCCAAATAAGACAATCCCCGCAATACTTATTAGGTTGTTTAAGGTTATT